>NZ_JANQOY010000143.1 GCF_028285565.1 Acaryochloris sp. IP29b_bin.148
AACTAAGTTCTTTCAGAACTATAAAGCAGCTGGAGCTACTGGTTACTCAGTGTCTGGCCCAGGTGGTTCTGCAGCTGGTGGTTCTGTCTATGGCGTTCACAACGTAATCCGTACTTCTGGTACAAACAAACTGAACGTCCATATCTAAATAATCCAACGGGCATGTGCTTATTGTTCATAGCAAAAACAAATAAGTACATGCCCAACATCTAACAAAGACTATAGAAAAAAATTTTGCAATATCTAGAGAAAAGATTTTTAAGATATTTTTTAATATAATTTACTAAAAATATTGCGAGCTAGTATTGCATTTTATACATAAAACTCTTGCAACAATGTAGTCTTTTAATAATTAGCGTGGTGCTGCTTAGCACTGCTACTTTCGAGCATCTATCTGCAGGTAGTGATACTTCTCAGCGACCTTAACGAGTTAGGGTAGACCCTAGTCTAGATGGTTGCCAATGTAACGTTGATCGTTCTCTAACTCTCTGTAGAAAGTGTTTTGGATCACTGCTCTACTCCATTCCAACTGTTCTAATATAAATAGTCCAATCGAATATATTTCTTTGAATTTAATCAGTTCAAATTGAGGTCCTACTATGTCTTCTGAGTTGTTCTCTGACCTATCAGATCGCGAGCAAGAGGTGGTGGCTGGTGGAGCAGCTACTCTTCTGAATATCAATCAAACCAGCTTTTTCTCGCATCTCCAACTTCTTCAGGCTAGCGGAACTGCCGTAGCAGGTCCCAATGGTGCTAGCGCAGGCGGAACAATCACAGGTGCAAACCAAAAGATTAACACCAGTGCCTTTAATTTACTGTTTGGCTCAGTGGACTAAGTGTGAATTCAGGTAAGGATTCACGGAAAAAAGGGAATGCAGGTATCTTAAATCATCCCAGTGCAAGTGAGGTTTTTTAGATATATTCTGCATCCCCCCCAAGGGCTCAAACATTGCAATTCCAACATTTAAGCCATGAGAGAGCACACTGCTCCCTAGACCTCGATTATATGACAGGCCTCTAAGATTTGCTAGTTTCCTGGTCTAAATCCTCTTGTTGATGTGTTCAATGAATTGATAGATAAAGTTGCATGAATACCCTCCAACCTGATCACCTTCATTTTGTTCAGGAAGACGAATTCCTACCCTCCATCAGCCCATGGATTTCATTGGGAGGAATGGCTCTTGTTCTAGTCTTTGGTGCTGCTGTTGCGGTGTCTTCTGTGCTCAAGTTCAGCATTACGGTCAAGGCTCCGGCGGCCATTCGACCGGCAGGAGGCTTGAGCGTTGTTCAAAGTGGCATTGAGGGTACAGTCACTAACATCAATGTAGAAGAGAATCAGGCTGTCAAGAAAGGCGACCTCTTTGCCCAGCTGGATGACTCGACCTTACAGAATCGAAAAAGCCAACTTGAAGGTGACATCCGTTCCATCACGCTTCAGCGGTATCAAATCAACGCTCAACTCAGATCTTTAGATAATCAGATTGTTGCTGAATCGAGATTGGTCAGGCGGTCCATTGCCGCAGCTGAAGCTAACTTAACTGAGAATCAGCGTCGCTTCCAGGATCTACAGGTTAGTACGGAAGCAGACTTAGAAGAAGCTCAAGCCGGCTATGATTTAGCGGCTGAAGAATATCAGCGTTTCAAAGAGTTGGAAGCATCAGGAGCGATTGCCAAGCTGCAGGTTAAAGAGAAAAAAGCCGCTTTACAAGCAGCGGCTGCCCGCATTAAACGCCTCAAAGCTGCTTTAAACCCAACTGATGCCAGCATTGCTAAAGCGCAGGAGCAGATTGCTCAAGAAAAGGCCCGAGGTAATGTGACGGTTGCAGGCTTAGGCCAGCAAAAAGAGCAGCTGATGCGAACTCGCATTGAAGCTCAGAACCAATTACAGCGGACTCAAAAAGAACTCAAGCAAATTACTAATGAACTAAAAGGAACCCAAATTAAGGCTCCTATTGATGGCACTGTCCTTCAGCTCAATCTTACTAATCCTGGACAAGTGGTGCAGCCAGGGGCTGCGATTGCCCAAATCGCTCCTCGCAATGCTCCCTTAGTGATTAAAGCTAAAGTCGGTGCTCAAGATATCAATCAGGTCAAAACAGGACAAACGGTTCAGATGCGAGTTTCGGCCTGTCCTTACACAGATTACGGAACCCTAAAAGGCACCGTTAGGAATGTGTCTCCTGATGCTATTCCCGCAGGTGAGGGACCCACAAGCCCCACCTTTTACCAAGTGACGATTCAACCGCGCACCTTATATATGGGAGATCAAAAACGTTGGTGCCGTCTTCAGTTTGGTATGGAAGGTCGAGCCGATATTGTCTCTCGTCAAGAAACGGTTCTGGAGTTTGTTCTCAAGAAAGCAAGATTATTGTCCAATGTATAGATCACGTATGGATTGCACCAACGCACCCCGTTCTTTGCAAGAATAATATGGCAATGCATTTATGACTGCTTTAATGTTCCTAAACCCTCTTAAATCACGAAAGAGCTACCAGTGTATCAAACAGTGGAGCGAAGAGGACTGTGGAGCAGCCTGTTTGGCCAGTATCTGTAAATATTATGGGCGGATCCTTAGCATCACTCGTAGCCGAGAGGTGGTGGGAACAGGCCAACTGGGAACCACACTGTTGGGCCTTAAACGAGGTGCAGAAGCGCTAGGTTTTAATGCGCGTTCGGTTAAAGCGTCGGAAGCCCTGGTGGATCGCTTACAGGAAATTTTGCTGCCAGCTATCATTCACTGGAAGGGCTATCACTGGGTCGTTTTATACGGGAAACGCGGCCGTAAATATGTGGTTGCCGATCCAGGAATTGGCATTCGCTATCTGACTAAACGAGAGCTGTTAGAGTCTTGGAATGGAATCATGCTCTTGGTAGAGCCTGATTCTGAGCGTTTTAATGACCAATCAGAGGATGATGAAGCGGTATCAGCTGGTTTTTCGCGATTCCTTAAGCGAATCTGGCCCTATCGCCGTATTTTGAGTCAAGCCCTTCTGATTAACATTGTGTTGGGCTTATTGGCGCTATCCAGCCCGTTTCTCATTCAGATTCTGACAGATGATGTTTTAGTCCGTCAGGATATGGAATTGCTGACCATTGTAGTGGTGGGGGTGGTCGTCTCCCAAGTGTTTAGCAGTAGTCTGCAAATCATGCAGTCGAATCTAATCGCCCACTTCAGTCAGCGATTGCAGTTGGGATTGGTATTGGAGTTTGGTCGCAAGATTTTGCAACTCCCCTTGAATTACTACGAGTCCCGGCGAAGTGGGGAAATCGTCAGTCGTTTGCGCGATATTAACGAAGTCAACCAGCTCGTTTCCCAAATTGTGGTTCGAGTGCCTAGCCAAATCTTTGTTGCCGTCATTTCGTTGGGATTTATGCTGTTTTACAGTCCGATCTTGACTCTAGTGGCGGCGGTTATTGCGCTGATTATGACCTTGTCGACGTTGCCGTTTCTACCCATTTTGCGCAAAAAGACCCGCAGCTTGCTGATTCTATCTTCGGAGAATCAAGGGGTCTTAGTTGAAACCTTTAAAGGCGCACTGGTATTAAAAACCACCAATGCGGGTCCCCAATTTTGGGAAGAGTTTCAGTCTCGGTTTGGTCGTCTCACCAATTTAACCTTTAGCACGATTCAGTTGAGTGTGCTCAACGGCACCTTCACGCAGTTGATATCAGGGATTGGCAGCGTTGCTCTGCTGGCAACGGGGAGCTTGTTGGTGATTAAAGAAGAGATCAGTATTGGTCAATTGCTGGCCTTTAATACGATGCAAGGTAATATCTTGTCGTTGATGACCTCTTTGATTAGCCTAACGGATGAATATTTCCGTGCCCAAACGGCCATTGGCCGAATCCTAGAAGTGATCGATGCTACACCAGAATCGGTTGGGGAAGCCAAGAAGCCCTTTGCTCAACTGTCTGGAGACCATGATATTTCTTGTTCAAATTTGAACTTCCACCATGCAGGCCGAGTGGTTCTTTTAGATGATTTTTCCTTAAAGTTACCTGGTGGTAAGGTGATCGTCATTATTGGTCGATCCGGCTGTGGGAAAAGTACCTTAGCGAAGGTGATCTCGGGCTTGTATAAACCCCAATCTGGAACGGTTCGGATTGGCCCCTTTAATTTGCAGGATCTGTCTTTAGAATCCCTGAGGCAGCAGGTTTCCTTTGTACCGCAAGAGCCTCATTTTTGGAGTCGATCGATTATTGAGAATTTTCAGCTTGGCAATCCCCAAGTGTCCTTTGAACAAATTGTTCAAGCCTGTCAGGTGGCTGATGCGGATGGGTTTATTAGCGATTTGCCCAATACCTATCAAACGGTTTTAGGAGAGTTTGGCGCTAATTTATCGGGTGGACAACGGCAGCGTCTGGCGATCGCACGAGCGATTGTGAATGATCCACCTATCCTGATTTTGGATGAATCCACAGCAGGTCTGGATCCGGTTACAGAAGCAGAGGTTTTGGACAAGCTGTTATCCTATCGTCAGGGTAAAACCACGATTATGATTTCCCACCGACCTAGCACGATTAAACGAGCAGAATGGCTCGTCCAAATGGATAAAGGCCAACTCATTTTAGAAGGTGAGTTTGAAAAGCTGCAAGCCCAACCGGGTGACCATCAAAAGTTTTTGCACCACTACTAAGTCCTCAAAAGGAGAACATCCATGTCTAACCTGCAAAAAACCACGACGTACCCCTTACGTCCCAACAGTTCATCGGAGCTGTTGACAGACCTATCCGAACGAGATCAAGAAACTATCTCCGCTGGCATGATGACTTTTATGTATCTAGAGCAGGAAATTATTGAAGCCACCTCCTCCAATGATACTGAAATTGAAAATTTATCAGGTGGGTCAGGGGGAGTTCCACTCACAAGTGGTCGGACGTCGCAACAAGCAACCTATAATTCCAAGCGCACCACCTTTGCCTTTGGTGGGTTAATTCCTATCAACTCCGTGGCTTCATTTATCTCCAATATTATCCACTTGTTTTAAGTCCTGTATAGCCGAGTCAATCGGCTATGCCAGGTATCTGATCACTTCCCACATCGATTGCTTCCAATATGACAAACACACTGGTGACTAATACTTTTTTAAGGCAGGATGGTGATGAGAATGATGGTTCATCTAGTAATCTGACAAGCCCTGATATGCCCTCAAGGTTTGCGATCGCAGATGAAGCATCCCTATCCTCAGGACCCATCATGTTGCAGTCTCTTGGACAACTTGTTTATACCAGTTTCCCTCAGATCGGGTTTAGGCACTTATCCAGTCCTCAAATTCCGAAAGAGATTCAACATGCCTTTGTTCATCAGGTTGTGTACTTACGGTGGAATTCATATAATCCACCTGGAGCCGAGTATCGAGCCGCCTATCTCTATCAAATCAATGCCGAACACACGCTCTTTGGCTGGCTCTATGGGGATGCCACGGATGATGTGGGTCGTCATGTTCCCTATTTTATTGGGTACCACCTTGCTGAGCCCTTAACAGATGCTCACCTTGACAGTATCTTTATCTGCCTTCAGCGTGGACCCACAGCAATCGTGAACCAACAGGATTTAAGCAAAGGTGTTTTAGAGAATATCTCTATCCCTGATGTTCTAGGGTATCCGCCAGCCAGAATGGGGGTAGATATTCCCGATGACATCCGCAATTACAGCCGTACGTTCCTGCAAATGCAAGAGTTGTTGAACGTTTTTGTCCCTGCTAGCGATCGGCAGTCTCGACAAGTCGTTCATTCCCAAAATCAGCAAGGCGATCCAGCCCCATCTGCCGCTCAATCAAGCCACAAGCCCATTGTTAAGCAGCCGCTCCCGCCAGAAGAGACCGCCCTGCTTCAGCAACCTGCCTCCACGCCCAAAAATTGTTTCGATCAGATTCTATACGAATTAATCGCCAAGCCCATTGGCATTCAAGGTGCCTTTTTAGTGTCGGTAGAGGGGCAACCCATTACGCCACCGATCGGCATTAGCGAGAACAGCGCTTTGATTATTGCTGGCACGATGCTGTACTTGGCAAAAAGTACCCACGAAGAACTGCAATGGCAAGATGTGGAAAAAATTTCTGTACAGGCGCAAGAGGGATACGTCATCCTGGCCAGTTGCACACCCGATGTGTTCTTGTTAGTGAAAGCCGCTAAGGCTCTATCTGGTTTACTGGATGGTGAAATTAATCGCACGGTTAAACGCCTCCAAGTGGCGCTGCAAATTGAAAATATTGATAAAGATACTGAGCTATCACCAGAGGTGAGGAATGAATTAATCACCCAGCTGAAACTAGATCAGCCGATCGCGAATTCGGCAGAAACCTCATCCCCCAACCCGAGGACGCACAGAGGTAATCCCACTCCATAGGAGACAAGCCCCTAGCGTCAGGGTCTGCCTGTATCAACTGCTGCCCAATCCGTTGTACCTTTGCCAAGATTGCTGCTTGCTTGGGTCAACTCACATTTTCTAGACCGCTTAATTCCCCTAATCACCTAGTCGATCTTTACGAGTTAAACGATAAGAAGATGAGCTTATTATTCGGAGATGCCCCCAAAGCCCTCAATCTGCTGAGCATCGGTGAGCGCGGTGTCGGCAAGACCGTATTTTTAGTGGGCAGCTACACTGAGTCAAACTCCAGTTATGAGGGGGAACAACAGAATCAGCTTTGGTTTGACTGTCAGGACCAAGAAGCACACGAAAATATCCAAGGGGTGATGAATTACATTGCCCAAACGGGCCAATATCCTCCCCCAACCATGAAAATCTCAGGCTTTAACTTTAGCCTGAAACAGCAGCGCTTTTGGGGAACGCAAACCCTCTGCTACTTCCGCTGGTGGGACATGCCAGGGGAAATCTGTGACATCCAAAATAATGATTTTCAATCCATGATTTTGAGTTCACAGGGATGCTGCGTGTTTATCAATGCCTATGCATTGATAAATGATCCCACCTACTTGGAATCCGTCAAAGATGTCATTGAGTTAGTGACTGCGATCGCATCCCTAGTCAAGCATCATCGTTTGCAATATCCAATGGCCCTCATTTTTACCCAGTGCGATCGCTTGGAAGCGGGTCCTTTAGGCCAATTACAGATTGAAAAATGTCTCGAGCCCTTAATCATTCGCCTCGACAATGCCCGCTCCAACTATCGACGCTTCTACTCCTCCATTCCCATTGTGCGGACGGATGGCATGCCCGTGTTACGGGCCACCGGTTCCGCCGATGCTCTAGTGTGGATTACCTCTGAACTCTGTAGAGCGAGTAGCGTCTCCTCCGGCCAAGACCTAGCTGCTGGCTTATCCCAAGGCAGCTCTCTCAAAAAATTCGTTCATACCGTCAATCGCAAACCTGCGATCACCATGGGGCTTATTGCTGCGGGTGTGGTTGGCCTGATTGCGATTGGTTTTGCCCTCACCTCGATTTTCTCAAATCAACAGCCTCAACAGGCAAAGGCGTCACAAAAAACGGTTCAAGATCATAAAGAAGTCCTGGAGGCAGATCCTGATAACGTCGAAGCGCTAACGTCCGTTGCTGATCATTATGAAGAGAATGGTCAACCGGAAAAAGCCATTCCTCCCTTGGAAAAAGTCGTTGCTCAACAGCCGAACGATATTATTTTGAAGGCTAAACTCGCTGACTTATATGAGCTCACTGGACAAAAGCCACAAGCTGAAAAAGTCTACGACGATATGCTGGCCTTGCAACCTCAAAATTTCAAAGCGACCTTAGGAAAAGCTGTCCTGCGGGGAGAAGCAGGAGATACCGAGGCGGCTGAGTCTTGGTTTCAAAAAGCTGAGAAAATCGCAGGCAACGACGAAAAAATCAAAACACAAGTTCAAGAGCTGGCGGCCCAAACCTTACAAAGTCAATAGGTGCTATCGATCTCTCCGATCGCTGCTAGTATCGCCTATTTAGGTAGCAAGCTTTATTTATACCGACAGGGATGCTTGCCCCTATGTTAGATACCTTGTGTTGTTGGTACAAACTAAGACTGGAGTGTCTTTAAAGAACTGCCAATTAATGAGCAGTAATCATCTAAACAATATCTGTGGAGGAAATAACTAATGTCTTGGAGAAAAATCGTTGAGATATTAGCAGGTACTCTTGCCGGATATTTATTGGGGAAATGCGCCAGTATTTTTCTGTACAATACGGCCCTTACACCCTTGAAAGTGGGCAACGCAGCCCTGTTCCCACTGCTTATCTCCACAGCGCTCGGATTGCTGTTTTGCGTTATTCCGCTTCTACTGGGCAATGGCTTACTCCTCTCCTTTCTTCCCAAGATCGGGGTGTGGTCCACAGGTATCTCGTTAGTGATGAGCTTATATACCTTAGCCCTAGTGGCGCTGGCAATCGTTTTTGGATGGTTTGGTAGTAACTCGCCCATTCCGCTGCCCTTTTGGTTTTAAAGACCACAGCTCAACGCTCAACTCCATACCCTGAGACGAAACCTTATCGTTAGGATCAATCGCGAACGTTATCCAAAGATCCTAAATCGCGGAAAACGCTCAACCGCAACGGCTGATCACCAATGTTCTAGGATAGGGGTATCTTTGATTGCTATTCCAGCGCCATTGCCATGGAAGATTCCCGTGATGTTTTTGAAAATAGAACCTTAAAGCGGCTGCTGTTATTTATCTATTTAGTCCCTGTGTTTGGGGTTATCCCTGCCATTTGGACCTTAAATCAGCGAGAGAGCGATCGCAAACAGCGAGAAGTGAGTCGAGTGGCTATCTTGGTAGGGTTGGCATGGCTGGTGGGAACCTTGTGTCTCACTTCCGGCGTGGCCCTTTCCAATGCCGAAAATGCTCAAGGCATGGGAATTTCCCTTTTACTGTTTAATAGTGTGTTGACCTCTGGATACTTTCTCAATAACTTGTGGTTAATGGTGCGGGTTTGGCGGCGACAATCCCTTGATCTGCCTGGTCTGAAGCGCGTTACGAAGTATTTACCCTAACCCATGCCTTGGCCTCGCCTGCTGATTCTGTTCTTGGGCCTCGCCATTATTTTAGGCTTAATGCTGTGGTTGGTGAGTTCATTGCAGTGGCTATATGTGCAGATTGCACTTTCGTCGCCGTTCCTAGCCAATCTACTGTTATTTTGCCTGATTGCTCTAATAGCAGTTTTAATTGGGGCTTTTCTCTACTATGGCTGGATGTTTCGCGGACAGAAACAGTCTAAACAACCGCATCGCCCGCACGTACCAGAAGATAAGGTGGATGCCGCAGCCACCAACCTCCGTGCCGTGCATCGGCAAGTCCAGCAAATCCAAGACGAAGTCACCCGCCAAGCCTTGCTCCAGCAAACCCGGCGGATTGCCAAGACCTTTACGCGCCGGGAGCTGAGAATAGTCGTCTTTGGCACCGGTTCAGCGGGTAAAACCTCCTTAGTCAATGTGATGATGGGGCAGATGGTGGGAACTGTCGGAGCCACGATGGGCACCACTGGCGTTGGGCAAACCTTTCGATGCCAATTACGCGGTGTTGATCAGCAGCTATGGATTACCGATACCCCCGGACTATCAGAACCGGGCATCGCGGGGACAGATCGTGAGCAAGCTGCCCGGAAGCTAGCGACGGAAGCTGATTTACTCTTGTTTGTCATCGATGGTGATTTAACCCAATCGGAGTACCAACCGCTACAAGCCTTGGGACGCATGGGCAAACGATCGCTGTTGGTCTTTAACAAAACCGATTGTTATCCCAGTGCCGATCAGACCCTGATCCAACAGCGCCTCCAAGAGCGGGTTCAGGGATGGATTCCACCCGAGGATATTGTCGCCATTGCTGCCCATCCTCAGCCGCTCAAATTGGCCACTGGCAATACCGTACAGCCCGATCCAGATATCCAAGCCTTACTCCAGCGGATCGTCCGTATTTTACGAGAAGAAGGGGATGATTTATTCGCAGACAATATACTACTTCAGTCTCAACGTCTAGGAACCGAGGCTCGCCAGCAGATTGATCAAGAGCGTCGCCAACAGGCCGATCAAATCGTTGAGCGATTTCAATGGATTGGCGCGGGTGTGATTTGGGTAACGCCAGTGCCCGTGATTGATTTGTTAGCCACGGCGGCCGTTAATACCCAAATGGTGATTGAAATTGCCAAAATTTATGGCTGTGATTTGACGTTGGATCGTGCCAAGGATCTGGCCCTCTCGCTGGCCAAAACGATGGTGAGTTTAGGCATCGTGAAAGGGGCCATTGAAGTCTTCTCACGGGCCTTACAATTTAGCGTTGCCGGTTTCGTGGTCGGCAAAACGATTCAAAGCATCGGCGCCGCCTATTTAACTCGGATTGCGGGCAAGAGTTTTATCGAATATTTTCGTAATGATCAAGATTGGGGTGATGGGGGAATGACGGAAGTGGTCCAACGTCAGTTTCAACTGCACCGCCGCGACCACTTTGTCAAAGCCTTCATTCAAGACGCCATCACTAAACTCCCGTCAGAGTTTGGACGTCGCATCCAACGGCAACTTAGCCCCACTCGTCCCCTCGTCGAGGAAGAAAAATAGCCGTCGTTTGACCCTACTCAAACAGCGGAAATCTAAACTTGATAGTCGATCCCGCTAAATCCGAACTAGAATGGAATTTAGATTCTCTTTATATTTTTCAAGGAATCAAAAATTGAGTTGTGAGTGCTTCAATTTAAAAGTTGTTTTTTTTGGAATGAGGTGTTCACTACTCCTTATGTCCTAACAGTGTAGATCTATGGAACCCTCTGATACGTCCAACCTGCAAGAGCCTGTTGAGTCGCAAATTGCTGTAGCAGAGCGCTCACTAAAGTCAACCCAAGTCTCATTACGTCAACAGAAACGTCGCCGTTGGCTGATTGCGGGTGTTGTCCTAGCAGGTGCAGGGGTAGCGGTTTGGCGACTGTTTTTGAGTGGTAACCCGCAGATAGGGCAACAGCCCCCACCAGGTGTCTTGGTCAAAGTCCAAAAAGTCCAATCGGGTCCCCTCAAACAGGGCTCAAGGTTTCTAGGGACTTTAGAAGCCAAACAGGGTGTGGTGCTTCGACCCGAATCAGAAGGGCGCGTGACGCAGATTTTTGTTTCCTCGGGAGCAACGGTCAAAAAAGGACAGCCTATTCTTCAACTCAGTCCTGACAAAACGCAAGCTGACTTTGGGGCTGCTGTAGCCAATGTCAATGTAGCCACAGCGGCCAGTAGTAATGCCCAAGCTCAACTGCGAGCCGTTGAGGCGGAGCGCAAACGGGTTGTCGCTGAACTAGACCTGCAAAATACCGAGTTCTCACGTACAGAAAAGCTGGTGAAACAAGGGGCGCTGGCCAAGCAAGTCTTGGATCAAGTCCGACGCGATCGCGCCGCTGCCCAAGCCTCTCTGAGAGCCATTGATGAACAAATTCGAGCCGCTCAAGCCAGCCTGTCCCAATCTAGGGCGAGCCTGGCCCAGGCTAAGGCCAATGCACTTTCTGCACGGGAAGACTTACAGGAGACCCGGATCACCGCTCCCATTGCCGGAATTGTTGGAGACATCCCGATTAAGTTAGGATCCTATGTGACCACAGCGGATACTCTGACCACCATTATTCAAAATAAAAATCTTGAACTCAATCTCAACATTCCCATTGAAGAACGGGAACAGTTGGCACTAGGACTCCCTGTAGAATTGAGCCCAGCTCAATCTCAAACGATCCTAACAACGGGGCGTATCAGTTTCGTGTCTCCCACGGTTAATAACGAAAGCCAATCCGTTTTAGCCAAAGCCAGTTTTCCCAATCCCCAGGGGAAATTACGAGATGGTCAGCGCGTTGAAGCAAAGGTCATTTGGCAAACTCGCCCTGGAATTTTGGTGCCAACTACAGCTATTTCTCGAATTGGAGGCAAGCCCTTTATTTTTGTTGCCGATCAACCTCAACAGCAGGGGAAAGTTCCACCCATGGTGGCTCGCCAGCAACCGGTTGAGCTTGGCAGTATCCAAGGTAATGATTACCAGGTGCTTAAGGGCATCAAAACGGGTGAAACGATTGTGGTGTCTGGCCTGCAAAATTTAAAAAACGGTGACTCTTTGTTAGTTGATACAGGCAAACCCCAGACGCCCTCTCAGTAAAACGGTGTGCAGCCTGGTGTTGTCTAGAACCATCGTCTATTGTCACTATTTTGCATGTTTTAAGAGATTTCCTTTGGTCGTGCAACTGCTTATCTTCTGATGATGACCTAGCCAACGCCCTCTCTGTGTTCCTCTACTTATGCTTGTCAATTTTTTTATTAAACGGCCTGTCCTAACGACCGTTTGTGCCCTGATCATTTTACTGATGGGGCTAGTCTGTCTCCCTACCTTACCGGTTGCCCAATATCCCGATATCAGTCCCAAACAGGTTAGTATTCAAGCGAACTTTATTGGTGCCGATGCAGCCACCGTCGAAGACGGAGTTACCAGTATTCTAGAACGGGAAATCAATGGGGTCGAAGGTCTGCGCTATATGACATCGAGCAGTAGCAATAGCGGGACTAGCTCGATTACCGCCACCTTTGAGAACAATCGGGACCAAGATTTAGCCGCTGTGGACGTGCAAAATCGGGTTTCTAGTGTTGAATCGCAATTACCCACGGCGGTGCAGCAGACCGGAGTCCGGGTCAGTAAACAGTCCAGCAGTATTCTGATGGGGTTTGGCCTGTTTAGTGAAGACGGTGAGTACGACAGTATTTTCTTAAGTAACTATGCTGATTTGTACATTACCAATGCCCTTAAACGAGTTCAAGGGGTCGGTAATGTCACCATCTTTGGTGAACGTAAGTATGCGATGCGTTTATGGCTCGATCCAGAGCGGCTAGCCAAGCGGAATCTGACCGGCCAAGATGTGGTTACCGCGCTACAGGAACAAAATATCCAAGTGGGCGCTGGACAAATTGGTCAACCGCCTGCCCCCGCAGGCCAACAGTTCCAAATTGATCTGCGGGCAGAAAGTCGCTTAACTAGCATTGAAGAATTTGAAGAGGTGGTGGTCGATGCCACCAACGGCAACCTGATCAAACTTAGGGATGTGGGTCGAGTCGAACTCGGCGCTGAAAACTACGGTTCTTTTCTTCGCTTTCGCGGTAAAGAGGCGGTGGGATTAGGCATTTTTCAAATTCCTGGCAGTAATGCCCTAGAGGTGGCCCGTGGCGTCAAGGAAACCATGGCAGACCTGGCTCAAGATTTTCCGCCCGGAATGACCTATGACATTGGTTTTGACACGACGGACTATGTGGAGCAGTCCCTCACTGAAGTGGTGTGGACCCTGATTCAAGCGGTAGGGCTGGTCGTCCTCGTGATCTTTGTCTTTTTACAAGATTGGCGAACAACCATTATTCCAGCCGTTACGATTCCCATTTCTTTAATCGGAACTTTTGTATTCGTTAAACTGTTTGGATTTTCTATCAATAGTTTGACGCTGTTTGGCCTAACGCTAGCCACCGGAATGGTGGTGGATGATGCGATTGTGGTGGTCGAAAATGTCGCTGCCAAGATCCAAAATGAAGGCATTCCTCCTCGAAAAGCCGCGATTGTGGCGATGCAAGAGCTAACGGGGGCGGTCATTGCCACCTCCTTGGTCTTGATGGCAGTGTTTGTACCTGTAGCGTTTTTCCCCGGTACGACGGGGGCGCTGTATCAGCAGTTTGCCCTTACGATTGCCTTTGCGATCGCACTCTCCACCTTTAATGCGCTCACGCTCACCCCCACCCTATCGGGGTTACTCCTACGGCAGAATCCCAGCATTCCCCGCTGGCTAGCCCCTAGTTTCAACTGGTTTAATCGTCAGCAAGATCGGCTGCGCCACAGCTATAGCAATATTTTGGATTGGATGAATCGATTCAAATATTTTGTACTAGCTATTTTTGTGGCCCTGCTTACCTTGACGGCCTGGCTCTATACCACCGTCCCCTCAGCCTTTTTACCCGAGGAAGATCAGGGTTATTTCCTCACCATCGTGGGTGCACCAGACGGCGTTTCTCTGGAGTACACCAGTGATGTGATGAAAAAGATAGAAGAGGTGATGTTACCGTTACCAGAAGTCCGGGCCACCTTTGCCGTGGGCGGATTTAGCTTTAGTGGCAATGCCTCCAACAACGGTATTGTTTTTACAACCCTGAAACCCTGGTCAGAACGGCGAACCGCCGAACAATCTGCCCAAAAAATTATTGAACGAGTGCGAGGCCAATTGTTTCAAATTCCTGAAGCTCGCATCTTAGCCATCAATCCGCCTTCTATTCGTGGATTGGGCAGCTATGGAGGCTTTACCTTCCAGCTGCAAGACCGATCTGAGAACCTCAGTTTGGATGAGTTTGTGGGCAATATGGGTCAATTATTGGGTGCCGCCAACCAGCATCCCGCCTTAGAAGGGGCATTCACTACCTATGGTGCGAACACGCCACAGCTGAAAATTGAAGTGAATCGCCAGCGAGCCAAAGCGCTGCAAGTGGGGGTGGATGAAATCTTTGATACCCTGCAGGTCTATTTAGGATCGCGCTACGTCAATGACTTCAGCCTAGGGCGCCGCACCTATCGTGTGTATGTCCAAGCCGATCAGCAGTTTCGGTCTAATCCTGATGATATTGGCAAACTATATGTGCGCGCCGAAAATAACCAAATGATTCCGCTGAGTAACTTAGTCACCATTACCTCAGTCACGGGTGCTCAAACCATTAATCACTACAACCAGTATCGTTCGATTGAGATTAACGGCGCGGCAGCGGCGGGCGTTAGCTCCGGCCAAGCTCTGAAGGTGATGGAGGAACTCGCTGCCAAAGTGCTGCCACCTGGCTTGGGGTTTGAGTGGTCTGGGGCCTCTTTAGAGGAAATTGAGTCGGGTGGTCAAGCGCTGATTATTTTCAGTTTGGGATTGGTCTTAGTCTTTCTGGTACTCGCAGCTCAGTACGAAAGTTATGTCGATCCGATCATTATCATGCTGTCGGTGCCGCTGGCTGTCTTGGGGGCGTTGGGTGCTCAACTGTTGCGCAGTTTCCCCAATGATATTTACTGCCAAATTGGCTTGGTGATGCTGATTGGTCTTGCCAGTAAAAATTCAATCCTGATTGTGGAGTTTGCCAATCAACTGCGGCTAGAGCAAGGTTTATCTGTCTCTCAAGCAGCTTTGCAAGCGGCCCAACAGCGCTTGCGTCCTATTCTAATGACGGCCATCTCGACCCTTAGCAGTATTTTTCCGCTGGTGGTGGCCTCTGGGGCTGGAGCTGCCAGCCGTCAATCCTTAGGAACAGCCGTGTTTGGAGGGATGTTTGTAGCCACATTCCTGAGTTTGTTTGTGGTCCCTATTCTATATATTGTGATCAAAAGTTTGAGCGATCGCATGGCCCCTCAACGCACCTCTCTTCCCCCCGCAGCAGGTGATTTGGAAGGTGAAGAACCGATCATTGTGAGTTCTAAACAGCAGTAAGAGTCGGGAAGTGGGTGGCTGAGCAGATCCTTCAACGTTTAATCTTAAAAACGGTGGGAGCGCCGTTCGGAACCCCATCGTAAACAATCATGGCGGTTATGGTTTTGCCCTTTTCTTTCAGGACCGTCAGTCCTTCGGCCTTCGCTCCTGGATATGTCTTGGGCAATGGAATATCGCCAATCCATTGACAAAAACTTGACGTGTCTGGCCTATCTATCCCCGGAATCATATCTTGGCCATTCCAAAAATACAGTTGATACGGCCCTAAACCGTCTCCGACGGGACCTGCAATCAGCAGAAAACCATTCTTGACTCTCGTGATATCCCGAATGCCATGCCCCGCTAATTGGACATACCGCAATTCATAATCCAGTAAATCCTCAAACTCTGTCACCATCACGGGGACATAGTTCCCTCTCAACACAGGGCCACGAAAACCGAGATAGAGCTTTTCCTCGTGAACGGCTAAGCCTTCTATATCAATGCCATTTTCTTTGCTAGGAAGATCGAGAAACCGATGGAGGACAATATCCTGTTCCAACACAGTCCTCAGCTGGGTATTAGCAGCGCGTTTCATCACTTGTCCTGTTTCGGGGTTTAATTCCAGCTTAAAAATGGTATTTCTTTGTGTTTCTTGAACCACCGTTGCTAATCTTTGACGGTTGGCCAAATAGGTATTTTTATCCTTGATTGTCTTCCGTTTCGCTGAGTGAGAGCCAATTACATACAGCATCCCCTCAGTATCAACCGATAAACCCTCAATATCTATCTCTCCCACTCCATTCTCATCAGAGGATACAGAAATATCGAGTACAACCGAATAGCCCTGATCTTGCTTGTGCAAAAGCTGGATCACGTCTTTGCTTTCATCCGATCCGATGACTAAGAAATCATGGAAAGCAGCGATGGCACTAATATCGTTCTTTTGGTGGATAGAGCCTGCAAACTTTACTTTTTCGCTGGATTGAATGTCGGGCATTGTTTAGCGTTTTGTGCTTAGGAGGGCGTGGGCAACACGGCAGGGGGCACCATCGAAGGGCCAAATTTAGGTTTGGGAATGTGGAGACCGTAGGTAATGCGATCGCACGGTTGCCACTGCTCATCTGCCTTTGCGATCCGGAGCTGGTCTTGGCGTTGCACTAGTAGTGGAATGACCGTTCCGGCATTGATCAGGGCTTGGAGGTGATCCCGCTGGCGCTTAAACCGATGTTCATCCGCATCCAGTACGGTATCCGTAATTTTGACCTCATTGGTGCTCAAGTACTGACTCCACTCTTTTACAGAGAGTTGGGAAGAAAAAGCTCGTTTAACCTCTGGACTCGCTAGCTTTTCTGCCGGTTCAGCCACCTCAATGTCTGGCGATTGATCGGGATATACCGCCAAGACGCGTGGGGGTCGAAATTCCTCCATGACTCGCTGAGCCAGCACGGAGTTCACCTCAGAATTGCTGGTCGCTGTTAAAAACGTACCGATGGACGTCAGGCCAATATTGTCCAGTGCATCCATATTCAGCGCACTTGTCCGGTAGACGGTCAGGTTCTCAGCCTTAGCCTGCTTGCAATATTCAGGATTAGCATCAATCATCACCACATCTTCTCCCCGACTTCTGATCAGATGCGCCACGGTTCTGCCAAAGGGGTTACAGCCCACAATCATGGCTCCTCTAGCCTCATCCGATCGCACACGTAACCAGCCTGCGATCCAACGGGCGGTGAGTCCTTGTAAACAAACCGTCAAAATAATCGTTAAGAACACCAGCGCCTTAATGGCATCGCCGCCATTAATCCCCTGCTTGGTCAAGGAAATTGCAAACAAAGACGCCACCGAAGCCGCCACAATTCCTCTAGGAGCCACCCAAGACAAAAACGCTTTTTGCCGCCAATTGAGTTCACTGGACCAAGTCGACACCAAAACATTCAGAGGCCGCACCACCAACATCAGGGCCGCCACCGTCAATATTCCTCCCCAGCCCAGAGCAAAAATACTAGCAATGGACAGATCAGCGGATAACAGAATAAACAGAACGGAGATGGCCAAAATACTCAGTTGATTTTTAAATCGCAGGAGCAAGCGTTCCTCCGGCAAAGCCGCAATTTTAAGCATGATGCCTGCTGCAACTGCTGTCATTAGACCCGACTCGCTGATTAAGGCTTGGGACAGCCCGAAGAGCCCCCACAATCCCGCCAAAACCGATAAATTTTTCAAGTCCTCCGATAAAAACCGAGCGCGCTTGAGAAAGAGTCCTAATAGCCAGCCCCCACCCACACCGATAATGCCGCCGATGCCTAAGCGTAAGACCAAACCACTGACAATCGTAAAGGGATCGGCATTGCCTTGTAAGACAATATTGAGCACCACCACTGCTAGGATGGCTCCCACGGGATCAATTAACACCCCCTCCCCTTCCAGTAAGGTAGAGACTTGGCGATCGGCATTCACCTGTTTCAGTAAAGGGGCCACCACCGTGGGTCCCGTCACCACCACCAAGGACGCATAGAGAAAGGCAATTTGCCAGGGAAACTCACTCAGCCAGTGAGCGGCCAATCCGCCGCCGAACAAGGTGACTAAAGCCCCCACTGTGACCAAATTACGCAGGCTAGTGGAGACTTCTTCCACCTCCCGCAGCTGTAGATTTAGCCCCCCCTCAAACAGGATTAGTGCCACACACAGGGACACCATCACCTCCAGGCCGCCTCCTAGCAGACTGGGATGCAGAATTCCCAATCCACTCGGTCCCATCGCAATCCCAAACAAGAGCAAAAAGACAATACTGGGGACTTTTAAAAAATCAGCAATAACCTGAGCTGAAATCCCTGCGACAACAGTGATCACCATTAACAGGGTAATTTCTAAGTTTCCTTCCATGTCCTATCGTTTCGAGGCCGGGCCATTGCTGGAGCGGTTATTGAGCTTACTAATCTTAGCAAAATCACTAAATTTCCTGACCCACATTACTCTGGCGATCAACTTACTGGCCAGACATACTTGAGTGGAAATACTCATCAAAGTATAAGGGGTATTCTCCTTAACTCGACAACATTTGATCGGCACTCAGCTGTTTAAACTGTTGCCAACAGAGAAACAAGGCTCTAGGCACATGAAAACACCCCTTCCACTTCCCGCCTTTCAGCTGCAAATGAACTTGTCCGGCTCGATTCAAATATCCAAACCATTCTTGACCAGGATCGGCAAAATGGGACCAACTATAATCATGAACCTTGCAATACCATCGCCAGCACTCTTCTCGTCCCGTCAAGCGATACCCCATAACCAAGGCCACTAATGTTTCCAGGTGAACCCACCATAGCTTTTGATCCCACTCCAGTTGCTGAGGCGGATGGCCTTCAGCATCCAGGAAGTAAAATAAGCCGCCATATTGAGGATCCCAGCTCCAGTCTAAAGTCTTGAGAATCCCATCGACGGCCTGCTGGATCAGGGCTGTATCCCCTCGACGGTGGCCAATATCCATCAGAAACCACATGGCTTCGATTCCATGCCCTGGATTGATTAATCGGCCCTCAAAACAGTCCACATGCGCGCCATCTGGCCCGACTGCTTCATACAACAATCCCCGCTCAGCATCCAGAAAATCTGTCATCACCTCTTGCACTGTCTGATCGAGCACCTGATCCAGCTGGGCGGCATCGAGAAGGGGAGCCATTTCTAAGGTTAAGTTGGCCAAAATCATAGGAACCGCTAGAGATTTTAAAGGACGCGTTCCTGGATAGCATTTGTTGTACGGCCCTTTGGGATCTTGTTGCCGTCGCAGCACGTTATTGTAGGCTTGGAGGGCAATCGCCTTGGCCTGATCTTGTTGGGAGGCCAGCGCAAACTGGCTAAAGGCCATCGCCGCAAAGCAATCAGAGAAAATATTGTAGGGCTGAACCAAGGGTTCTCCGGCCCGATTTAAGGCAAAGTACCAGTTTCCTTCCGAGTCCCGTCCCTTATCGGCCAAAAAATTAGCGCCCAGACGAGCCACCTCTAGCCAGTCCGAGTCTGGAGAGAGCTGATTATAGAGCATGGAAAAGGTCCAGACTTGGCGGTTCTGTAGCCAAATAAATTTATCGGTATCGTAGACCTGACCTTGGGTATTCAAACAGGTGAAATAGCCGCCTTCTTGCTCGTCTAAGGAGTGGTTTTGCCAAAACGGCAGAACATCTTCTAGCAGTGTTTTTTTGTACTGTAAGGCCAGTTCTGCAAAGGTCAGGTTCATCCCTTCTCTCTATTGATAAATGGGTGACAGGTGGGTGAGTTAGCCCATACCTTACACGATCATGGATTTAAGGGGCGGTAGAACTGGGAGTCGCGTCGGCATCAGACCGAGGTATCCAGTCCCCAAATCGCTGGGCATAAAAGTTGAGAATTTGATCAATTTGCGCCTGATCAGCAGAGGACAAGTCTTGGGGATGGCGGATTCTTAACCAACCAATTTGGCTCAGGGCATAATCAAACTGCTCGGCCTCTTGCGGCAATAGCTCGGTTTCAACCCGATCCACTTGATGCAAATGTGCGGCAATCTCGCGATAAACCGCTAAGGGCAGGGTAGGACATTGAATATCGTATTCTTTGTAGGTCATGCCGTCTTTAGATACAGGGGGCCGTTATGGTTCTACTTGGGGCAAGGAGCAACAATTCACATCATCGAGACAAACTTTACCCCACTGCAAGGCCCACCGCACTAAAGCGACTCGATTATCGGTTCCCGTTTTTGTGAGGATATTACTAATGTGGTTGTCTACTGTTCGCTTGCTAATATCTAATCGTTGAGAAATTTGTTCATTTTTAAGGCCAGAAGCCACTAGTTCAATAACTTGCAGCTCTCGCTCAGACAACTGATGATTTCCTTGCAGCTCGCCACTACTCATGCTTTGTCGTGTACCCCTGCATAAATACTCATTCGCACATTCACATTGTAGGGATTAACCTCACAATCTGCATGTTTGGAACACATTGTCATAATTTAACAATAATTTTTTTAAAAGTTTTGGCGAAATAGAAAAAATGCTCAAGTTGTTTTGGCAGAAGAATATTGCTCAACTCATCTGGTTCGAATCAACGGCAAGCGGTGCGATCGCACTCAGTTCCAGATCAGGATGATCGCCATGCATTTGATGTAAATTCCATTCATTTTTAAACAGTAAAACCGGACGCCCCCAGCTATCCTTGACGGTGATGGCATTAAAAATTCGCCCCACGGACTCTAAGGCTGACCAGCCCCCCTTCACCCAGCGGGCCACAGAATAGGGCAATAATTCCAAACGAGTGTCAACCCCATATTCATTTTGGAGCCGGAACTGGACCACTTCAAATTGGAGTTGTCCCACCGCCGCTAAAATCGGGTCCCGCTTAATTTCGTCTTCGGAATACATAATTTGAACCGCGCCTTCTTCCCGCAGTTCGGATACCCCTTTTTGAAACTGCTTAAATTTAGACGGGTTGGGATTTTTTAGGTAGGCAAACAGCTCGGGCGAAAAGCAGGGAATGCCCTCATAGGCCAATTTTTTCCCCTTAAAAATGGTGTCACCAATCGCAAACACGCCCGGATTATTTAAGCCAATAATATCGCCGGGATAGGCTTCTTCCAGGGAGTTGCGGCCTTGGGCAAAGAGCTTTTGAGGGCGGGAAAGGCGGATGGTTTTGCCCGTCCGTGCATGACTGACTGTCATATCCTTTTCGAATTTGCCAGAGCACACTCGGATAAAGGCGACGCGATCGCGATGTTTGGGGTCCATATTGGCCTGGAGTTTAAACACAAACCCCGAGAAGTCCTCATAGGTGGGGTCTATGGTGCCTTGTGTACTCTCGTAGGCTCCAGGTTTTAAGGCATAGTCGAGAAAGGCGTCTAGAAACAGCTCTACCCCAAAGTTGGTCATGGCACTGCCAAAAAAGATCGGGGTCATCTGACCGTTGTGGACCTGCTCCAGATCGAGCGGCGACCCGAGTTCCTCAATCAGTTCGAGTTCATCCTTGAGTTGGAAATAGAGTTCTTGATCCAGTAACGACTCAATTTGCGGATCGCCCAGGTCAATTTGGGTATCGAGGGCTTCCCGCTTGCCATGATCACTCCGCTGAAACAGGTGAATTTTGCGACTGCGCCGATCAAACACGCCTTGAAAGCGATCGCCCATACCAATCGGCCAATTGACGGCATAGGTTTGTAACCCTAACTCCTGCTCAATTTCGTCCAGCAGTTCTAAGGGCTCTCGTCCCGGTCGATCAAGCTTGTTGATAAAGGTGAAGATGGGGAGCGATCGCAACTTACAAACCTCGAATAATTTGCGGGTTTGTGGCTCCAAGCCTTTGGCTGCATCCACCAACATCACTGCATTATCGGCAGCTGCCAGGGTCCGGTAGGTATCTTCACTAAAATCTTGGTGACCCGGCGTATCCAGTAAATTAATTTGGCAGTTCTGATACGCGAACTGCAATACGGTCGAAGTAATGGAAATCCCCCGCTGCTGCTCCATTTCCATCCAGTCGGACGTGGCATGGCGTTGCGCCCGTCTGGCCTTCACAGCCCCTGCTTCATGAATGGCCCCTCCGTACAGCAGCAACTTCTCCGTCAAGGTGGTTTTACCAGCGTCAGGGTGAGAAATAATCGCAAAATTGCGACGAGCTTCTACCGCCTGAGCCAACTCAGTTTGCAGTTCAGTGGGCATACAGATGACCAAATTGAGGGATTTTCAGACACCTTATTATAAGCCAGAGACATTTCGTCCCAGGTATAGATAAGAAATCACCGCGTCGCCGTCTAATCGCGTCTGAGCGCTTAAGCTTGGATCAAGGCTTTAGAGCGAGCTTGAGCTTCAATCATGGGTAGAGCGTGAAGTTGCTGCTGTTGCTCTAGTGGTAGCGTTGCCGCAGCTTGCTGCACCAAGGCCAATAGTTCTTGATGATGAAACGGCTTACCTAAACAAGCCATAGCGCCTGAAAGTCGAGTCCGAATTAAATCACACATGCCTCGCTTAGGAGCCATAATGATCACGGGTAACGATCGTAAGGATTCGCGCCGATGAACCATCCGACAGAGCTGATAGCCATCTAGATGAGGCAATTCCGACTCCACAAGAGCCAGCACAGGCGGACGTTTGAGCAATGCCGGGAGTGCCCGAATGGAATCACTTAGGCGCATCACGTCATAGCCCGATGGCTCTAGAACTTGAGTCACATAGCGCTGCGTCAGCTTGCTCTGGTTGATACAGGCAACCCGAGGACGAGTCAATACTTCGCCCATATGATAAGGATGCATCCCCAACGCACCCAATTTGATGAGGGGATGGAGAGAAACAGCCAGATCGCCAACTTTTACACCTAGAGTATGGGCTAAGTGATAAAGACATTGATTTTGCCCCAATGCATGCGTTAATTGTTCAATATGGGGCAGACTGTCGCTGACATAATCTGCATATTCAACAAACGTCTCCCCATCTGCAATGTAGGGCCGTGCAAAGGGAGATTGAATTTCTGTACTGAGTAGTGTCCATTGATTAACCGTTTGCTCAACGGGTAACACCAGATCCCATAAAGAACTCTCCAGAACCAGAGGCTCAACTTGGACGTTGGATTCAAATTGATACTGGGCATGGGGAATGGCTAAAGCATGAACTAACGCCTCTTGTGTCACGGCGGTTAGCAGATCCTTAAACTGATCCTGCGTGATGTAATCTGCCCGCCATAGTTGAGACAGGAAGGAATAATCTGAAAGGGATTCCTGGACAGGATAACCGTCTAATGCAGGCGTACAGCGCTGCAGCAAGTAGGAAAGACGCTCTTGACTGCCAACCGTACTTTCTGCGAAATTAACCTGACCTTGGCTAAAGTAAATTCGCCATCCAATCGAGAGATCTTGAGGATCGCGGATGATCACCCGTCCCGACGGAGAGTCATGGATAAGGTCTCTTAAGGTTTCGGTTGTGGATTTTTTTACACTAGTGTCAAAAGCGGTCATTGCTTCTTGTCTATCTAAATGAAGCCAATCTACTGGAAGCATCTTGACGTTCCCCCCGATATGGTTGCTTGGCCTGCAAACAAACTAAAGATGCTGCTATAGCGAGCACGGCTGGCGTGAGCTATAGGATGTTGGGTCGCTTGAACTGTACATCCTAAGAATCTTTAGGAATCGTTCTAGATATAGTAAGCCCCAAACTGACCTCAGTATTAACACTGATCATACTTCAATGTCCAAAAGAGCCAAATAGCGGTCCAATTGCAAGTGGCTACAACTCTTACTATGTAAAAATCATAAGTTATCTAAGAATTGTTGCATTAATATTTTTTGGCAAGAAAATAGGTTTCTTGATGATTTCACTTCTCCGTAGAAATACGGTCTAGCTCTTCAATGATCAGTCGTCATAGAAATTTTCGAGTTCCGGGATGGCGTTCAGAGCAGAGGCTTGCATCATGAGTTGGCGTTAACCATTCAAGGTCTCTAAGGTCTCTATTGGAGCCAACGCACCTTGAATCAGCAAACATGTCCCCATTCACAGACTGAGAATAAAACACCAAACAGGCTATCCGTAAAGGCTCCCAGAAGGGGCTTCTTCGGGAACATCGCAATTCGGCGCTGCTTATCAACCCAAAAAAGCAACATTCCTGATTATGAGCACACTAAACATCAAAAATGGCATTACCCATAAGACTCAGAAATAGGGGCAATTCACTACTAAATTGAGATAGTGGAGGTATTTCTAAAGCGTTTAAGGATAAGCTTTCATTCTGCACCCAGTCACATCAGTTGTGATAGAGAGCGGCTAGGCTAGGGGGCGAAACCTTACCTCAATCTCTCTCCTAAGTGATGTTGAGATTGATGATCCCCCCATCAACTCCTAGCGTGAGTCAAGGCAGAGGGCGTCTACCTGTAAGGCAGAACTGCCGATCGAGCATTAGGGTAAATCTCCCCTGATCCTATCTAAATTGGACAGTCTGTCCTGCAAGTTTCGGGAAGTTTGATATATTCAAGATTGGGTAAATGGAACGCTGTAGTAAAAATAATCTGAATTAGCAGTTTATTCATCGACAGTAATAGGCATAAACCCCTAGGCGCATAAAGTTGAGGAAAAATTCACATTCCCTACCTTTACTGCCCTACTTGGGATCTTTAAAAGAATGGATGCTCCCTCGCGTAATCTCATAGGAGGAACTATGACTTGGATTACTCAAAATACATATGGTTTCAAACAAAGCATCCTGGATCAGTTCGAACAACTCGATGCTGATATCAGAGATCTTAATAACCATGTATCTCAGCAAAGTCAGCGGTTGGAGCTTTTATCCTCCAACCTAGTCATGGGTTTGTTTATTGTATCGGTGTCAACGAGTCTGCTACTACTCACTCGTTATGCCTTGGAACTTTGGCTGGTTTACCATCCAACCGGTGCACTCCTCTAGTGCTGAGTCAGTTCCAAGCTGACCATGATTTCTCGGCTGCCGGCCAGCTATTTTATAAAAACCGATAGTTAAACAACCTTATATATCCAATCCACCGACTACCTCTGTGAGAGATTAGGTCGGTGTTTTTTTTAGTGATGACTTCAGGGGGCGGGAATAAACCTGATATTTTGACAGAGGCCACTGCGATATGAGGTTGTTTTGAGCCATCCGTTTCACTTTGAATGTCACAAACATTGTTCCCAAACGCAGGCCCGAGTTGGGACGTTTCATACCCCTCATGGTCCTGTGGATACGCCTCGATTTATGCCGGTGGGGACCTTAGCCAATGTGAAAACGTTGACCCCTGCTCAACTACAGGCAACAGGGGCTCAAATGATCCTGGCCAATACGTACCATTTACATTTACAACCCGGTGAATCCATTGTTGAGCAAGCAGGTGGCCTACATCCATTTATGAACTGGTCCGGGCCAATCTTGACGGATTCAGGTGGGTTTCAAGTCTTTAGCCTGAGTGAAATGCGGTCTATTGCCGAAGAGGGCGTCAGTTTTCGGTCACCTCGTGATGGTCAAATCATTCATCTCTCACCTGAAACCTCCATGGCGATTCAAAATGCCTTAGGGGCCGATGTGATCATGGCCTTTGATGAATGTCCGCCCTATCCTGCCAGCCGTGACACCATCCAAGCGGCCACAGAACG
>NZ_JANQOY010000160.1 GCF_028285565.1 Acaryochloris sp. IP29b_bin.148
TTTCCTCTGGTTATACATTCTCCTAGGTCCGCTCATTGCGATTGGTTTTTCATTCCCGTTATTTCTCCTTGCAAGACATATCAAGATTTCAACACAGAAGAATGATCTTGATGCAATGGCAATGGCTGAAGTCGGTCAATCGTAAACTTGCTCCAACATGTTAGGCCCAATTAAAGGGGTGCGATGTCGCAAGTCGAGTGTGTAAGGAGGTAACAACTTCTAAATCAATGAGTGGCGATAATTCTCTCAGCAGCACCTGTCCTGCTGTCCCCACGTAACAGAATCACTGACTCTCGTCACACTGGTAGTAAGTAATGAATCTAGTGGAATGCAGACCGCAAAAGAATCCTGACCTGGTAGCCTAATCAGGGAAGAGAAAGGGTTGTAGACGAGCCGAACTGCGCTGTGAACCCCCTGCATCAGGACACCCAGATCGGCTATGAGCATCAATACGATGATTGGCACAAAGCAGATCTGCGGGAGTCTTAGGCTGTTCGATCCTGATGATTAGCTGGCCTGATCAGGAATATACCGATGCTCTAGCGGAATCTTCTCAATCGCCGCTCTCTGCCGTGCGTCCTGCTCCGCTTTCTGTCGAGCCGCAATCCTGGCCCTAGCCGCTTTAGCCCGCATTGCCTTAGCATCGCTATTGTAGTTCTTCTGAATCTCCTCCGTATTTCGAGAGGGAGCTGGGGCGTATTTGTCTTGCTCTGACATCAGGGATGGAATGGGTGAATAAATGGAGTTCAGTGCAACATGCTAACAAGGCCATTTCATCACAGCCAAGATCGGAAATCCCTAAAGAGTTTCGCTATATAACTCTTTCTCAAAGTCTCTCGGTATTATTCGGTTTCTCTCAAAGCATTACTCAGAAAGAAATGCAGAAACATTGCGAAGTAGAGAGATTGCCAAATCAAGAACCAGATCAGGGTGTAGCCTTCCATAGTTGCCTCCGAAGTGGGTTCATTACACCTGGTGTCAGCGACACTATAATCCAGGTGATTAAAGCCGACAGTTTGATTATAAATAGATTTTTATTAACTCTCAATCAATTTAGAATTGAACTTTATCTATGTATTGTCTAGATGCTCAATTCTGATTTGGCTTGAATGAGCTATGACAACGGTTTGATAGCTTTTGGGGGGCTAAGGCTGAAACTCCTTTCAAGAAAAGAAAAAACGCTCACCGCTTGGCAGTTTCGGTGCTAGTTTTGAGCCAAGATTCGGCTTGAGAGGAGGTGGAAGTGGGCACCCCGAAACGAGCAAGAGCATAGCGCTCTCCAGATCGGCAATGTCACCATCGCAAAGCCATGCCTTTGCTCTGCTCCCTGCCTTTACTTGGGGATGCTGCATTATCGGAGTTTTGCGGGATGGGTGCGAGTTTCAGGACTTGGTATCAGTTGTACGATCGCAAAGCCATTCTTTAATTAGGTGCACGTTAATTTCCTACACCAGCCCCAATCATAGGCTGCTCGGTTGAACTGCTCGAACACTAATCTCTCAGATCCAAACCTTTGTGAATTGCCCTAATCCTTTCCCTGGAGTCATCAGGCTCTCAAATCCCTCCCCTAATTGGCTGATGAACCCTTGCCGCCATCGGTCCCAATCGGCTTGGCTGGGATAGTCAATCTCGTCACAGAACTCCGTCCAGTTCTCTTGCTGAAACTCAGAGGCACGTATAACAGTTTCTTTGACTTGTACCTGAATGAAATGGTGATCAATCAATTCTTGGATAAACGGTGGATGGCCGCCTGAAGGTACATTATCATCCAGCACTGGAAACTCATAGGAAAGCCGTAGTTCGGCCACAGTATCCTTCTTGGCTAATCTCAGCAGTTCTAGCTGTTGTTGAGTTAGGGAAGGAATCTGAGTCATGATCAAACTAACTGACTTTAACTAAATACAATCTGATGAACTGAAATTGTAAGTTAGATGTTTCTTCTAGCATAGAATTTCAGCAAACCACATCTTTTACAACGGAAGGCAACCACGGGTTGTGTCTGCGGAGAATCAACGTGAATTCCACCAGGAAATGGCAATTTCTTTCTGTGGATTACCTATGTGCCAGCTTACGGGGAAAAATTAGGCGTAAGAAGAATCAGGGAGAAATCCTCGCTCCAGTTCTCCTCCGCAATCACCACATTTTTGGTTCATTGTTTTATTGATAAGAAGTGACCATCAAATTACTCTAATTGTCATCTCTTTCGAGTGCATCGACCCGTCGTTTGAGAGTTTGCAGATCTTCTCGAACAACCTGAATATCGCTTTCTTGGTTGATGGAGTATCCCACCAGATCGGAAGTGATTTTTCTCAACTCAGCAATATCTTGACTATTTCTTAGCTGAGATTCCTGAATCTCTTTTTGAACGGAGAGCATACCCGCAATCGTTCTCTCAACCCAAGATTGAAAATTAGGGGTGTTGTCTGGGGTAGAAGCAGTCATGATCGATCCTTTTCGCTACTCATAGGTTTCCTAAATTCAGTCAAATAGAAGAATCAATCACTCACTTCTGTCTCTTGAAGAGTTAGCAAATCAGCTAAGGCACATCCGAAGAAATCGCATAAACCTACAACAGTACTGGAATCGATACGATAGACAACACCGCGATCGAGTCTAGTCAACGTTGTTCTGGCTATCCCAGTTTTATCAGACAGACTCTTGATTGTCAGCTTCCTAAAACCTGATTCCGCTGCATGACTTGTGTTGTACTCAGCAATTAGTATTGCCAACCTGCAAATCATTTGCTTTCTCTTCATTTATGCATTGCTAACACTTCAATATTAGTCTACTGGCATGATAAAAGCGCGACACATCACCCAGTCTAATCAATATTATGAACTTTATAAGCTACATAAATACCATTTAGTGTTGCTATTATGTAGCGTTAACACTACAATATTTATGTAAACAAAAGCAAGCACCTAGATAACTTTCGACGGTCCCCTAGGTGCTTGTGACTCCCCTTACGAAGGAATCAACATGAATTCTACTACTACCCAACCTCAAGCCACTACCAAGCCCGTCCTCACCATCCTCGAAGATGTCACCGACGCAGATCAGTTCGTCGTCATCTGTGGCATGAAATTCATCGGCTATATCCGCCGTGATGCCAATGGTGGTTTCTACCCTGTCTACGCCACTAGAGGCGATTTCAACGAATGTGGTGACCTTGCTAGCCTCAAGGAAACAGCCGCTCAGCAGTTATTGGAGTACCGGGAAATGGAACTCGGTCAAGCCAAGCTTTACGGTCAGCCCGAGCAGGAGACCCGTCCCAATTACCACATCACCAAGGACGGTCGCCACATCCCCGTCAGCTATGGCAAGCCCGCTCCTAAGCGCACTCGTTCAACTTCTGCCACAGTGGGCCGATCCAATGTTGCCGCTATTGGTTATCGCGGTGGCCCCGGCGAGTTAATCAACGGTGTGTCCATCGGCTAAGTCTTGGGCCAGTCTCCCTGCCACCGTGGGACTGGCCTCTCCCCAATGCAGGGGGCACTGCTCTCACACTTATCCAAGCCTGCCGACTATCTCATTCCCTGGTCGAAGTGAGGCACCAATCACCCATCGATGCATCCCATCAGTCCGTAGGCTTCCTTAATCCTCAAATCGCTACATCTTAAGCAGAGGTTCAGCCATGAAATCAATCCTTAAGCGCCTCAT
>NZ_JANQOY010000162.1 GCF_028285565.1 Acaryochloris sp. IP29b_bin.148
TGGTCAATTCGAAGACCTAGCAGTGGGTGAAACAGCCACAGATAGCTTCACCTATACAGTGAGTGATGGCAATGGAGGAACGGATACGGCAACCGTCACTATTACGATTAATGGTGTCAATGATGCCCCCACGACCAATGATGATGCAAATGTAGGCTTCACAACCAATGAAGACACAAGCTTTACGACAGGCAATGTACTAGGTAACGATACTGACCCGGATACCAACGACACTCTTACAGTATTAAGCATTGACACCACAGGTACGCAGGGGATAGTCACCAACAATAACGATGGCACATTTGACTATGACCCCAATGGTCAATTCGAATCCCTAGCAGCGGGTGAAACCGCCACAGATACGTTCACCTATACAGTGGATGATGGAAATGGAGGAACTGATACTGCAACCGTCACTATTACGATTAATGGTGTCAATGACATTAGTGGATTTAGCGATGAAGATGTTGTTCAGGGAGGTACTGGAAACGATACCCTCAACGGGGGTAGTAGCCCAGATTTCCTTGACGGCGGTTTAGGTAATGATCTGCTAAGTGGAGGGTCTAACGCAGATCAGCTAATCGGCGGAGAAGGGAACGATTTTCTCAATGGTGGTAGTGGTAACGACAAACTTGATGGCGGAAACGGTCAAGATGTTTTAAATGGCGGGAGTGACAACGATACCCTTACTGGTGGAGATGGTAACGACATTCTAATAGGTGTTAGAGGCAATGACATATTATTAGGTGGCTTTGGCCAAGATACTCTTATTGGTGGTAAAGGAAGTGATACCTTTATTTATCAATCCCCTGATGATTTTGGTGATATTATCACTGACTTCGAAATTGTTGCAGATCGCCTTGACTTCAGCGAAATGTTTAATGGCTCTGGATCTTTAGGAAGTACTGTTCAGGTAAGGCAGCAAGGTTTGCACACTTTAGTTCAAGCAAGTAGTGGAGGCAACATGCAAACCGTGGGTTTACTCCTTAACGTTAATGCTAATACCTTAACTGACCGTCACTTTAACCTATAGGACTTTGTTCAGATGACATCCAATAGATAATCTGGATAGAGCTAAATTCGCATTGGTTGAGTATCCCTGATCGCCATACCCAAAATCTCAAAATGTCTTGATGTCAGTCAACCAGAGGCCATTACACTGTAACCCTGAAATGAACAGTGCCGGAATGAACAGTGTAAGCAAGCCTGAAGAGATGTTTTGGGGTGATCGCACAGATCCCTTTGGCTATGCTTGGACTCTAGCGACTCAAGTTAAAGAAATTCCACCATAGGCTGAGATCGCAATCTTTAGCCAAAGATGGTCCCAACCTCTTGAAAGGTTAAAGATAGAGACCTGAATTGATTAAGATCCGTTTATGTGAATCTTCGGTTTCACTGCATAAATGATTTCGGTTGTGATGCACTAGGTGCGATCACAACCCAGAAAACCCTTATTGCGACTGCCTTAAGCGTCGCTTCCACCTTATCCAGCACTCTATTAAAATGGCTCCTTCAGGACTGTCTCGAAAAATGAACTTGCCAATTTATCGAACCCATCATCCGGTAGTCTGATATCAACCCTTCCCCCTGAGGGAGACCCATCCAGAATGCAAATCGATTTTCATAACGGCGTCACCTATATCGTGGCCCGTTTAGCCGGATTCGATCACCCAGAAGCTGACGTTATTGCCCACTGCGCTCAATATGTCGATGACGCCACCAATTCGGGTTTAATTCACTTCGATAATGGCACCGTCTTTAACCATATTAGTTCTGCCCATAAGTTGCTGGATTACCGCAACTTTCGCCTGTTGGCCAATTACCAAGTGTGGATTCCATTTCATTTTTTGCCAGGGAATGAAGGGCTGCCCGCTAACCAAAATCAGACCGGTACTTTTATCAATAAGCTTATTTGTCGTCCTAATAGCCATGTAGCACAGGATATGCTGCGAGAGTGCATTCGACTCCGCCATAGCCAGCATAGTCTGTATCGGCTGGGTATCGCCATGCATGTCTATGCTGATACCTGGGCTCATCAGGGATTCGCAGGCGTGAACCATCGAGTCAATGAGGCCACCAAATTGGTAGACTCTCACGGCAACCTTGATCTTAAGTTCACTAAAAAAGTCAAAGCTTATTTTAAGAAGAACCTCGTCGAAAATTTTACTGGCCATCTGCTCAGCGAAGTTTTTCCTCTAGGGCATGGGGCAGTTTTAGGACATCCTGACAAGCCTTTTTTGCAATGGGGATATACTAATGGCTTGAATGAAAAGATTAGTCGAAACAATCCCCAAGACTATCTAGAAGCTGCAGAGCAGATGTGCCAATGGTTGCAGCGCTACCGCTTGGGTGATCCAGATACCTCAGTCACTGGATTGCCGACTGAAGATAAAGCTCTTATTGCTGAACACCTACAATCAATCAACCATAAGGATGATGAGGTGCGGCATCAACAATGGCTAGAGTTGACCCGTAAGGGGCGGTTTAGCTTTGGCCGTGCCCATGTCTCCTATATCCACAAGGGAATAGGCTCTTGGAAACATGATGCCCTTGGCACGGAAGCCTTACTGGATACAGGCGAGGAAGTCTTTCAGTATCACCCTAAGTTTTTAGAAAGTCATTGGAAACTGTTCCATGAAGCCCTGATTGCTCATCGGTCCTATATTGTCGATATCTTACTGCCGAAATACGATATCCATATCGGTGCGGATAAGCCCGTCAAACTAACTCGTTGACAGCAATAAGTGATTAGCAGCGGCCTGCATCAGATCTTGATGAACATGAGCTGATGTTGCCACAATCAAGCCCGGTCTCTGATAATTCTCGCTGGTATGCAAAGGAGGCATCGGCTCTCCCGTTAAGGTGGTGACAATACAGCCTGCTTCCTGGGCTAGAAAGGCAATGGCAGCCCCATCAATCAATTTGCCCGATTCCAAAATCGCCCCCGCTAATTCCCCCTTAAGGATGGAGTTGATATTAGGGGCAAATCGATCTGCACTATAGGCCGTTTTTAAGTCATTAATTTGATAGGCAGGACCGACATCGGGAATCTGATCTGACAGTCCCCAGCCCAAATAGATCAGGGGTTTAGGGTTCTCAATTTGTAGTTTCTGGCACTCGTCTAAAGATGCATTGAGTGGGCCAGAAAAGGTGCCCACTCCCCGCAGGGCATAGTAATAGTCATCCTGAGCTGGGGAAATGGCTAATACGGCTTCGTACTCATCATGGTTGAGAACACCCACAATAATCTGATAATTATCATGGCCATCCAGGTAAAAGCGGGTGCCGTCAATGGGATCGAGGGTAACTAAATAATCCCCTTCTGGCCCTAACTCAATGGAGCGAAAGTATTTGGTATTGGCGGTTTTTTCATACTCTTCTCCGTAGAAGCGGATTTGAGGATAAGCCCCCAACAAAGCCACTTCCACAAAGGTTTGAATAGACAAATCAGCATCCGATAAGGCCGCACCAAAGTGATTCTGTTGATCGGTTTTTTCCGGGCGCTCAGCAATCACAGACTGAATATGTTTGGAGTATGCAGCGGCTAATCTTAAGGGCGGCAGCAAGGTTTCAAGGATCTGCCGAGGCGTGGGTGAATTAGACATAGGTTCCATCGTTAACGGGCAAACAACCCCTTCTTACCTTAACTAGGTTAACGTCAGATATGGGATGGGTTATTGATAAGGTCTAATGGAACGATTTAATTTACAGGTTTTCGGGCGGTTTTGGAAAATCGCCATTAGCTACTGGAATAGCGAGGAAAAGTGGAAAGCACGGGGATTGCTCTTACTGGTGATGGTGCTTTCTCTGGGGTATACCGGTTTAAGCGTACTCCTGAACAACCGACGAGGGGTGATGATTTCTGCCCTTTCTGCCCAGGATGAAGCCCGGTTCTGGCAAACCATAATGATTTTCCTGGGGGTGCTGGTGGCTTATGCACCTATTTTTGCAGGTTATACCTATTTACGCGATCGCTTAGGGTTACAGTGGCGACGCTGGCTGACCAATCGCTATGTGGATAATTACTTCAGCAATCGCGCCTACTACAATCTCAACAACCTGCATACGGACATCGATAACCCGGACCAGCGAATTGCTGAAGATGTTAAAAGTTTTACCCAAGAATCCCTCACCTTTCTGCTGATTATTGTGGATTCCCTATTGGGGATAATCGCCTTTAGCAGCGTGTTGTGGAAGATTTCTTCTTCTTTGGTGCTGTTTTTAGTGCTCTATGCCGTCCTGGGTACCGTCGTCACAGTGGGGGTATTTGGGAAAGGGCTAGTCAGGCTTAATTTTGCCCAACTGAAAAAGGAAGCGGATTTCCGGTTTAGCCTGGTGCGTATTCGCGAAAACGCGGAATCCATTGCCTTTTATCGGGGAGAGCAACAGGAAGCCGATCAGGTCAAAGCTCGGTTTATGGAAGCCTTTGATAATTTCAAGAACCTGATTATTTGGCAGTTGAATTTGAATGTGTTTTCCAATGCCTATGAGTTTTTGCCCTTTATCCTCCCTGCCATTGTCGTTGCCCCTGGCATCTTTGCGGGTGAGTTAGAGGTGGGCAAGGTGTCTGAAGCCCAAGGTGCGTTTATTCGCATCTTTTTCTCGCTGAACTTGATTGTGGCCCGTTTCCAAGAGTTAACTTCCTTTGGGGCAGGGATTGATCGTCTTTACACCTTTGCTGAAAGTTTGGAACAGCCGAGTCAGACGGAGACAGAGGAATCAAGTGAGTCTGATGCGGAAGAAGAACTCACCCAGCCCACCTTTACCGTAGAAGAAGGAGAAGGCTTATCTCTAGCTGAACTAACCCTGATGACCCCCAATTATCAGAGGACTTTAATTACCGATCTCTCTATAGCGTTGTCTGAAGGCGAAGGGCTGTTGGTCAAAGGGCCAAGTGGATGTGGCAAGAGTTCCTTACTGCGAGCGATGGCCGGGTTATGGAATTCGGGCCAAGGTACCATCCACCGTCCTCAACCTGGTGATATCCTTTTCCTACCTCAACGACCCTATATGATTGTGGGCAGTCTCCGGGATCAAATGATTTATCCCAATATGGAGATCGAAGCCAGTGACGAAGAGCTTAAGGCCATTTTGCAGCAGATTAATCTACCGGATTTAGATGAACGGTTTGACGGCTTTGATGCGGTGGAAGATTGGTCTTCGGTTTTGTCTTTGGGTGAACAGCAGCGGCTCACCTTTGCTCGGCTGTTACTGAATAAGCCCCAATATGCCATTCTCGATGAGGCCACGAGTGCTTTGGATTTAAGCAATGAAGCCTCTCTCTATCAGCAGTTACAGCATCTGGAAACGACCTTTTTGAGCGTAGGCCACCGATCAACGTTAACGAACTACCACGAGCGCACCCTAAAGTTAGCAGCAGATACGACCTGGGAATTAGCTGAGTCTGAGAAAGTTGAGAATGCGATCGCATCACCTTAAATCACACTGACAATAACTCTGAAATTCTGCTGATTCGGTCGTACTAGACACCGGTTCTCAATTATTCTCCTGAGCTAGACAAGCGCTGTTGTCGGCATCTCAAGCCTACTCATGACTCCTGAAGAGTCGATGAAACTTATATCAAAATCTGTGATAAGTGTCGCTACCTTTATCGAGCCGTTGACTCTGACGGCTACACCCTCGACTTTCTACTCACAGCAAAACGAGATGCCAAAGCTGCGAAGTGCTTGCTGACTAAAGCAATGAATGTCGTTCATACCCATGCCCCTCGGGTGATCAATGTGGACAAAATCCAGTATATCCTCCTGCTGTTGAGCAGTTACAGGAAGAAGAACGTATCCCTGAAGGAGAAAAAGTTCGGCAGGTCAAATACCTCAACAACATAGTGGAGCAAGATCACAGAGATATCAAACGTCTAGTGCATCCTGGTGTGGGTTTTGGTTCGTTCAATTCCGTCAGAAGAACTTTGAAGGATTTGAAGCAATG
>NZ_JANQOY010000168.1 GCF_028285565.1 Acaryochloris sp. IP29b_bin.148
GTAGCTGGGATAAACCTCTAGCAGCCACTGTTCCAGCGAATCCATATCGCCATACGCAGCAGTGATATTGTTCCCCACTGAGCAAGTGGCCGTTATGCCAAAGACCTGATCGACGTACCCACCAATTAAGCTCTCTTTGGAATCAATGACCTCATGGGCTTGGCCTATCTGGAGTGCAGTCTTGAAGGAGCAGGATCGGGCGGTCTCAAATGCAACAGACTGCATCACAACACTTTTTCCTGCAAAACGTTTGAAGACTCCGTAAAAAGCCTTCTGTACTTTGGTCAGTCCCCGTTCTTTTTTGACGGTTTCCTTGACCTTGCGCTTGTCGATCTTATCTGGGTCGATATTGAGGATCACCCCCAGCTCGTAAACGTCTTCGTTTTTTCGTAGGGACTTCTCACGAGCTTTAAGGGCATTTCCATACTCGACAATTTGAGGATCAACTTCCTCGCCTTCGCCCTCTTCGGCATTGGTTGCTAGCTGGATGAGTCTTTTTCGCAGATTAGCGGCTTCATCAAGTCCAAGGGCGTCCTTAATGGCGTAGTTGACTGCATCGCGTTTGCAGTTGGCAAAGGATTCTAGTGTGTATGTTGCTGTAGTCATAGGTTTCACCTTTGTGGTTTGTGCTGTTGATCAAATCACTGAGTGAGCATACGTTTTTGGATCTACGTGTGCATCTCGGCAGCAACGCAAGTCGAGGTCAAGCCGAGATACGTGTAAAAACATGCAAGATGACTCTAGAATCTATGCATAGCAATACTTTTGAAGATCTATGATTTTAGGCTTCTGAGACATTCTAATGACCTTTGACAACTTCTGAAATTCTTTCCAAATCTAGATTTCATCGATATATAAAAGCAGAAGAAGAATTCAGCCTTTAATGCAAACCCTGGCTACTCGCCATTGAAAAAACAAGAACGCTTCTTGTCGAGTTCTTGACATTCACTGTCTACGGTAAAGGCTGTTTCTTTTGACCGGTTTGCAATGAGCAAACTTTCAGAATCTGCCTACCTAGTGGCTTTGTATCGAGCATTGGAATCAGAGCGACGTGACGCGCTTTTTCAGGATCCTTGGGCACGACAGTTAGCGGGTGGGCAAGGACAACTTTTCCAGGCCCTATTAGGACATCCCCAACCGTATGCGGATGTAATTGCTATTCGGACTCATCTAGTTGACACACTCATCCAAGAACAAATTGCTCGTAACCACATTAGCCTTGTAATGAACCTAGGCGCAGGTCTGGATACTCGCCCATATCGGCTGCAACTGCCTTCGTCTCTGATCTGGTTAGACGTCGATCTGCCAGACATATCGGAGTATAAGCACCAACAACTCCATGGGGTAAAACCTCGATGCATCCTTAAACAGATCAAGGGGGATTTAGCAGACTCAACCTTCAGACACTCCCTGTTCTCCGCTTCAACTCAATTCTCAAAACCCACGATTGTGATCACAGAAGGACTCTTAGGATATTGGACTGAGACTCAAGTAGCTTCGCTCGCATCCCATTTGAGTCAACAGCACTATATTCACGGGTGGATATTAGAATTAGCTGCACCAACCGTCTTAAGAGGCTGGCAAAGGCAATATAGCCATACCCTTTATGATCAATACGTTGCCAATGGAAAACCCGCATTTAAATTTGCGCCCCATCAAGGGCCTGCGTTTTTTCAAACTTGGGGTTGGCAGGTTGCTCATCAATATGATGTCCTGGACAAATTAAGTCACCTCCAACGAGCAACGCCCTTGGTTCACCTCAGAGCAGTCATGAAACGAGTCCTCTCACAACTCCACATTCCTCAGACCCTATCTGGCCAAGTGGTGCTGTTGACTCACCCAACAGGATTCAACGCAAAAAGGAACGATGCATTGGGACATAAACACGGTTCATATGCATCCCGAGGGAACTAAACTGTGAGAATTCTGCTGGTTGAGGATGATGATCGGATTGCCAAGCCCTTAGCCGAAGATTTGCGTCATCAACATTACATGGTCGATGTAGCGGCAGATGGTGAAAGCGGTTGGCACTATACCCAAACGGCTGACTATGAGCTAATTCTATTGGATCTTATGCTGCCGCGTTTGGATGGGATTAGTCTCTGTCAACAATTGCGTCGTTCAGGATATAGCGGGTTTGTGTTAATGCTAACCGCCAAGGATACTTTGACTGATAAAGTGATGGGCCTAGACGCTGGTGCCGATGACTATGTGGTCAAACCGTTTGAGTTAGATGAATTGGCTGCTCGCATCCGCGCGTTATGTCGTCGTCCCCCTCAAATCCAGCCCTCCACTCTGAAACAGGGTGCGTTGCAACTGGATCCGATTCACCATCATGCTCACTATGGTGAGACCTCGCTCGATTTAACGCCCAAAGAATATATTCTGCTAGAACATTTACTTCGACATCCGGGGCAAGTCTTTACTCGCGCTATGTTGCTAGATCGTTTATGGGAGCTGGATCGCGCCTCTAGTGAGGGCACGGTCAAAACGCATATTAGTAACCTGCGCTGTAAATTAAAAGCAGCCGGAGGGTCTGACCAGCTGATCGAAACGCTTTATGGTGTGGGCTATCGTTTGAATCCGCTTCATCGTTCCTAGAGGTTACACGTTGTTTCGGAAAGTTCGATTGCAGCTCTTAGGATCCTATCTGATTGTTTTGGCTGGGATTATGGTTGTGTTTGCGATCGCAATCCGTACCACCTTCACTTATACCCTGCACCATCAGGTCAACCAACGACTGCAAAATTTAGTGAAAGCGGGAAGCCTTGAACTCGAACTTGAGAACGGTCGCCTTGAACTCGATCAAGAAGATCTAGTCCGTGACCTGCAATCTCTGCAATGGTACGACCCTACAGGTCAGTTGGTGGGAACTCAAGGCCAGCCCGCCTCAAATCTACCTTTAGACCCCCAACAACTCGTTCGACTTCAGACTTACGCCAACCTCCAATCCATGACTGTGCCAGTTCAAGACCCCAATACTGGGCAGTTGATTGGCTTTGTCCGCGCCAATGAATCCTTAGAAGCCGTCCACCAAGCCCTCCAACAGCTTGATTGGGGCTTAGGTGGTGGCGCTATCCTAGCGATTGTCCTCAGTGGGATAGGAGGAACCTGGTTAACCACCAGAGCCATGCATCCCATTGAGCAGAGCATGCGCCAACTCCAACAATTTACAGCCGATGCCTCCCATGAACTGCGTAGTCCTCTCACAGCGATTAAAACCAATGCAAGCGTGGCCCAAAAATATCCCCAAGGGATGCGACCGACCGATGCTGAGAAATTTCAAGCCATCCTCAGTGCAGCGAATCAGATGACTGCACTCACAGAATCCTTACTGCAATTGGCCCGA
>NZ_JANQOY010000183.1 GCF_028285565.1 Acaryochloris sp. IP29b_bin.148
TCGAAATGTAAATTCTATCAAATCTTATACAGAGAAAGGTTTTCAGATTAGTTCATAAAATGAAACTTAGTTGATCCTTTTTAGCCAACTCTACTTAGAAAGACTGTTAGTGATGGCAAATAAAGGGAGTATTGTTGAAATGATTGATGAAATATCTCACTTCCAATCTGTAAATTCACAATACAAGGGTTTTTGTCAGAAAGTTCTAGATTGGGCCGAAAAATTCGAACTCGCTGAAATTCAAGACTATTTCAACCAACTGCTGAGATAAATTTCCTGACTTTAATCTGTATGGTTTAAGTCTTTTTTTTATGAATAAATATTCCATTTTGCATAGCTCGATCAGTAGAGCGCGCGATATCCTCTGTCTTTAGCAAGACTGATGGAATGGAATATCAGAGATATACTAGTAATTATCAGCGAGTGTAGTAAAAGGCTGCTGGTAACTCAAATTGGGGCATATTAGAATATATTGATTTATGCAATGCATTCTAAATTTAAGTATTCTTGCGGATTTTGTTCATTCCATTTCCCTGCACAATGGAAAAGTCGAATCATCCTAATCTTGGGCTTAGATCTATCTGGATGTGCTATTGACTCTCACCAATCCAGTCGAACTCACTAAGGCTATGCCTGATTCCTACGAAACTGCAAATATTCTCATCGTTGATGATGTCCCGACAAATCTGACGATTTTGGCTCAAACGCTAAGGGATCAGGGATTTACTGTATGGGTCGCTACCAGCGGAGTTGCTGCTTTAAACCAACTTGCCCATGGTTTACCGGATTTGATTTTGTTAGATGTTCAAATGCCAGAAATGGATGGCTTTGAAACCTGCGTAAAATTAAAAGCCGATCTCCGCACTCAAGATATTCCCGTTATTTTTATGACGGCTTTGAGCGAGCAGGCCAATAAAGTGGAAGGGTTATCCTTAGGAGCCGTTGATTACATCACTAAGCCCTTTCAGGAAGCAGAAGTCCTAGCAAGGGTGAAAGTACACTTGAGCTTACGAGAACTCACTCAAAGTTTGCAGCGGGAAATTGAAGAACGCAAGCGCGTAGAAGCGGAGCTTGCTCAAGCCAACGCTTCTTTACATCGCCTAGCCTATATGGATGGCTTAACCCAAGTCGCCAATCGCTATCGATTTGATCAAGATATAGAGCAAGTCTGGCGAAGATTACAGCGTGATCATGAGCCTCTATCGTTAATCTTATGTGACGTTGATTATTTCAAGCTGTTTAACGATCATTATGGTCATCAAGTCGGAGATGACTGCTTACGACAAGTTGCCCATGCCATTCAGCAGTCTGTCCATCGCCCGGATGATCTGGTTGCCCGCTATGGGGGTGAAGAATTTGCAATCATTTTGCCAGCCACCCATGCCCAAGGGGCAGAACAAGTCGCCCTTGCGATTCTCCACCAGGTTTTTGAGCTGAATATCCCCCATGAGTTTTCTAACATCAGCCCGCAAATTACCCTGAGTTTGGGGCTGGCAACGGTTATCCCTCAGGTGGAGCAGTCCTTGGATGATTTAATCGAATTAACAGATAAAGCGCTGTATCGGGCCAAGGAAGAGGGCCGCAACACGTATTGTCATCATGACCTTTCGCAATCGCCCCCCTCTCTGAATTGCTCACCTTCCCCTCTCTCTCTCCATTAGACCCAGCATCCTGTTGGCGCTGAAATCAACACAATGCTCTGAAATTGAGGATGTCTGGCAGGAGCGAGCCGCCGCTCAGCGGTCAGGACGGTGTATCTTAAGTGAGGTCTGTCTCTGAATGGTTTTATGGTGATTGTGCATAAAATTCTGGATCTCGAAACGGATCAAGATATTGGCATTTATAACCTATCTCCTCAGATTCAAGCCTGTATTGCTGAGAGTTCAGTGCAAAATGGTCAGGTCTTGATCTGTTCTCGACATACCACGACTGCGTTGGCGATTAACGAGTATGAAGAGCGATTGTTAGAAGATATCAAAGGCTACTTGAGACAACTGGCCCCTGCCCATCAACGATACCTCCATAACGATCTACATCTTCGGGATGTACCCGAAGATGAGCCTGAAAATGCCCATTCTCACCTGATGGCGATTACCCTCTCTTCCAGTGAGGTGGTTCCGATTGTCGCCGGTCAATTAGCGCTGGGCATCTACCAATCGGTGCTGTTGTTTGAACTGGATGGCCCTCGTTACCGAACTGTATTTGTGCAAATTTTGGGGGAATAACGCAGGTCTGGGGCACTCAGATCAGCCACATCACTGCCAGCCTGCCCGGTCTGCGATTTTGGTTGCCTCTAAGTTGTTTCGGCCATAGGCGCTGACATTGACGGTATCGGCTTTGAATTCACCGTAGGCTTTGAGTGCAGATGACGGCTCTATATCGATGACAGCAGGATATTCGTTATTGGCTTCTGCAAACACTTTCTGGGCCTCTGGGCTGGTCAGATATTCCATAAATGCGATCGCATGTTCTTTATTGGGGGCATTGGCCACCACCCCCGCACCACTGATATTGACATGTGTGCCTCTGTCGTCTTGATTGGGGAAAAAGACGCCGACCTTCTCAATGACCGCTTTGTTCTTCGCATTGGTCGATTGGGCTAAGCGGGCCACATAGTAATGATTAACAATGGCCACATCACATTGACCTGCTGCCACTGCCTTGATTTGATCCACGTCTCCGCCTTTAGGTGGGCGCGCCAGATTGGCCACCAGTCCTTTGGCCCATTTCTCTGTTTCCGCTTTTCCCTTGGATTCAATAAACGACCCTAACAGCGATTGATTATAGATATTGTTTGAACTGCGAATACATACCCTCCCTTTCCAGGCCGGTTCCGCTAAGGCTTCATAGGTGGATAGGTCTGCGGGTTTCACCTTGGCTTTGTTATACACCAACATCCGTACCCGCTTAGTCAAACCAAACCACAAACCATCGGGATGCCGGAGACTTTCGGGGATTTTCTGATTGAGGGTCTCAGAATTAATAGGTTGCAAGAGTTGAGACTGCTCTGCTCGCCATAAACGCCCGGCATCAACCGTAATTAATACATCTGCCTGAGGATTCTTTCCCTCATTTTTGATCCGCTCTAACAGTTCGTTATCTTTACCTTCTAAACGTTGGACCTCAATTCCAGTTTTCTGGGTAAAGTCTTCATATAAAGCTTGGTCAGTATCGTAATGACGGGCTGAATAAACACTCACGACTTTACCGTTGCCACTGGTTGGAGCGTTTTGGCCAGTACACCCGCTGACCATGGCAACCAGCAATAGACTTCCAATGCTAAACCTAGAGGATTGAGAGATATTAAAAACCATTTTGCTTCGACTGGTTAATGCCAAGTATTCTTATTTAATATCGAAGCTTTTACGCTATCGAAATCTGCTCACCTCTGTCAAGGTAACTAGGCAATGCTGGTACTAATGTAGATTGTAGATGCGTAAATTGTCCCAAGCGTTTGTGCTCAAGAATACAAGCTGCTCAAGCGCCCGGTCACTCAGAATTTAGCGAGCCTTATCCCCTCTCACACTCATGCGACGGTTCAACGCACAGACCCAACACTTACAGATGGTAGATGCGGATGTCTGGTTTTATCCTGGCTCCTTCACGTTGGCAGCGTGCAGCGCTATATTTGCCGCTCTCCAGCACGAGATTACCTGGCGACAAGACTCAGCGACCATTTTTGGTCGTCGCCACCTGCTCCCCCGGTTAACCGCTTGGTATGGTGATCCAGGCAAATCCTATCGCTATTCTGGCATTCAGATGGAACCCTTACCCTGGACACCGACATTACGCCATATCAAAGCCGCCATTGAGCCCATCGCTCAGGTTGAATTTAATAGTGTGTTGTTGAATCTATATCGCCACGGTCAAGACAGTATGGGGTGGCACAGTGATGATGAACCTGAACTAGGCTCTAATCCAGTGATTGGATCTGTTAGCTTTGGTGGTTGCCGACGATTTCTCTTCCGGCATAAAGCGGATCGAGCCATCCCGAAGGTAGAACTCAAACTGACGAATGGTAGCTTTCTACTGATGCAAGGCCCCACCCAACATTGCTGGCAACATCATATTCCCAAGACCAAGCAACCCGTGGAGCCAAGGATTAATCTTACCTTTCGAGTGATTCACTAATGGACCAGTCGCTGTGGCTGGGTCCATCCCCTTGAGAACATCATGCCGTCCATTGTGCACACTGGCCCCATGCGAACGGACCCCACTGTCCCCAATATGCCAGGGGTATCAACTGTTGCCCTGCCCTTCATGTATGGGATTATGACTTTAGGATCGTTGATATCCCGCTTGGAGTTTCAACCATGAGTCATTTAAATATCGTTGACAAAGAGTTCTACGCCATTTATGAGCAAGACAGTGGCAAGCCGCTTGTTCGACTGATCAAGGCCGAAGATCCTGATGATGCATGGGAAATTGCTGAGACCTTGGGAAACAACTTAGTGGATGTAGTGGATATCCCTCCAACGGGGGACGTCGAGTTTGCTGAGGAAGAAATCGTTCCTAAAACCTGGCAATTGGAGCGGCAGGAATTCAATGTTGATTGGAACGATCGGATTGCGAACAAGCTCGGCGGAGCCGAATGATCCCGTAAGCTAAACGTCTGAATGCCTTCGTGTTAAGCAGGGTGGGACCCCGATTCCCCTGTGACTTGAGGTGTGTTGCGTCCAGCATCAAACAGCGATCGCAACTCTCATACCAACCTGTGAGTCGTCAAGGAACAGGCTCCCAACCACGCTGAGATGAAGGGAGCGGTAATGAATCATAGGAGGAATTTAGATTAAGGCAGACGTTTCAGTAGATTCAACCATTTGGTCGCTTCTTTGTAAACTTCAGTATGGCCTTTTTGTTGTGCCAGACTGGCGCTTTTTTCCAGATCGGCCCGTCCCTCATTTCTTTTACCGCTAAGGGCTAGCACCGTTCCACGATTCATATAAAACAACGCATTGCTGGGAGCCAGCTTGATGGCCTGTGTAAAATCCTGTAATCCACCTGAAATATCTCTCAGATTAGCTCGTCCTAACCCTCGGGCGCTGTAGGCAAACGCTGCATAGGGAGAATTGGCATCCAGTTTTAAGGCTTCATCTGCATCCGCAATGGCTTTTTTCCACTGCTGTTCTTCAGTCATAAGATTGGCACGCAAAATATAAGGCATCGCATTTTGCGGATCTAATCTCAGGGCTTGGTTAATATCTGAGGTTGCTCCCGATGCATCTTGCAAGACAAAACTGAGATAAGCCCTAATGGTGTAAGCATCACTTAAGTTTGGGTCCAAGCGAATCGCCTCATTGATATCCTGTTGTGCAGCCAAAACAATATCGCGATTCTTGCTAGACCGCCCTTCCAAAAAACTCCAACCAATCGCAGACATCCGGGCATCCGCCCTTAATCGATAGGCATCCGCAGCACTAGGATCCGTTTCAATGGCTTGATTGAGAACGCCTAAAGCCGCCTCATTATTGCCTTGATAGAGTTGATTCCCACTCTGAGCAATCAAGTCATCAATTTTTGAGGATTTGGCAGTCGTACGAGCAGCTGGCGCTTGAGCGGTCACACCCTGCAAAGTGAGATTTAATCCAGACTGAGGTGCTAAAGCGAGGAATGTATCAATGGGAATCCCCAGATTATAGCCAACCTTGACCACTACATCTGGATTACGGGTGCTTTCTTGGCGATCCGTTTCGCCTCGACCATGAATGCCCACTAACGTTCCTTCTTCGCTCAGTACCGGCCCCCCAGACATTCCAGGCAACGTATTGTTGGTATAAATTAATCCATAACCGTCATTTTGCTTGACCTGGGAATTAGCAGAGATAATCCCCTGCTGAAACAACAGGGTAGGTTGTGTAATCGCCGTTCCAGTTAACGGCCACCCGGCGACATAAGTGGTCATTCCTCGTTGCGATTGACTGGAATCACCCAAATTTGCCACTTGATAAGGCTTGTCACTTCTAAATTGCACAACGGCAAGATCGACACCAGGTAATTTTTTCACCTGTGTATAGCTCAAAGCGTGGCGCTGGTTATCCGGTGTAATCACTTCATACTCATCATCTGTTGCCACGACATGAGCTGCCGTCAGGACAAAATAGGTCTGGTCTTGCTTGGCAATCATGACGCCTGACCCCGGAGCTTGCCCATCAATCCTGACGCTAATCTGCTCAGCAATACCGGCAACCTGTGCAGATGTTAGCGCTAGCACAGCTGGCGACGGCACCACCACGATTGCTGCTGCCCCAACGAGGACCGAGGGGATTCCATAACCCAATTTCATGTTCAAACTCCTCCTGCCTCAGCAGGGTTATCCAATCCATCTTTATTACTTAAATTCATTGCCAGCCAACACGGTGCTGCGATTCAGTCCAGTGAGTTACCAAATAGCGTCTGGTTGAGGTTGTGGGGATGGAGGCGATGTCTCAGAGGGTGGAGACGGAGCTGTGTTTTCAGACGGAACTGAGTGGGTGGAAGTGGAACTAATGGTGGGTCTAGAGTTCAAAAACTGATCCATATTGATGTAGATGCGACGATGGGTCTCATTGAGTGGATTACTGGACGCCCGTACTCGTAAGTCCATCAATTTCTGTAGTGTTCTACCGGGGTTACTCCCTGGTTTTAGGGTAAATAAAACCCCCGTGCATTTTTGCGCAGGAGCAGGCGCAACGCAGACAACATTTTGCCGAGACTCTTTATCCCAGCCAGTAGTGAGATAGTTCAGTGATCCATCTCGGTAATATTGCTCAAACAAACTCGATACTCTTTGGCAACGTGCTTCTGGCGTCCATCCTGAACCAACAAAATGGTCTGATGTCCACCGAATGACAGCCACAAAGCCTTGCTTGGTTTTAGCAAGTGTCGTGGGTGTATTTTGATTTTGACCACAGCTAAATCGGGGTTCACTGGCTTGTGCTGGGGAACGACTTACGCCTACAGTCGCACTCACAACAATGAACAATGTCATCAAAGATATGATCGGGTAACGCTTCATAGTCAAATCCAAGCATGAACAGCGATATGTAGAAAGCAACAGACTTGGATATGGCAGCTACTTGAGGGAGAGAAATCCTGCACCTGCCACTCACTTCCAACATTGACTCAGTTTAGAAAGCCGAGACAAAAAAATCAATATCTCTCTCCTCTATATGCTCTCCATAGAAAATTCAGAGCTGTGATGATCGGCTCTTTTAGCAGTTTTAAAGTACTGAAATATTGTTTTTATATCTCTAGCTCATATAAATTTAGGCTTGTTTCAAAGATTTAAATGCTTCAGGCTGGGCTATGGTGACTTTTGTATTTCAGCACGGCGCAAGTCGTTCTTGCGGTTGATTATTCTTTGCATATCGATCAAGATTGTAGATTAAATATTGCGGGCTGAGTTCACCACCCCGCATTCTGAAATGAGTGAATTCAAAGATCTAAAACCAATCTCACTTTTAAAGCCTGAGGCAAGACGATCTCATATTTTTTAGGTTTCACCCATCAGAAAAGCGACAGGAAAAGCACTGCCAATGGAAGTAACGGATAGCTTGCGATCGCAAAATACCGAGCAGCAAACCATCAATCCTGACCGTACCATTTGCCCCTCACGATGCGTGGCGTTCATATCTCATCTGTGGGCAATACCGTTGAGGATACCAAGCTCACCCAAGTATACGAAGGCACCATGGTGAATGTTGTGATCTTGTCCGTCTACGCTGTTCTGTTCAGCATCCCCGCCAACGCCATAACCATCTCGCCATGTAGAGCTAGGCGAGATCGATAGAGTTATCAGGATATCAAAGACTTGAATGGTCGTTTGTTGACTTGCCCCCGTTGATTGCTATTCCACATCGATGCATGCATAGGAGCGAGACCGCGAGTGGATTCGAAGCAATGATTAGCGGGGGCCAATGGATGTTATTGGGCAGCGACGTACCCTGCGGTGATGGATAGAAACACTAGCGTACAAAAGACCCAAAGGAAGAACATTGCACCGATCACAAACCGAGGTTCTTCGGGTAGAGCTTGAGTGACTGCTGCAGTGGGTATTTCAGGTTCGGGAGCAGCTTGTGGCGTGACCGCCTGCGCTTCGGTTGGCACCGCTACAGTGTCCTGTGTGGGTGAGGCCGTTTCCTTGGCTGGTTGCTCCGCAGCAACGTCAGAATTCGCCGTGGCCGTCTGTTCGTCTGTCATAGTCTTACCTTTGAGTGGATTAATATGAGTGATGGACTAAAAGAAACTGAAGTGGGTTTCTCAACGGTTGGGTGGATCACGCTGATAGGCATGATGATTTCCAGATCGGAGGAACCATCATGCCATCGGCTTTATCTGTAACTCTGTAACAGAGAGCAAAATTGACTGTAGACTGAGTCGTATTCTTTGCGCTTAAGCTTGAAGGAGTTACTCTCCAGTGGGTTGTGTTCCTTCCATCGGGGGTTGCGAAGACTCAACCTTAAAAGCATTTGCAAGCGCTTGGGGAAGATTCTCAAACTTGACCCCCATGGCTCGTAAGCTATGGAACAAATGCCCTTGCAAACAATAGAACGCTAAATAATAGGTGACGTTCGATAACCAAGCGCGGGAACTATACACACCATCCGCTAACTCCACAGAGTCCTTAAAGTATGGCGTCAGGTTGAATTTCACATCTAAGGCGGCTCCGTAAAATTCAACGGGATAGACAAAGGTATTGACCGCGCAGAAATAGGCGGAAATAAATCCCATGATGGCAACACCACCCAGGGATAGACCAATCAAGCCATCTGGGCTATAAATATCTTGTCTAGCGCCTAGCTGCTGGTCCCAACGGAAGGGGGCGACATTAATATGCCAAAGTCCACCGACGATATCAAAGATGCCAATTAGAATATGGCCCGCTGCTAAATCGCCTAAATTATCGATAAAAAACGGATTAAATCCAGGTGTAGACCAACCGTACTGATAGATATGAGCAAAATTTTCAAGGGTAGGAGTGACGGCTTGGACATCCCCAACGGTGGGATCATAAATACCGTGATTGATCATCCATCCTGCAAATAAGAGCGATGCAAAACCGATAAAGAGCAGGTGATTGCCTAAGATATATCCCAATTGTTTTGGATCATCCCAGTCAAAGGCAAAGTTCTTCGTGTTGCCGCGTCCGCCTCTGGACAAATCCGAGGGGCCAACGGCCAAGTGGTAGTAGCCACCGAATAGCAACACTAAACTAGCCACCCAATGCACATATGCGATCGCTAAATAAGGAAACGTACTGGTGACCATACCCCCTGAGCTAACCCCAATCCCTTCAGCCGCCATATGGGGGATCAGTACCAGCCCCTGCTCATACATCGGCAGGCTGGGGTCAAACACTTGTAGCTCAGACAGCGTGTCAAGCCCAACCCAAAACATAATAATGGCAGCTTGAAGAATATGAGCGGCTAGCCATCGTCCTGAAACAGAGGGGTCTAGTAATCGGCTATTCCCTGCATACCAGGGATATTCTTGGTTTTCAATCGAGGATTCCATAGTAGTCTTCCAAAGATAGATATAAGAAAAATAGAGAGATATAAGACAAAACAAGGGTTTTGAAAATCTCGGCTTCTTGTCAACGCGTGACAAGTGCGATTCGAGGTTCTTTCTGAGGGGGAATAAAATCTGGAAACTGATGTTGTGTAGACTTGCGATGATGCAGCTTTTCAAGAACAACGTGGCGATATTGCTGGGCCGCCACATCATTGGGGTCGATCGCTAAAGATTTCTGGAACGAAGCTAGAGCTTCTTCATACCGCTTCATTTTGATCAGAGTATCGCCTCTGTTATTCCAGGCCAGAACTTGTCCACTAAATCCCCATTGCTGATCACCTAATATAGCCATATCACAGGAATCTAAGGCTTCGTTATAGCGGCCTAAAACACTGAGAATGCCACATCGATTGGCCAAACCCAGAGAGTAATCAGGCTTCAGCAATAGAGCCGTATCGAAGGAACTCAAGGCTTGGGTGTATTGGCCAAAATCGAATAGTTTTTGACCATGATTGATCCAAGTGGCAGCAGTATGGGGATTGATTTTTAAGGCTTGCTCACAGGCAGCCAGGGCCTCTTGTCCCTGCATATGCTCGCATTGCTTAAACCAGTAGATAAATTCTTTCTGGTCAAAGGAGGGTTGGTGTGTGGGCTCACTCTGATAAGGGGATTGGCTATCTGCCAAAGCAGGTGCAGCCATCGTCGCCGATGAACCGATCAGAAGAATCAGTCCTGATATCAAAAGCGTGATTAAACTGGTAGCGATACGTTTCATCAGTGCAGGTTATCTCCATCGGCGCTAAAGGCTTGCATGGATACTCGAGCAGTCAAGCGAGGGGCTTGGCAACTGTATTCGAGATAAGGGCTAGGCTTGCGATCCCGTTAATAAAAAATAGGGAACTGAGTGCTTACAGCTCCCCTTGCCATGTCTCTGAGAGGAGAACATTTTTTGAGCGATCATTAATCGTCAGAATAGTTTTATTGATATTGACTGTCAACAAGTTTCTGCGATTTTTGTAACAATACTCAATAAATAAATAAATATCTGGGCAGGGTTCCCGGAAAATTAACTTAGAAATCTTGATGAATCAAAGTATTCATCGCTACAAAATCTCAATCGGATAACTTTGATCTTGTTAGCAGTGTTATGCAATTATTGAGATCTAATATCAATAATTTTATTGTGCAGAGGAATATCACGGATGATTTATAACAGTCTTAAGCGTTTAGCGATCGGCGCTATAGGTGTCGTTTTCAGTCTTCTGATGATCACCAGTCCTGCATGGGCCACCACTTACTCCTTCAAAAGTGCAGGCAACATTGGAGACGAGGGCGTCATTTCTGGCAAGGTTACCTATAGCAAGGATGTGGTGCTTGATGCGTTGAACAGTGGCAAAGATCTTGAGGGATTAGCCGGTAGCCTAACCATTAATGATCTAGGTAAGGACGCTAAGTTTTCTTTTGAGTATATTTCTCCTCACACAGGGGTTAAACATACAGAACAAACCATCTGCAACCGGAATATTTACGATCTGGATAACGGACAAGAAGGCAATTACTCCATTGGAGGACAAGATGGTCCTTTCTTTAGTTTTGATGGTGGCGGCAACCTGTATTTAGTGGACTTCAAATCTTGCGTGGGTGAAGAGGGGGGGTTAGCCAGCTCTATCTCTAAACGAGATCCCAAAATTGCCTATAGCGAATTGGATGTGCAATTTAGCCAATATAAGTTAGCTGAATTTGACTATATCGGTAATAAGCCCCCCAGATTTATCCAAAAGAATATCAAGATTAAATTTGAGCGAGAACTGGCCTAGAGTGCTCCCCTTATCAATCGCTTTTGTTAGTTAGGGGTAGCAGCTGACTGTCCATACCACCATCTTCACTGATGGTGGGAGTATCGCCTGTTTCAAGCTTGGGCAGAGGCTCAGTTTCTCATACTGGTATTATCGAAGCCGCTAATGCCAGGCATAGCAACATACCCCTAGCTACCTCATATAACAGGTCTCACTTGTGGTTAAGACTTAATCCATCCACCAGTCTTCATGGATTTTTCTCAGTTCAATATTACTGCTGATATATGGACTGTCTGCCGTAACCCGCATTTCCTGTGCCTGTAGAGGCTGCGAAAATAGAGATAATATATCTTGCTTTTCAGAGTCTGTCAGGGCAGAATTTCTCACTGAATTGACTGCGAAGTCTAAGTTTTTATGGACACAACAAAATAATATTAACTTCAATAATTCCTCTTTTGAACAGATGGACTGCACATCTCTAACGTACGCGACATCAAACTCAACTAACTCTCCCCCAAGATCAGCATTATATTCACAGAATATGAGCCTGAACCCTAAAGTATTCAGTAAGCTATGAATGTCTGGGAATAAAGGTGCACCGGTATATATTTCTCTCAACTGTGTTTCTAAAAATATGCCTATAACACGATTCAAGGCTGTTTTCCCACCTTCCAATGCTTCATATTCAGCACCTTGAATATCAATCTTCAAAAAGTCAGGTGGACATGTTTTATGTCTCGTTATAAAGTCATCAATTGATATGGCCTCTACAATCTTCTTGTCAGTTATTTTAAAGAAATCAAAGGACAAGTACTGGCTTAACAGATCTTGGTTGGGCGGATAGAAGGAAGAACACCCTGGATGTTTAGTAATATATATTTCTCTTGGACCTGTGGTTTTAGCAATAGCGTAGGGCCAGACCTCTGTTACACCTGACTTACTATTGCTTCTGAGATTCTCTGCTTCCTGATGATCCGCTTCAAAACCAACTACTTTAAAATGATGGAGTTTCAGTAAGTCTTGATACAAGTAATGGACTCCATACCTAACACCAATATCAAACATCGTGAGTGGTAGGTGAGGATAATTTCTATTCAGCCATTGAATAAGTTCGTGGGTATATTTTTGCTCAAATTCCATAGGCTGATGGTTTGCAGTCAAGCGTTATGCCAAGCATTAATTGGATTAGGAAGAGTCCCTTAATCTAAGAACTGATGTTGAAAAAACTCTGAAATTTTTGCAGATACCTCTGGTCCACTCACATCTAATAGCATTACATGCCCCGAATCATCAAACCAAGCGGTTTCAAGCTCGGTCGGAATATGTCTGTGCATCATTCCGAGAACGATGGGCGGCACTGTTGGATCATTGTGGGAGTGGACCGCCAATACTGGACATCGAATCTCAGACAACCGGCGACGAGCATGGCCACTGAGCTGCCAAAGTGTCCTCAGTGCTCGGGAGTGATGAAAGTCGTAGACGGGGAGATAAAACGGTTCTGAAGACGGAGCCTCCATTGTGAAGTTTGCCCAGCTTAATAGTGGGATTAAAAGTTCAGCTTTGCGAGGCAGTCTCAGGGCTGGCGCGGCTACAGCACAGGCATCTAGTAATCCCTCCGAGGCCATTGTTAGTGAGATCGCACCTCCCATTGAAAATCCGAACATGCCAACACGAGAATAGCGCTCCCTTGCCTGAGCAATTTCTTGTCGCGCTGCAGTCAGCATCCCCTCCAGCGTGATCCGTGAAAATTCTTGTTCCTGCTTCGAGCGTTCTCGATAGCCGTGTCCCGGGAGTAGAGGGGCAACGGCAGGGATATTCCTATCTGAGAGAGCAGATACTGCTGGAGCCACTTCATAGGGATTTCCTGTAAACCCATGCATGCAGATGACTAACGCATCAACAGGGTGGCTGGGTTGTCGGCACTGTGGTTTGGCTTCAGGAATCAACTGCGCTTCAATATTAGGTGGAAGGGGTGTAAATCCTGAGAAATATGATTGCTGCTGCATAGGTTCAATATCATACCTATTCAAGCGGATAAGACATGCATGGCACCAAGCCAACTAAAGTTTAATCCTTCTGAGTTTGCCTAGATTCACAACTGCAAAAATTAGCTGGTTCGACGGGGCTAAGACCGCAAAGATATAAGTCCTTTGCGGTCGTCCCTCTAAACATATTCAAGATTTCAGACTGATCATCAATGTGAATACTTACGAATTTTTTTGAGCACAATACTTCGGTTACACCAATTCAAGCTTTCTCTCATTGCAACCGCCCACCCCACTCTTTTTTCTCCCATGATTAAAACTTCTAAAATTTACACTCCCATACTCTCTTGTTTGATGATAGGAATCATGCCTGGAATCATGGATGCATGGCTATTGCAGCAGTTTAGTTCGCAAGTTGCTGTAGCCAGTCCCATCTCTGCCAATAACCCTCGTAAACCCAAGCTAGCTTTATCAGACTTACCGACTGGATTTCGAGAAGTTCCAAGACCGATCAACTCACTGATCCGTGGTGCCATAGCTTCAACTATGCAGAACCACTTTAGTAGCAATGCCATCCAGATCGGAGATCTAACCACTTACATGAATCTAGATCAATGGACGCTGATCATTGGGTTTATTACCCCGCTTGACAACCAAGAAGCGGTTCATATATTTGATTTAGGCTTGGAACAGCCAGCCGCTCTAGAAACGTTTGCTACAGGGATAAAGAAGAGTAACCATTTTTTAGGCTCAGTCAATATTGTTGAGAAAAAAGTTGTCCCTGCTTTATCAAATCAGGTTGGCCAGAGTTCCACTGGCATGACAATTACCGCCAACGCAAAACAGATATCCTTATTTTCTGAAATGGTTGCTTTTCGCAGAAATAATTTTGGGGCAATGCTAATTATTGGACGCCTGCATGACCGCATCCCCGCTACGACTACCTTTAAACTTGCCCAAAAGTTTGACAGTAATCTATTGAATTTTTAGGCAAGTTTATATCAGGATAAACTTCAGTAGCATTGATCAATGTCTGGGCCAGGAGTTAAGCCACCACGGTTTGTGGAACATGACCGAGATAGGCGACAGGGGTTGAAACAGGCTTGAGCGGCATAAGTGCGGGGAAACTTAAAGCGATCGCAGTGGGAAGCCCGTAAGCCATGACGATGACCATCAATCGTTGTCTGAACGGAGTAAACGGAGCCATACTGTCCTCCTGCTTGATCAGCATGATGGAAACTTAGAAGGTTGATCTTTGACCTTTTTCCCTTCTGTTTTTAGCCTAAAAAACATCGATGAGCCTGGATGTGAGACCTGTCACAGAGAATGTATGAGCTTGATCAATTCGAGAGTGACTGAAACGGAGGGACATCTTGTAGAGTCAGGCTGTCTCAATACTTTCAACTGCTACCTCTAAGAAATGTTGGTTTATGAAAAATTGCGATCGCAGGTTTTATCTACCTAAAATTAAGACCAGCCGGATGGCCTTAATTCAAACCTATCCGGCTGGTACAAGCCTATAAATTGAGCAGAAAATACGTTGGCGCGATAATCGTAATGACCCAGTTGGCAAGGACTAACCTTGAACGGTAATTTTACCGACCATTCCTGCCCCTCGATGAGGTTCACAGTAGTAGGAATAGTTCCCTGGCGCTGCATCAGCAGGGAAGGCAACATCGAATCCACCGGACATGGTAAACGCTGAGTGAGACAAGCTACTGACATCTCCAGCAGAGTTCCCTGGATCAAACACTACATTGTGTGGTGGCACTCCCGCCACTTCGTAATGAACGGTATCGCCTGGTGCAATAGTGATTTCGGCAGGTTCGAACACTAGCATGCCAGCAGCTGACCCCATTTGCACAGTAGCTGTTGCGGCAAGAGCGGTTGAAGATCCTGGCAAGAGCCCACCCATAATCAATAGCACTGCTATTAGAGCGGTAGCAAACCTCAGAAGGAAAGACTTGATAAAGCGCATTGGTTTTCTCCAAAGCTGAATTGAGAAAGTACGACAAGCTGTCATACTTAACCATAACACTGCTTCTTTTAATTGAGAACTACTTTTAATAATTTAATCGCTCGCTACAGATAAATACGGCTAAGCACCTTTCCCAACCCGTGTTTCACTATCTATCGTTGGCATCTATTGAACATCCCGACCGATGGATCTAGAGCAATCACTCCTGCACAGCGTGTTGCAGGCTAGCGCTTTCTTAAACGAGCGCCTCTATCTAGCTGAGACGATGGGCACAACCAAACAAGGCATACACATCATAAAAAAACTGCTCTAATTGCTGTCTCGCTAATAATGTGGGAGGTGATTTGCCATCAAAATTCCACGCATCCACGGTTGAGCATCGCCAATAGGGTTCGGTATAGGTGTAGCCCATCGATTCAATGCCAACTAAGCGGGCATCAGCAGATTGTGGATTATCTGAAAAGCGGATTTGAGTGAGTACACAGTGGCTGTGGCAAGTCGGATGCCAACCTGGGAAATGGAAGCATAGATCAATCGAATGAGGATCGATTAAATATCTCAAGGCTGGGTCATTTATCCAAGGACTCAAATCTGGATGGGCATCTAGAAATTGTGCCTTAAATAAAGACACAATGCGCGAGATCTTGCTGAGCATTTCATAGGTATCTGCATGGTCAGTGGCATTCACAGCTCATCACTCCGGCTAGTTTTTATGAGAGTTATTCTCAAGAATTAAAGTTTTATTTTTTGCTTGAGTACGATATTGCAGCGAAATATCGTTCTGCGTGAGTGGCTTACTTCTAGCTTCTATAAGTCATTTCAGCGATATATCTAACGATGAAACGGATAACTAAGCTGCCCATTAACTGGGCAGAGCACTTGACAATCTAATTTATTATTGACAGTTATATCAATAAGTAAGAGATGTTTTTATCTCTATGCATTTTAGGAGGTCCGATATGAGTACCCATGCTCAAGAGTTAAAAACGACGGCTCAGGCCTTAGTGGCAAAAGGCAAAGGTATCTTGGCCATTGATGAAAGTAATGGCACTTGTAATCAGCGTTTTGCCAATTTGAGCATTCCTACGACCGAAGAGAATCGCAGATCTTATCGCAAATTAATTTTAACAACGCCTCAGCTTTCAACGTATATTAGTGGCCCCATCTTGTTTGACGAGACGATTCGGCAGACGACCCGAAATGGTAAGCCCTTTGTGCAAGTGATTACTGAAGCGGGCATGATTCCTGGGATTAAGGTAGATACCGGTGCCAAAGATTTGGCTGCTCATCCTAGGGAAAAGGTCACGGAAGGACTAGACGGCCTGCGCGATCGCATTGCTGAGTACTACCGCATGGGGGCTCGTTTTGCCAAATGGCGGGCTGTGATCACGATTGGCGAGGGCATTCCCAGTCAAGCCTGTATTGATGTTAATGCTCATGCCTTAGCGCGATATGCGGTGCTTTGCCAGGAAGGGGGCTTGGTGCCCATTGTCGAGCCTGAGGTCTTAATTGACGGCGACCACACTCTAGAGCGGTGTTACCAGGTGAGCGATCGCACGCTCCATACGGTCTTTGCCCAGCTTTATGCCCAAGGTGTGGCCTTTGACCAAATGATCCTTAAGCCCAGTATGGTCATTGCAGGTAAAGATTGTCCCCAGCAGCCTAGTGTTGATGAGGTTGCGGATGCCACCATTCGGTGTTTACGTAAAAACCCGCCAGCTACGGTGGCAGGGGTTGCTTTCTTGTCCGGTGGCCAAAGTGCTGAGCAATCTGCGGCCCATCTTAGTAGTATGAATGCCCGCTATCAGTCTATTTGCCCCTGGCCCGTCACCTTTTCTTATGCCAGAGCGATTCAGCAACCTGCTTTAGAGCATTGGCGGGGGGAAGGACAACGTGTTGCAGAAGCCCAACAGCGGTTGCTACATCGCGCTAAGTGCAATAGCGCTGCGAGCTTAGGTGACTATAGCTCCGAGGTCGAACGAGAGTTAGCGCTCGTATAAATATTGCTCTTCTTACGCAGATCCACTTGATCCTTAACACAGTCTACGTTCCCTGAGGAGTTACCGCATTTCTCAGGGATTTTCTTCTCTCGCAATCGCTGACGTCATCTCCAAGCCGTTGCTTTTTTCACCCTTTACCAGAAAAGTGATCATGTCCCATTCCATCAATATTTTATTTGGATTCTTAGGGGGAACGATTTTATCGGTTGAAGGTGGCTATAAAGTGCTTCCCCACCCCCTTCCTGAACGAGTTTTTCACCGTCTTGCAGATGCCAAATGGTTTTTGGCACTCCGGTGGTGCGAGCAATTTTCAACGCCAGCGGGGATATTAACGAATGTCGGCCAAATTTCATTTCACAACGAATCCGCTCTGACCTTAGGTGCAGATGGATTTATCCCTCCTGATCATCGCTCCACTATTTTTAAACTCTGTTTACCACTCAAGCCCTTAGAGAAGGCGTTTTATGGCATTCCTGTCACTGACGGTGTATTTTGTCGCTCGATGGAAATCCAGGGTGTTGAAATCGATCCACGCTATGGCAAAGTTGCCCTGGTTCGCGAATGTCGACCTAAACAGTCTTTTGTCTCGCCAACTACTCTCTCTGTTTAATAGTCCTGCCATACCTCATTCCTCGATCATAAACCGCAAGCATTGGAGGTTGCTATGACGTTAGCCCAGACGGTCCAGTTACAAGGGGTTCCTGAAACCCTGATGATTACCCTCTATGCTCGTGCAGTTGAAGGTCAACGAGCATGTCCTGTTCTGCATGATCCAAAGGCAGTTGAAATTTTCAATCACCTGGATTATGACTGTTCTAAATTTGCACAAGGATGGGCATCACAATTAGCATGCGTCATCCGAGCTAGACAGATGGATCAGATTGTTCAAAATTTCATGAATACCCATCCCTATGCAGTGATAGTCAATTTAGGGGCGGGCTTATGCACGCGGTACTCACGGTTACAAACAGCTCATGTCCATTGGTACGACGTTGATTTCCCCGATGTCATTGAACTGCGACGACGGGTGTTTGGAACCTGCAATAGTCATTGTCAAAATGGAGAGCATCATAACTATTTAGTGGCTAAATCAATTTTAGATTTTACCTGGATGGATGAGATTGACCGTGCGCCCAAACAGCCAATGATGGTTATCTATGAAGGGGTGGCCATGTATCTTACAGAAGCGGAGAATCAAGCTCTCTTACAGCAGATTCAAGCTCGATTTGGCTCTATTGAAGTTTTATTTGATGTGATTAGTCAAGGAACTGCCCGGAGTACTGCAAAACATGACACGGTCTCCAAGACTAGTGCTGAGTTTAAGTGGGGCATCAACCGCTCCCTAGATCTAGAAGGTTGGGGACCAGGCTTTATCCTCAAGCGAGAGGAGTTTTATCTACAACACTTTTTGGATGATTTACAGCGATTACCAACCGTTTGGCGCTTGATCAGTCGAGTCTTTCCAGCTTTACCTATGAGACTGTTCAGAAATTCAGGACGGATCGTAGGACTGCAAGTTGGACTGTAATCAAATGGCTGGGTAGGCAACAATACCAATAGCTAAGATGATTGACATCTAGCCCAGACTGTCAAGCCGCTAAGGTACTGCTTGCCTGGTGCTAATATCAAGCATCAGAGCAGACAAAAGATTATGATTCGCAAACGTCTAACTCAAAGTCTGTTATTTCTGGGTGCCTTTACTGTCCTAGTCGTAGGGGCCTTGAGCGTATACTTGCATCAGCAGCTTACTCAGGTACCGAACAATTTACGGCTCATTCCTTTAAATGACAATACTTTCAAGCGCCACCAATTGCTGAAAGAAGAGGCCTTGGTAAGCGTTCAACGCTTGTCTGCCAACCTTCGACAACAAGATGGTTCAGTGGTTGCTCGATTGAGTGCGGAAGAGCTGAATGCCTTTTTTGCCTATAGTTTGGCATGGAAGCTTGAAGGCCAAGGTGTCGATCAGGTTCTCAAAAGTACTCGGGTTGAAATCAAGGACCAAACGTTGAAAACAACGACCTTGTTGGATCTCTCTCAGCTTTCTATGGAACAGTTACAGGGGAACACTCGCCTGACGTTATTACGCCGCCTGCTCCATCTGCCGAGTGTAAACGACAACCCCATTGCCGTGACTGTAGAAGGACAACCCACGGTTGCAAATCGCAAATTGGTGTTGCAGAATCCGAGGGTCAGTATTGGAACCTTACAATTCTCAAGAGCCAATGCGACGCAATGGTTGGGAGTCTCACCTGCAATGTTTCATGAGAGCCTTGATCTAGAGTGGAGCAATTTGCCTATCGAGCTACGAAGGATTCGTATCGTGTCTGAATCACAGCGTACTGCCCCTCTCATTCAGCTTGAGGGACAGTTAACAGCCTGGTGAGCAGCAGTAGTTTCTTGCCAGTTTTTGGTGATGCGAAGGGGAGTTAAACATTTTCAGCGATTCGCCACAATACACCGCTAGGATCGGTCAGAGTAAATTCTCGCATTCCCCAGGGCTGCTGTTGAATCGCGCTGAGTTTGACGTTATAGCGTTGAGCAAGATCTTGTTTGTGAATATAAATCCACCATGCTTCTATATCGGTAACTAACAGGTGCATCATCAAGTTCTTCGCGAGTTCAGCATTGTAGTAGTCTTGGAGCAAGAAGCTGCAAGTACCATGGCAGAAATAGGCAATACCATGACCTGATGACTTTAAGGTAAAGCCCAGATCTTGATAAAACTGTTGTGATCGATCAAAGCTGTGCGCAGGGATAAAAGCTTTGATTTCAACCGAGTCTAATGAATTCATCGTCATCTATTTCACAGACGTAAGCATAACAATGGCTAGAGCAGACGAGTTTAGCTAGATCTCGCTATTGATTCAAACGATGCGAGCATTTTGCATTATTTATTAATTTTAAGATATTAACTTGGTGCTTAAATCATGTATATCGCCTTTCTACAACTCGAATTTCACTATATTTGAGGCTTATCTGACTCCATGAGCCTTTTTAGTAGAGATGCTAATATTTCTCATTAAGATTAGATATGAGATTGTTCAAAAATCATGAGACAACCGAACCAAGCCATCAAGCTAATTTTGGCCCTTGGACTCACTGCTACGTTGGCAGCCTGTGGCGGAGAGACTGCAACCACTGGAGATCCAAGCCCTAGCGCTGAAAGTTCACCGCCTACAGAATCCCCAGAAGGAGGTGAAGAGGGCAAAGAGTATAGTGAAGGCGAAAAAGCGAATGCAGAGTTTAAAGATAAATTGAGCGGCGCTGAACTCTTGAGTGCGTTGCAAGAGGGTGGACATGTGATTTACTTCCGCCATGCTCAGACTGAAAAAGACTATGCTGACCAAGCGGATCCAGAGATGAAGCTGGATGACTGTGAGACTCAACGGAAGCTCAACGACGTGGGTATTCAACAGTCCAAAGATATTGGAGCCGCGTTTACCGAGAAGAAGATTCCAGTGGATCAAGTGATCACGAGTGAGTATTGTCGAGCTTGGAAAACGGCAGATCTAGCCTTTGGCAAGCATGAGAAGAATCCTAAATTGAACTTCTTGCCCTTTGAAGATTATACGGGAGTTATAAGTATTTCTGGTGTATGAGGCCGTAGATAAAAAAAGGCGTATCCTTCTGGACAAGCAAACGTACAGAGAGAATACACCATGACTCAAGAT
>NZ_JANQOY010000184.1 GCF_028285565.1 Acaryochloris sp. IP29b_bin.148
GCTAGCTCTGTATGTAATGTTACCTGACTGTCCAGCTCCCGCATGAAGCCCAGTCACCAAGCGTTACATTTCGCAAAAAGACTCGTAACATTTCGACAACTATAAACAGCAGGGTTGTGAAGGGTCCTGCTTGATCTCACCACTGTGATGGCGGCATACGACTGGCTTCAGAAAGCATTAACGACGGTTCATAAGGCGAATTGGTATCGCTCCGTTAAGTTAATGGATGGCCCAGGTCCTACTGGGGTTCTGAATGGGCAAGAGGTGCTGAATTTTGCCAGTAATGATTATCTAGGACTGGCTGGTGACCCGCGCTTGGCGGAGGCTGCAATCGCCGCAATTCATACCTATGGAACCGGCAGTACCGGATCGCGGTTGCTCAGTGGTCATCGGCTGATTCATGAGCAGTTAGAACGTGCGATCGCAACCTGGAAACAGACGGACGCGGCTATTGTCTATAGCTCTGGCTATCTCGCCAATATCGGTACGATTACAGCCCTAGTCAATCAACGAGATTTAATTCTGGCAGATACCTACAACCATGCCAGCCTTAAAAATGGAGCGCGGTTGAGTGGGGCTACCCTCCATGAATTTGGTCATGCCAATGTCGCAGAGTTGCAAACCCTTCTAGACACCCATCGCGCTCACCATCGTCGCTGTCTGCTGGTCACCGATAGTGTTTTTAGTATGGATGGTGATTTATGCCCACTGCCGGACCTGATTGCCCTAGCTGAACAGTATGACTGCATGCTCCTGATTGATGAAGCCCACGGCACTGGCGTATTAGGAACAACGGGGGCAGGCTGTGTGGAACATTTTGGCTGTCGCGAGGCAGAACTAATTCAGATGGGGACGCTCAGTAAAGCTCTGGGTAGCTTAGGCGGCTATGTGGCGGGTTCCGCCAATCTAATTGATTACCTCCGCAATCGCTCCACAGGCTGGATTTATACCACGGGACTCTCGCCTGCGGATACGGCAGCGGCGCTAGCAGCGGTGGAGATTATTCAAGAGGGGAGTGAGTTGCGATCGCAACTTTGGCAACGGGTCACTCAACTCAAACAAGCCTTAACCCCCCAACTGGCCGCTAAAGACAAACCTCTAAAAATGCAACTCTTGCCTTCAGAGTCCCCCATTCTCTGCGTGCAGATGCCCACTCCTGCATCGGTATTACAGGCTAGTCAGCAACTCCTTGATCAAGGGATATTTGCGCCAGCCATTCGTCCGCCCACCGTTCCTACCAGCCGAATTCGAATCTCGGTCATGGCCACCCATCAACCTGAGCAGATCGATCAACTCACTGACGCTTTAGCCTGTCTAAATTCATGATTCTTGCGCAGGACGTGCTCATAAATAAAGCCCAAGACTTACTTAACACGACCGTCGAAGGATCCTTATCCTTTCGTTCTAAACCATGCAGTTTTAAGAATGCTTGTGAATCTTCCAGGTTAGACGATAGTGTTCAACGCAGCTCAATTTGCCCCTGCGGAATCGCTCTTTTCGCTTTTGAGCCCACCAAAAACTATCAGGAAGACATTACACCTCTGTAAATTAAGGATTTCTTTATTCACTATTGCAGTTTTTGTCTTGTAAGTTGCCATCAGTTGCTCAGAGGAACGAGATGCCTGCTCGACCGTTTCAACTCAGCCACACTGACCACGCTTATCTTCAGACCCTTCTGCATCAAGATCAGATGGGGATCAAACAGTTTAAGCGCGCTACAGGGTTGCTGGAGTTAGACCGAGGGAAGCCCATCATCACGGTTGCTCAATCCCTTGGCGTATCACGCACGACAGTTAGCACTTGGGCCAAGCGGTATCGTCAAGAAGGGTTGGAGATGCTGCATGACAAACCCCGCTCGGGTCGTCCAATTGAGATTGATGGCACCCAACGGGCCAAGATTACTGCCTTAGCCTGCAGTGATCCACCGGAGGGTTACAGTCGTTGGAATCTGCGGTTATTGGCCGACAAAGCGGTCGAACTTCAGTACTGCGACCATATTTGTCATACGCAAGTTGCTCAAATTCTCAAAAAACACCCTCAAACCGCCTCTGCCAAAAATTGGGAGCCTTGACAATGACTCCCAGGCAATCTTGGTACAAACCCAGACTTAACGGATAAAGGATTGACTCAGCAGGGTTAAAAATCCTGATTCTTCTACGATAGTGATTGATTTACAGTCAGAATAGCTCATTGTGTTTATTCAAGCGGAATGGTCAAGTTAACTATGCGCTCTTTACAAACGGTCTTGTCTCGCCTGGTCGGTCTGGTATATCTGATTTGGATGTTGTTTGCCACACCTGCGATCGCAGTTCCCAACTGGAGTTATGAAGGCTCATCGGATCCCGGCCATTGGTCAGAGTTACAGTCAGACTATGCCCTCTGTGCAGCGGGTCAGGCTCAATCGCCGATCAATTTGCGTTCGCAAGATCTGAGTCGCGATCACGAGACGCTGAGCATCGACTATCATCCCGCTCCCTTGGATGAAGTCAACAACGGGCGCACGTTAACCATGAACTATGCCGCCGGGAATTCACTGGCTCTGAACAATCAAACCTATGAGCTAGTCCAGTTTCATTTCCATGCTCCCAGTGAGCACCTGATCGACAACAAAGCCAGTGCGATGGAATTACATCTCGTGCATAAGAATGCTGCCAATGAGCTGGCGGTGCTGGGGGTGATGATTCAGCCAGGAGCCACAAACCCTCTATTGGATGAGCTTTGGCAAAATATGCCTGTGGTGGAAGAAGAGAATATCCCTCAGTTAGAGATTGATGTAAATTCGTTATTGCCGCGCGATCGCAGTTTTTACCACTACCAAGGATCACTCACCACACCGCCCTGTAGTGAATCCGTTAACTGGGCCATCCTGAAGCAACCGATTCAGGCTTCCCGCCAGCAAATTAATACTTTTAAATCGCGATTTCATGCCAATGCCAGACCCGTTCAGGCGCTCAATCATCGCACCATCCAGTTTTCTGATTCCTTAAGTTAATCGATCATCCCTCACCCATTGACTCACAATCCTCCTAAGCTAGCGGAACAGAAAGCATCGTCTTGGTAAGGTGACAGGCTACATATGGGGGAGAACGCATGATCCAGTTGGGGCGGGAGATCACGGGCGATCTCACCACAGCCGCTTCCCGCGAATGGTTCGTCACAAACGGCATAGGTGGATATGCTGCAGGCACCGTCGCGGGGCTACTCACCCGCCGCTACCATGGACTACTGATCGCAGCTTTGCACCCCCCCTTAGAACGGACGCTCTTGGTAACAAAACTAGAAGAAACCGTTCTCTATAACGGTGAGATGTTTAACCTCTTTACCAATCAATGGGCCGACGGAAGTGTTGAGCCCCAGGGTTATCGCTACATTGAACAATTTCAGCTAGAAGGAACCGTTCCCTGTTGGCACTATGCCTGTGCCGATACGTTGCTGGAAAAGCGAGTGTGGATGCAAAAAGGTGAAAACACCACCTACGTCCATTATCACCTCAGCCGTAGCAGTGGCCCTGTGGCCCTCTCCATCAAAGCGTTGGTGAATTATCGAGATCACCATAGCCAAACCCATACCCATCAATGGCAAATGCAAACGCAGTCTGTGGCCCAGGGCGTTCAGATTACCGCCACGGACGCTGCCCCTCCCTTTTATTTACTGGTCAGCCAAGGAGGGTTGGTCACCCAGCATGACTGGTATCAAGGCTTCGTATTAGCTCGAGAACACTATCGCGGTCTAGACGATCAAGAGGATCACCTCCATATCACGACCGTAGAAGTGGTGTTGAACCCCGGAGATAGCCTCACGGTGGTCGCGAGCACCCAACCTCATGCCCATTTGGACGGTGCGACAGCCCTGCTAGAACGCCACTTTTATGAAGAAACGATTCGCAGTGAACGCCAGATCACGCCTGCCGCTTTGCCTCCCTGGGTTGAGCAATTGGTTTTAGCAGCCGATCAGTTTATTGTGGATCGGCCTGTAGCAGACGCTCCAGAGGGCAAAACCGTGATTGCAGGCTACCCCTGGTTTGGCGATTGGGGACGAGACACGATGATTAGTCTACCTGGCCTGACCCTATCAACGGGGAGACCCCGGATCGCGCGGACGATTATTCGGACCTTTGCCCAATATTTAGACCAAGGGATGCTGCCCAATGTTTTTCCCGAGGTGGGCAAGCAGCCAGAATACAATACTGTCGATGCAATTCTCTGGTACTTCGAAGCTATCCGCCTCTATATGGAGACCACCCAAGACAAGGGCCTGCTCCAAGAGCTGTTCCCGAGTTTGGTACAGGTGATTGATTGGCACCGCCAAGGCACACGCTATCAAATTCATATGGCGGAAGATGGGTTACTCTATGCCGGAGAAACCGGTGCTCAACTGACCTGGATGGATGTCAAAATTGGCGATTGGGTGGTCACACCTAGAATCGGCAAACCGATTGAAGTCAATGCCCTGTGGTACAACGCCTTGCGGAGTATGGAACAGTTTGCGCAACAGCTCGGCCAACCTCAGCACGTTTATCGAGATATGGCACAACGGGTGCTGGACGGGTTCCAGCGATTTTGGCAGCCGACCCAAGGCTATTGCGCCGATGTGTTAGATGGTCCTCAAGAAGATGACCTGACGCTGCGCCCGAATCAGATTTTTGCCGTATCGTTACCGCTTGTGGCAGGGGCAATGGATGCGCCTGCTCTGCTGACGTTCGAGCAGCAAAAGGCAGTGGTGGAGACCTGTGGCCGATATTTACTCACGTCTTATGGGTTGCGATCGCTCTCCCCCGACGATCCGCAATACCAAAGCACTTACGGGGGCGACCAAGCCCAACGCGATAGTCGCTATCACCAAGGCACAGTTTGGGGTTGGCTACTTGGTCCCTATGTTCAAGCCCATTACCACGTCTACAAGGACCCTGAACAAGCCTTATCCCTGCTCACCCCCATGGCCAATCATCTCCAGACTCATGGCCTGGGCAGCATCAGTGAAATCTTTGATGGCGATCCACCATTCCATCCCCGAGGCTGTTTTGGCCAAGCCTGGTCTGTAGCAGAAGTACTCAGGGCCTGGATGGATATTGCACCGCAGCGAACCTGAGATCAGTGAACCAACTGCTCGGGTTCTAACCAGAAAATCTTGCCAAACCCGCCAATAAAGCGAATCCGCACCGGCGTAATCTCATAGAGTTGAAAGCCATGGGTATTTTGATAGCCTTCCGCTTCTGGAAACCGCTGAAAATACTTTTGATATTTAGCTTCGTTCTCGGCACCAGAGGTTTCTAAGGGCATGGCCCGACCCAAAATACTGGCTCGTCCATGCTTCTGCAGATCCTCAGCCCCATCTTGCAGATTCTCCAAAATAATTAAGGATACTCGATTGTCTTGAGCGATGTTTTTGGTGTGCTGGGCCAGATTGCTAATAAAAATAAGCGGATTATAGGTGTCTGTCAGACTATAGGGGGTGACGGACCCAAAGGGGAAGCCTTCCACAGCCACTGAATAGGTTGACAGGACGCCAAAGCTTTGTTGTTCGATCAGCTTTTTAACTGCTTTTGCTTCTGAGGACATGGGGCTACCTACTGTAGTGTGCAATCCACCCTTTATCTTAGGTACAAACGCGGTAAATGACGACGATGGCAGATTTCTATCGCCCCGACAGTTAGAGCAACGGCTAGACCAAGTGACGTCGGAATCCTTGCAGTGGAACTGAAACCTTTTGGGTCTGAATGGCTCACGGATGACGGTAGATAATGCTGCCAATCACCTGTCATTCAGGATTTTGGTGGGATCGCTGATTATAGGGGCAGCAATGATTTCGGCAGAGAAGCAGACGGCCTTGTACTGATTGAGCAATACCCTGTTTGCGGTGGCGAGCTTCTTGGGATTAGGGTTGGCGGTTAGTATTTTGCGATCGAGGAATTTACGCTGAGTTGAATTTTTAGGTGTAAATTCATTGGCTTTGATAGGTGTAACTGTGGAAAGGCTTTACCGTTCCACTATTCGACATCATCCTCTAATTTGGTCAGGTTACTGGTCTGGATGACTTTTCTTTGGGAGAGATCAATAATACTCACCATTTTCGTTCCATTTTTGACATACACCACCAGCAAGCGATTGCCAGTTAAAGGCTGTAAGTTAAAAAGCTGACTGATATCCGTCAAGACTTCAACATACTGTTTGCCAAAAGCATCTGAGATCGCAATAGTTCGGTGATCTCTGCTGTCTAGATACTTGTCTCCATTGGTATCCTTCTTGAGCACCTGATAGACAAAGCGAGCCGTTTTCTTGATCTTCTTTGCTTCTGGATTGGGAGCTGGTTCGTCGAGAGGATATTGTTTGGCTTCAACAATCGTGTATTGATTTGTGTCGAACAGGCTGTGAGACTCTAGGGAACCCGAATCAAGAAAAACAAGGTTGGCAATACCGCCCCCTTGTCGTGAATAGAATTCAGAAGAGGATATGCGAGATTTGCCTGCTTTCACTTGTGCGATATTAGCGACCAGATAAGGTGTACCAGGAATGGATTCAAAGGCCTGTAGGACTTTATCGGGCTTTGGATCGGTTGCTTGATCTTGAACGTCAGCCAACCTTCTAACGATGGGGACCCGATTACAGGCCCAGAACAGAGGAGTGCTCATCAACACTACCAATGCCGTTAACCCACCTTTAGATATGACAGATGGCTTGAACATGCCGAAAAAATCTCTTACCCGATACCCAGTCTTGTTGCCATACTCTCATCTAGCACTGACTGACGCATTGATAGACATCACACCCAATGTTTAATCGCTGGGTATAGCAAAACGTCCGCAAGATAAGCATGCGCTAAAAATGGATGTCTTCTTGTTCCAACTCCATCAACGTCTGGGTCAGGATCTTAACCGTTCGTTGGCGCTGTTTCCAGGACTTGAGGGAAGCAGGATAAATGGCTAGCCAGTGATTAAACCCTTGGTAAGTTGTACTGTTTTTGCAAACTAAGTTTTTCGTTGCCGGTAAATGTTTTTGCTGCAATATCTCAATGCAGTGCCTGACTTCATGGGAGGAGGCAAACTCTAAGGCAAACCCATCGACTGTTACTAACAGGTAGGGAAATCCTTCCCCAAAGACACAGGGCGGGAAGGCGGGGTCATACTGATCTGCGTTTCTCCATTCTGACGTTGGAGAAGCTTTATGAACCGCTTTGTGCACCCACCAACTCATGGGACTGAACCTGCGCTGCGGATGATAGATTATTTGCCATTTTTTCATGCCTGATTCTGTATCTGAACCTTCATCCTTTTGAAGGACGGTTAAACTGCAAAAGCTCTTCACCGAAAGGCATCTCAAGTTCTTGCCTCTACACATCTGGGGTTACCAGGTGTGTTTTTCCCAGTCTGGCCATTGAACTTTAATCTCTTCTAGTAACCATCCACCAATGGTTGTAGAGTCTTCATGGGAGGCATAGACAATCCAGTCCAAACGATTCGATGTCCAGTAGCCTTCATTGCCATTGTACGCAGGGTCAAATAGAGAAATGTCCTGCTCGTATTCAATTCCGTAGTCCCGCAGCTCCCAAATGCGGGTAATGCCGCGAGTGGACAACTGATCGATCAGGCTGAAAGAGTCGCAAAACGCTTCAAATGCCTCTGTGTTAAAGGCCGTGATATCTGGCAAGCTGCGTGGGTGGAGTGGATGCCAATAGGGACCGATAATTTGCCAACGGTTGCGGAGTCCCTGCCACAGGGTTTTGGACTCGGTTAGGGACAAAACCCGCTGATAAGGTAAGGGCTGAACAGCCTGGAGTTGGGACTCTGAGAGTGCTTGAATGTAGGTGCAGAAGGCTTCTCGTTCGTCTGCGATGGCCGAAGGCCGGTCGGAGACCATCGCATCGTCCACGTTAACGCCAAATGTGGCCTGAGAAATTTGGGGTGGCGGTTGCCCCATATTGGGATGCGGCGGCATTTTTTGAGCGCTTCTGCCAATTTGCACGATGAGATCGCGAGTTGTATCAATATCGTCGAGGTGATCGGGGTCGAGTCGCTCAAGTTCTATGCAGATGATCGTGAGCACGTCGGAACGGGCATAGCTCTCTAACAGCATCTGCTGATAGTTGCCCTGATCACGAGGTATGGTTTGCCGTATTTCAGTCGTGTGCTGATACCAATAGTTTGATTGCGTTTGGCAGTAATGACGAGCCGCTGTGTGAAGCGCTAGGTTGGCAAGCATGAGATAAATAAAAGGCTCATTCGTTGGGATGACTATTCTCTGGTGTCAATGCTTATTTTTCATCTCAGACAGAGAAGCCCGTCATCACTGTTTGATTTTTCTTAGTAACACTATAAGGCTGATCTAGCCTTGAAACTGTTGTAGCGAGTGAGTGTTCCTTCTCTTCTCTTCAGTTAAATGACAGACTCTTGTTACCTCCAGCATCACTGGTACGGAATGGATACAAGGTCACAGAGAGTGAGCAGTTAGCCTCTGCAATTAAGTAAACGGATTCAGCAGTTAGGGCATAAGGATAGGCCCATGTATCTCCACATTCAAATCCAAGATCGAATTCTCGAAGGTAGCAATTGTCCCATTGTTGTTTAGCTTGAGCTGATAACTGAGGCAGGACTGCCAGTATGACCTGAATCGCAAGATCAGCGCCGGAGTCTTCACTCAGGTTACTTTCTATTGTGGCGTGCCAGTGCCCATTATCAGCTTGGAAATGATTCAAAATACAGCAGGTCTCCTCAAACTCATGGCATAACATTGTCAGACGTTCATGGGACCGTAGCTCAAGGTCAGTATTCAAATACTATGTTTGCTGTTGCATGCTGCGGCAGTTCTTCTCTCGTATTTCACCTTGTTTTACCTGACAAACCTGGAACGCAATGAGTTATAAGTATTTCTGGTGTATGAGGCCGTAGATAAAAAAAGGCGTATCCTTCTGGACAAGCAAACGTACAGAGAGAATACACCATGACTCAAGAT
>NZ_JANQOY010000204.1 GCF_028285565.1 Acaryochloris sp. IP29b_bin.148
AGGCACGCTCAATTAGTTTTTTTTCGCTTCGGTATCGGGGTCGGTGACGATGACGACCCCACTTTTGCGACGTCGAACGGCTGTGCCCGTTTTGCACCAACTCCGGCTTTGCTGCCAGCTCTGCTGAGCTTCGTGTAACACTTGCCAAATCGTGTAAGTACTCACGGTTGAAAACTCACCGTCCTTCTGATTCCTTAGCCGGCGTTGCAGGCTTGACAACGACCACTGGGAAACGCCATCAGTTTCTAACTCAGGTGGCTGTTGGGCCAATTCGATAATGTGCTGTCGTTGTCTAACGTCATACTGGGGTGTTGCGCCTCCCCCGTGGCGTGGTGTTAACGCGGCTAGTCCCTCACGGTTAAAGCGCTCTACCAGGTGTGCTACGACATCCCCTGAACGTCGCCCACTGGCTTGAGCTGCAGCCCTATAGCTGTCACCTTGAGAAACTAACTGCTAGCAGGGCTTTGGCCCGAGCAACACGAGCAGCTGATTCACTGCTCGCGCGCGAGACTCGCTCTAGTTCTTGGCGTTCTTCAGGCGTTAGATCCCGAAGAGGGTGTTTTTGTCGACGGCTCATCGCGAGAAAATATTGAGGTCGCTTCCATACTGACCGAGGTTATGGATGGCAAGGTTTGGATTCAGACAGATGGAACAGAAGATGGTGTCACTGACGAATTAATGCAAGCAGGTATTGCTAAGGAAGATATTGTATTGGGTTTTCATGAACCAGAAATTCGTAAATATACTGGTTTTTCTGTTGCTTAGGTCTTGGCAAGGATGATTCCTGTCTTAGGCAGCACTTTTCTGTATGGCTAATAAGCAAAAACTTGAACTCACATGGCAATGAATTCACCACAACACTTTTAATCGATATGGCTGAGTTCTCTGGCTAGGTCCGCTGCCTTGTATTGAAAGGGTGAAACTTTATTCGGTGAGGCTTATGAGATTTGCAGGGCATCCCTCAATTGTTGCTGAGCATCATTCAGAGCTGCTTCTAATTTGCTTGGATCGCGTCCGCCAGCTTGGGCTAAGTTGGGACGACCGCCGCCGCCACCGCCGCATTGTTTGGCGATCGCACCCACAAATTTCCCAGCCTGCAACCCTTGTTCGATCACCTTCGGGCTAAAGGCTGCCACCAGACTTACCTTGCCTTCCGCAGGCACAGACCCCAGAACCACCGCCCCTTCACCCAGCTTTTGGAGTAGCCTTTCTGCAGCCGTTTTCAGAGACTCTGGATCAACCCTTTCCAGTTGAGAGACGAGGACTTTAACGGCACCGGCCGATTCGGCCTGTTCCAGAAGCTGTTCAGATTTAACTAGGGCTAACTGGGCTTTAAGAGCATCAAGCTGCTTTTGAGTTGTTTTTAGGTCTGTTTGCAAAGTCGTGATCCGCTCCGGCAGTTCCTCTGGCTTAGCCTTAAACCGATCGCTTAAATCCCGAACTACAGCATCCCGCACATTCAGATACTCTAGAACAGCAGGTCCAGCAATCGCCTCAATCCGACGCACACCCGAAGCAACCCCGGCTTCGGCCACAATTTTGAACAGACCAATTTCAGACGTGTTTTTCACATGGGTGCCGCCACAGAGTTCCATGGAAACCCCCGGCACATCCATCACCCGTACCTCTGCCCCATATTTTTCGCCAAACATGGCCACCGCCCCTTTGGCCTTGGCCTCCGCAATCGGCATCACTTCCGTTTCGGTGGTATGGGCTTCGGCAATCCAGGTATTGATTTGGGTTTCGATTTCCTGAATTTGTTCAGGGGTGACCGCCTGGTTGTAGTTAAAGTCAAACCGCAAGCGATCAAAAGCCACCAGAGAACCGGCTTGGCCGATAGACTCATCAACAATATTTTTCAGGGCCGCTTGTAAAAGGTGAGTGGCAGTATGATGAGCTTGCACCTGACGACGACAGGCCAAGTCAATTTGGGCTGTAAGCTTATTGCCTACTTTTAAAGTGCCCCGCTCAATCCGGCCATAGTGGATAAAGATGTCTGATTCTTTCTGGACATCTTCGATCCGCACCACCACATCTTTGCCATTGAGATAGCCGCGATCGCCAATTTGTCCCCCAGATTCGGCATAGAAGGGAGTCTGATCCAAGGCAATTTGCACCTCAGAACCTGCTGAAGCTTTGTCAACGGTTTCCCCCTTCACAAGTAGAGCAGCCACTTTAGCTTTGGTTGAGAAATCGGTATAGCCGAGAAAGTCTGTTGGGTGAACGGTGGCGGCTAATTGTTCTAGGGTACTTTGCACAGTCAGGTCAATGGTTTTGTGGGCACTGCGACCGCGATCTTGTTGTTCCTTCATCGCTTTAGCAAAGCCGTCTTCATCTACCGTGAGCCCCTGCTCTGCGGCAATTTCCTGGGTCAACTCTAGGGGAAAACCGTAGGTATCATATAGGTCAAAGGCGTCTTTTCCGGAAATTTGCTTGGGCTTTTTCGCCATGATTTCGCCCAGTAGCTTTTCGCCCCGGTTCAGGGTCTTGAGGAACTGTGCTTCTTCCCGTTCCAATTCTGTTTTGATAATTTTTTCCCGTTCCCGCACCTCAGGATAGGCCACTTCCAAAGAGACAATAGCCGTTTCCGCCACTTGGGTGATAAAGGCCCCATCAATGCCAATCAGTTGACCATGACGGACTACTCGGCGAATGAGTCGCCGGAGCACATAACCTCGACCCACATTGGAGGCGGTAATCCCATCGGCAATCATTTGCACCACCGATCGCACATGATCACCCACTACTTTTAGGGAAGTTTTGGTCTTGGCCTTGCTCTTCTTATACCTAATACCTGCAATCTTGGCAGCGGTTTCAATAATCGGAAAGATCAAATCCGTTTCGTAATTATTAGGTACCTTCTGCAAGATCTGGGCCATCCGCTCCAGTCCCAAGCCCGTATCAATATTCTTATTCTTAAGAGGCGCAAGTTTCCCGTCACTATCCCGGTTGTACTCCATAAACACCAGGTTGTAGTACTCAATAAACCGGGTGTCATCTTCTAGATCAAGATTGTCATCTCCTTTTTCAGGGTGAAAGTCGTAGTACAACTCAGAACAAGGGCCACAGGGGCCAGTCGGTCCTGAAGCCCAAAAGTTATCGTCAGCCCCCATCCGCTGAATCCGATGTTCGGGAATGCCAATTTTGTCCCGCCAGATGGCAAAGGCTTCGTCATCTTCTTCAAATACGCTAGGCACGATGCGATCAGGGGGAAGCTTATACACTTCAGTAGACAGTTCCCAGGCCCAAGCGATCGCTTGTTCTTTGAAGTAGTCTCCAAAGCTAAAGTTACCCAACATTTCAAAATAGGTATGATGTCGAGCAGTTTTCCCTACATTTTCAATATCGTTGGTGCGAATGCATTTCTGGGAGGTGGTGGCTCGGGGTACTTCGGCTTCCCGTTGGCCTAAAAAGATCGGCTTGAAGGGCAACATCCCCGCAATGGTAAGCAGGACGGTCGGATCCTCAGGCACCAGGGAGGCGCTAGGCAGGATTTTGTGGCCTTTGGCGGCATAGAAGTCGAGAAAGGTTTGCCGGATTTGAGCACCGCTAAGAGACGCAACCATAAATCTAAAGGAACAACTCAATTGATACGTATATCAATCATGCCTTGTCCTGAGTGCTTTGTGCAGAGGAATGCTGTCTCGATATAGAGCAACGCCTTACTCAATCCTGTGGTTAGAGACTATTGGGCTCTTCCAGTCAGTACAAAGTTGAATATATGCCCTGATTATAGAATGGAGGTGGGGAGTCTCACCCGATAGGAGAGTGTATCAAAAGCACTACGCTATGAAGATGAGATTTTCTTCTGCAAATCCTTGGTGTCTTTAGCAATTAAAGATTCAACATATCCGTTTAAGCTGATGCCTATATTCTGAGCCTGAAGGATGGCTAACCGATGAAGTTCAGACGTGGTGCGTGTGGAGAAGTTACCAGAATACTGTTTTTCGGGTTCACGGCCCAATTCTGCACAGAAGGCTAGGTAATCATCCACTGAGTCGTAAAATGCCTGGGTCGCTTCTGCAACGGTAGTGCCTTCAAAGTGAATGGTCCCTTTCATGTCTAGAACCATGCCACCAATCATGCCACTTTCTTCATCGACTTCTAGTTTGGCGCTATAGCCTTTATAACTAAGCATCTTCTACCCCTACATCTTTGAGAAATTTACGGACGGCTTTGACCAGTAACTTGCCTGCGGTTGATTCAGGATGAGGTCGATGGAATACAACAGGTACATCTCCCAGTACTACTCTGATCCGAGAGCCATTGCCTTCGGTGATTGCTGCACCCAATGTAACTAAAAGGCTCTCAATATCAGACCACTTAATATTTCCTGAAATAGGATCTGCAAATAAACGTTCAAGGGTTTTTCGTTGTTTATTGTTCACCTATACCTCTTGCATATGCGTCATGCTAGCACAATACGCTAGCATGACGCATGAGGATAAGTCCTAAGACTTTTGATGAAGATATATTCCTGAGTGATAGTAGCTCGGTAATATCTTGGCAATGGGCAACATACATAAGCCAGACCATCCTTGGTAAATAGCACATGCACATACAGAAGCAAGTTCTGCCCTGGCTAAGTGTCACTGCAATATCTGTCTTGATCACTGGATGTGGACCGAGCCTTAAAAGCCAATGTCAGAAGTTAGGGCAGGCACACAATACGACCTTTAACAAATCCATGTCTCTCAAGAAACCTGGAAGTTTGGTCTATGACCACGAGCAGGAAAAACAGAAGGCAAAGCTCTGGACTGAATCATCAGAAAAGATAGCTAAACTCAAGCTTTCAGATTCCAAACTCAAGAAAATACAGGCTGAGTTAGTGGCTGCCCATCAGCAGGTTGGCGAAAAAACGCGTGAAGCGGCTGATTTGATTCCTCCTCATAACCAGGTCAACGATGCTTTAGGAGACCAAATTGACCAGGTTCGCAATGGGGCCATGTCCAAAATACCGACAGCAGTACAAGCTTTAACCCTGCACTGCACAGCCCGGTAATAGGCGTTAACCGAGTCGATATTGATTATTGAAGGAAATCATGAGCCAGCAATATACAAAGAGCAATCCGAAACAACTTATCTCCTGGACTGCGCCACTTCTCTTGTTGTCAATACTAATGACGGGCTGTGGACCTGATCTCAGAAGCCAATGCAAGAAAGTCCAAAAGGCATATTTTGATGGCCAAAAGCAAGGACCACTAGGAACGATCGATCAAGCAGCGATGCTAAAAAATGCCGAGAATTATGAGAAGTTATCCTCCACATTCCAAACGCTGAACGTGCAAGACAATACGCTCAAGAAATCCGTCAAAGACTTGGCGACTGCTTTTAAGGAAGTAGCAGCCGCAACTCGGAGTCGTGCCCAAATCTCTGATGCTGATGGGACAACTAGCTTCTACGCGAACGATACCCAAGGCGAACAGCAATATAAGTCTATTCTTGCTCAAGAGCAACGAGCTTATAGCAAAGTGCAAACCTCCATGGAGCAAGTCGGGATTCACTGCAACCTGAGATAACGAGTTCCTGTTTCTATGTCAAGATTGGGGAGAAACCTGCGGTAGCAGTTTGGCAGGTCTATGTATGGCAATGCAGCTTGATTCTGTGGTTCCCTTTGGGCGATCGCAAGATGAATACATCAAAATGTTCAACCTCACCGCTGCCGATTTAGAGCGTTCAATCTTAGGTGTGGGGGATGGTCCGGCCAGCTTTAATGCCGAATCAACTGCCTTGGGCAGCCAGATCACGTCCATCGACCCCATTTATGAACTGAGTGGACCACAGATTCAGCAACGGTTCGAAGCGGTCTTGGATGGCATCATGGATCAAATCAAGGCGACGCCTGAGGATTGGGTCTGGTCCTATCACTCCTCCCCAGAAGATCTTCGCCATAACCGCATAAAAACCATGCAGACCTTCCTGCAAGATTACGAGCGGGGAAAACAAGAGGGTCGCTATCAAACCGCAGCATTACCTACACTCCCGTTCCCCGATCAAACCTTTGAACTAGCGCTGTGCTCCCATTTTCTATTTTTGTATTCCAAGCACTACGATGCAGCTTTTCATCAAACTTCTATTCGAGAACTCCTGCAGATCAGTACAGAAGTGCGCATATTTCCTTTGTTAACTCTAATGCTCGAACCGTCTCCCTACCTCCCACCTGTTATTCAAGCTTGCCAGGATGGAGGGTATGTCACCGCCATTGAAACCGTTGGTTATGAGCTACAGAAAGGAGGAAACCAAATGCTAGTCATCCGTTCCCCATAACTCTGCAATTACTCTGAACGTTGTTGCCAACAGTCTTTCCCCTCCATCCCCCCTGATAGGTACTCAGCAACTGCGTACTCAACATCATCTTCGTCGTAGAGCTATCTAACTGGTTCAGAATTTTTTAGAGCAAGTCGTTCACGGATGCCACCGTCTAAAATGAGGAAAGTTCGGGAATAACATTTCGTTATGGTTCGTGCCGCTCCTTTAGTTCAACAACCTGTTCCGCAGCCCGTTGGTGAGCAGCGTGTGGTATTGCGATCGCTCACCTGGCAAGGCTACCTAGCCGTCAGACAATCGCTCAGTCCCGATCGCAATACGCGCCTAGCGTACTCCGAAGGGACGTTAGAAATTACCATGCCGCTTGAGATTCACGAGTTTTTGGTCTGGTTAATTGGGCGCTTCATTTATATTTTGGCGGCGGAGTTTGGCATGAAACTGAAGACAATGGGGTCTACGACCTTAGATCGAGAGGGACTGGATCGTTCAAGTGAGCCAGATGCAGCCTATTACATTCAGAATCAACCGTTGGTGGCTGGGCGGGATGTTGACTTAGAGAAAGATCCACCCCCGGATTTGGTGGTAGAGGTGGATATTACTCACACGAATATTGATAAGCTCCAGCTTTATGCCAGTATGGGTGTGCCAGAGTTGTGGCGATACAACGGAGAGGTTTGGCGAATTTATTGTTTGCAGGGGCAGGATTACATGGAAGCTCAGATGAGTTCTACGTTTCCACAGGTACCCAAGGCAAAGCTTTATGAGTTTTTGACGGCGGCTCGATTAGATGAAATGGAGGCTGATCGAGTTTTGCGGGAGTGGGTGCGATCTCTATAAAAAGTACTCCGAACCAGGGCCTAAACTTCTGCCAAACCAACAGAATTTTGCATAATTAAGAGAGCTTCCGGTGACAATGCCAGAGTTTGGTTTTGTCCGGTTGATGTCTTCTCCCATCCCAACCCGAGTGACTGCTAATTCCCCCAATACTGACGAGGCCATTAAAACCCGTAAGGCCGACCATCTCCGTATTTGTTTAGACGATAAGGTTCAGTGCAAAACGATTACAACGGGATTTGAACGCTATCGGTTCCAGCACTGTTGTTTGCCAGAGTTAGCCCTGGAAGATATTCAATTATCTACAACTTTTTTAGGCAAGCCTTTGGGGGCACCGCTGTTGATTTCATCTATGACCGGGGGAACGGAGCTGGCCAAAACGATTAATCAGCGGCTAGCTATCGTTGCTCAGGAGTTCAAGATTGCTATGGGTGTGGGGTCACAGCGAGTGGCCGTGGAGCATCCTCAAGTGGCGGATACCTTTGCGGTGCGATCGCATGCCCCAGACATTCCTCTATTTGCCAATTTAGGGGCCGTCCAACTGAACTATGGCTACACCATTGAGTCCTGCCGCCGCAGCATTGATTTGCTAGAAGCGGATGCTTTAATCCTGCATCTCAACCCGCTACAGGAATGTATTCAAAGTCGAGGTGATACCAATTTTCGTAATCTATTCACCCAAATAGGTGAACTTTGTCACCAACTACCGATTCCCGTCATCGTTAAAGAAGTCGGTAATGGTATTTCTGCGCCGCTAGCCCTGCGCCTAATAGATGTCGGTGTTGCTGCCATTGATGTCGCGGGGGCAGGCGGCACCTCTTGGGCCAAAGTCGAAGGTGAACGAGCAGAAGATCCGCGTCAGCGCCGACTGGGCCAAACCTTTTCTGACTGGGGATTGCCCACCGCTGAATGCGTGGCGTCCATCCACCAAGCGAATGCCAAAATTCCGTTAATTGCCTCTGGTGGCCTTCGCAATGGTCTGGATGCGGCAAAAGCACTGGCCTTAGGCGCTGATTTAGCGGGCATGGCTTACCCGTTTCTGCAAGCTGCCCACGAGTCAGACGCAGCATTGCATACCCTGATGGAACTGCTGATTGCTGAATTAGAAACGGTTCTCTTTTGTACTGGCAACGCCACCTTGGCCGATCTACAAGCATCGCCATGTCTGATTCACGATTGATATTACAGCTAAGCAGCCATCGGTATATTTGTCATACTTCAGCGCTCCATGATCGCTGAAAAGATTGACGACCTTTATTTTCTCCGCAGTAGTTGCATGGCCTGATATCAAACACCCAGTATTCAGCGTTGAATGCTCTAGGTTGATAGCGGATTGTAGTAGGCTTTTCTCAACGGATTAGCTCCCCAATCTATGAAACTTAATCGTCCTCTTTGTCTCGGCTACTGTGTTCCCTCTACCCTATTGGGATTAACGGTACTCCTCGGGCTATCATCCCCTATCCAGGCTCAAGCACAGCCGCCAACGGTATCAGATGCGCAGTATCGGGTGTTGTCGGTGACAGGGCAGGGCACTGAAACGATTCAGACGACGGAGGCCCAAGTGCGGTTGGGCGTAGAAGTGCAAGGTACAACTGCAGAAGCTGTGCAGAAACAAGTGGCCAGCCGTTCGGCTGCGGTGGTCTCGCTTTTAAAGGCTCGCAAGGTGGAGAAGCTGGAAACAACAGGCATTAACCTCAGTCCCAACTACAGTTACAACAATGGTCAGCGACGATTGATGGGATATCGGGGCCGCAATATGGTCAGTTTCCGGGTTGATATTGCAGCCGCAGGTCCTCTGATGGATGATGCGGTTAAAGCAGGGGCGTCCCGAATTGATCGGGTCTCCTTTGTGGCGGCGGAGGATGCGATCGCAGCCGCCCAAAAACAAGCCTTAACCCAAGCGACTCAAGATGCCCAAGCACAAGCAAGGGCTGTATTATCGGCGCTCAATTTATCTCCTAAAGACGTCATCAGTATCCAGATTAATCGTGCCAATGCCCCAGCGCCACCCCCGATCCCGATTCAAGCAACGGCTTTGAGAACTGAGGCTGACTCAACCCCCGTCGTGGGCGGTGAACAATCAGTGCAAGCTGCGGTTACTCTACACATCAGATACTAGGCCCGCTAGCTGCTAGCGAAACCATTTAGCGTAGAACACAGATTTTGGGTATTGGTGCCACAATACGATTGAATGCCCCCAGATTTGATCAAACCATAACTTCCCATTAATCTTGTCTCAACGGTTTGATGCTTTCCCTTTGATGGGCTTGTCGTTTATGTAGCGTTGTCTGAATTTATGGCTGTACAGAAAATCTCACTCTGGCAAAAAACACCCCAATTGGTGATGTCTGCTTTACTCATCGCTACAGTAGCAGTGCCGCTGGGCTGTCGGCCACGACAAGGTACAGGGGATACTGGGGTCAAGGTTTTAGATACATTTCGGGCGTCAGTTTATCGCAGCCTCGATCCCCCTAAGCAATTTGATGTGGCTTCCGCCCGGATTATCAGCAACATCTATGACCCGCTGTTGGAATATCACTATCTCAAACGTCCCTATGAGTTGGTACCCAATCTTTTAGAGACCCTGCCTGAGTTGGGTGAGGACAAGCTCACCTACACCTTTAAATTGCGAAAAGGGGTCAAATTTCATGATGATCCCTGTTTCCCAGACGGCAAAGGTCGGGAACTAACTGCGGATGATGTGATTTATACCCTGAAACGGTTTGCGGATGTCAATGTTAATCCCCAAAGTTACCCTGCTCTACTCGAAAACCGAATTAAAGGGCTGGATGAATTTAGGGAAAAAACGCGGCAGCAAAAAGATCTCGACTATGACCAGGAAAACGTCTCAGGCATAGAAAAGGTGGATTCCCACACCTTTAAGATTGTCATGACTGAGCCGGATCCGCTGCTATTAATGTCCTTTGCCACGAGTCCGCTCTCCATCGTTCCTAAAGAAGCCGTTGAAAAGTACGGTCGTAAATTAGAACATCATGGCGTCGGCACAGGGCCATATGTCCTAGATAAAAATCCGCGCAAAGGGGTGATGGTACTCAAGAAAAACCCCAATTATCATGGCACCTACCCCACTGAAGGAGAGTCTGAGGATCAAAGCCAGGGTTTGTTAGAGGATGCAGGCGAAAAACTTCCCATCATCGATGAAATTCGCATTCCTTTAATTGAAGAAGCGCAACCCCGCATGCTCAAATTTCTGAAGGGCGAGCTGGATTCCATTGGCATTGATCGCGATAATTTCTCCAAGATGGCTGAAAAGGTGGGCGACCAATTTAAGCTCAAAGGTGAGTTTGCAGGTAAGTTCAACCTTGCCTCCGCCAATGATCTCTCATCGTTTTACATCACCATTAATTTTAGAGACAAAACCTTTGGTCAAAATAAAGCGCTGCGCCAAGCTCTAGCTTACGCCCTGGATACCCCTGCTTATATTGAGAAAATGGAAAATGGTCGCGGCCATGCCTTGAATACCATTGTTCCTCTCCCCATTGATGGGAGCGAAGAGTCTGTGCCCGTGAAATGGTATTCCCATGATCTCAATAAGGCGAAAGCCAAGTTAAAAGAAGCAGGATACCCAGAGGGTAAAGGGTTACCCCCCATCACGATATTGTATGCGTCGGCAGATCCTAAAATTTCCCAGCAAAATCATGAGTTCTTGCGCAACCAACTCGCCCAATCCGGCATTCAGCTCAAAGCAGAGTTTTTAAAGTTCTCTGAGTATTTGCAGCGCAAAGAAGGCGGGAGTTTTCAGCTGGCCAGCGGCGGGTGGGGAGCGGATTATCCCGACGCTGAGAACTTCTATCAACTGTTTTATGGGCCGAATAAGGCACCGGGACCCAATGATGGCTCTTACAGTAATCCTGAATATGATCGGCTGTACGAACAGATGCGACGCATGTCTCCCGGCCCGGAGCGCAACAAAATCATTGAGAAAATGGCTCTGATTTTAAAGGAAGATGTGCCAGTGGTCTTTCTCAAAACGCCGATTAGTGTGGGGATGCGCCAGAAATGGCTGCTGAACTCTAAACCCAACCTGATGTTAGGCTCCACCTTCAAATTTCTGGATATTGACACCGAAGCCAAAGCCAAAGGATTGAAGTGATGCTTGGGTACATTGTTCGCCGCCTCCTGTACATCATTCCGACTATCCTGGGCGTTGCGGTTATTATCTTTGTGCTGTTTAACATTGCTGGCGAAGATCCGGTTCGCGTGGCCTTAGGCCAACATGCAACTCCCCAGGCGATCGCAGATCTTGAAGCGCAATGGGGGCTGGATCAGCCCCTTTGGAAGCAGTTTCTCGACTTTCTTCGCCAAATTGTCACCTTTGATTATGGAGAATCTTATTTCACAGGTGAAAGACTGAGTGAAGCCTTCGCCAGTGGGGCTTTGGTATCACTGAGTTTGACGCTGCCTCCCTTCGTGTTGGGACTGGTAATCAATATTGTGATTGCGATGATGATCGCCTACTACCGAGGCACCTGGATCGATCGCTTTTCCACTGCCGCCGCCGTGATTTCCATGAGCGTCTCCTACTTGGTCTATATCATTGCCATGCAGTACTTTCTGGCCTATGAGTTGGAATGGTTTCCCATCAATGGCTATGCCCCAGGATGGGATGCGATTCCCTATCTGGCTCTGCCTTGGCTGATTATTATCGTGGTCTCTATTGGGCCTGATGTGCGGATCTACCGCACAATATTTCTAAATGAAATGCAGGCCAACTATGTCCGCACGGCTCGGGCCAAAGGGGTGAGTGAACGAGGGGTACTCTTTACCCATATCCTCAAAAACGCCATGATTCCGATTCTGACCTTCACGATTGTGGCGGTCCCCTTTTTAATTTTGGGGGCGTTTTTGATGGAGCGGTTTTTTAGTATTCCTGGCTTAGGCGATTTAATGATTTCGGCGATTAATAATGGTGATTTCCCGGTGCTGAAGGGAATGACCATGTATATCACCATGACCTATGCCGTGTTTAATCTGATCACTGACTTACTTATTGCTGCGGTGGATCCGCGCGTCAAACTAAATTGAGGACCCCATGACCCGCGTTCATAACCTGTATTGGGAAGCTGCCCAAAAGCTCAGCCGTCAAAAACTGGTCGTCATCTGCTTGGGGATTATTGCTGTCTATATTTTGGTGGCTGTACTGGGGGGATTTAACGTCTTACCTGACTATCAAACTCGGGTGGGGGCGCAATATGAAGCCCCTTCGTTGGAACTCGCAAAATTACTGGGCACCGATCTTTTTGGGCGCTCTGTACTCTATAAAATTTTGGCGGGAACTAAGACTGCAATGCTGATTGGAGTCTTGGTGACCAGTATCTCTGTTCCCATCGGTGTCATTTTAGGGGCCTTGGCGGGCTATTACGGGGGCTTAGTCGATGTTGGTATTGTCTGGCTGTATACCGTTATTAGTTCTGTGCCTTATATTTTGATGGTGATTGCCATTTCCTATGTGATTGGGAAAGGGTTAGTGGCGATTTGTTTGGCAATGGGCCTGCTGGGTTGGGTGGGGCTTTGTCGATTGATTCGGAGCGAGGTGCTCAAAACCCGCAATCTTGAATATGTGGCTGCTGCAAAAGTCATTGGAGCCAATGATCTACAAATTATTTTTAGCCATATCCTGCCCAATGTGATCCATCTGGCGATTATTAGTGCTTCGCTGCAAATTTTGGGTGCCATTAAGTCGGAGGTGATTTTGACCTATATCGGGGTGGGTATTCAGGATGGAGCGAGCTGGGGGGCGATGATCTCGGATGCCACTGGGGAGTTGGTTCAGGGCATTTGGTGGCCGTTGGCAGGTGTGGTGCTAGTCATGTTTTTGTTGATTTATTCTCTTAATGTTGTGAGTGATGCTTTGCGAGACGCTTTAGATCCCAAATTACGAGGCACCACTGAAGTGGCAGAAGGGGATGCTCAATTTGAGGCCCAAGAGGCTGCAGTTCAGAAGGCTTAGCCAGGTAAAGTATTAACTGTCAGTACCCATGCAAGAGACTGTTTTGCCATATAGCACTTGTCAATTCTCAATGGTTTGAGGCCCATACCTCCTATACCCACCCCACCCTGTGGACACCCCTCCAAGGAGGGGATACGTTCAGAAACCCTACAGTCTGAGCAATAGTTCTCGCAAAGAACAAGACAACCGCTTTATCAAATTCTATGCTTTCAGAGGGCGTACCCGTGAGGCGGATGGTACGACGACCAATGGTGGCTGAGTCTCCATAGAAATCTATGATCCACTGACAGGGCAATGGATACCCGGTACAGATAGCGAACTATAGCTGTGGGGGCTATAGACGGCCTCATTTAAGCTATTAGGGGAGAAGAGACGCCTGAACTCAATATCGTTAAAGAATATAATCCAGGACACCAAAGGGAGTTGGCCTATGCTCTGAAAACCAGAGGACACCAAACAAAACTGCGATTTTGCTTCTCGCAAGCTAACCAGCCTTTTTTAGGCAGGCGATTAAGAACGGTGGTGGCGGAAGTGTATGCCAGTTCGAGATCGGGATTGGTCAAAATCTGTTCATGCACCTGTTTGACAGTAGCGGTCCCCAAGTCCCAAATTAAATTGAGAATTTCGCATTCTAAGGGACCGAGAGAAAGCTGTTTAGGGCGAAAGTCCGGGAGCGATGCCATTACAATTCTCGTAGATAATTCAACAATAAATTTTAGAAATTTCAACTGATGTGAGTCTGCGATTCTACCAAATATTGCTCTCTACAATAAAGTTAGCTACATACTTTCATCATGAGACGCATCTTCTATTCTTATAAGATTATGGAGAAACAGCAATGAAATTCTATAATCCTCAATACGTGTCTGTCCTGACATAAATAGCAAAGGTTGAATTGCTGTAGCGACAAAAATTAGATAAGGGATATATTTTAAAAAATCAATAGGATTTTCTAAGCTGACTTTTGGCCAACCCATGACCATATATATTACTAGCACGAAAGGCAAGGAAAATATTATTGAAGACTTTTCCAGAAAAGCCAATCTGTTTTTAACTATTTCGATTGAATCTTCAAGACTAGATATCAGCAAATCTAAGCATAAAGTCCGCATTTTTTGTCTTGGTATTTTAGATTTTTTATATAAAAGTGAATTTAGCTCAAGAATCTCTTTCATATATGTATTCTTAAGATCATTGATTATTAATTGAAGGTGTTTCTCAAAAGTTTCTGAGTTTTTTAGGTCATCGAGCATCCATTTTATTTCCCATAGAAGTAAATATATGAGTGACCACAATAATAAAACAAGAAAAGTAATCCCAAAGAAAATCTTCCAGCGCAGTAAATCCATATTAATGGACAGTGAAAGAAAGACAAAAGACCCTATCAAGTAAATAGCCGATTTAATGATCGACTGCCTTCTATCTATCTTCATGAGTTGGTGTTTTATTCTATTAAAGAGAGTTCTCTGGTTCTTTTTAGATCTTCGCTTTAGATAGTTGCTGTCAACCATTGCATGAATAGAGTCTATTTCCCGAGCAAAGGATGAAAAATCATCTTGATTCATACTTTAAAATATTTTTCGGCATCTTGAAGTATATCAACATATTCAGCAAAAAATGTCGATATCTATTTCAAAAAATATCAATAGCGAAGATATGAGAACTAAATGTAATTCCACAGCTGTATTTATAAATTCAGTTTTTTTATCAATATCTTGAATTATATAGTGATCATTGCTTTGGCCAATGAGTAACTTTTAAATAATTCAATTCACACTTACAAAAATATTTTTACTTAAATTCCGAATTAATTAGGTTGGCAGGGTGGATAAATAAGCCAAATGACATTCAAGTGCCTATTTAATTGCCGTCAAAACCATATCTACATCTCGAATTAAATTGCTATAGACTTCACTTTCTCTCAGCAGCAGCTTTTCATCAGAGACCTCATTGGGATACCGCTCAACCCAGACCTCACTGGGAGTGTAGGAACAATGCGTCAACTCAAAATCAACATCTAAATACAGTGCTAGCAAGGTAAAAGCCTTCCCACTTTCCTGCCATTCTCGATTGAGCCGCTTCGAGAACATACTCAATCCCACAGGAGTAATCGGACGAACGTGGGTGGGGTCATGAAAAAAGCGATCGCTGCGATGATGGGGCACTGTAATATGCACTTTCGCACCTGGCTGACAAATACGGTAAAGTTCCTGGATGATTTTCAAATAAACGTCAGTTTGCTGCCCCAAATGCTCTAAGACATGATGTAATTCAATTTCAGCCACACTACTATCTTTCCAAGGATAAGGAAACGTCTCTAGGTCAAAGCACACATCAGGTTTGCCAAACCGATCAACATTGATATAACCAGGCAGGTGCTTAGCACCGCATCCCAGATTGAGTCGCAATTCTGCCATTTTGGAATCTCCCTCAGAGTCAATGACTAGAAATTACACAGTAGGACTTCTCTCACGATATGCGCTGTCACAGATATCGAGCTACCGATTGGGAAATTGACGCTGTTGCTCTGGCTTGCTAGACTCAAGCCCTATGGAGCTTGTAGTTGACAAAATTAATCCTTGTAGCGCCTGCATCTGAACTGTATGAGGCGTTTCGCGAATCCTTCGATCATTTTCCCAACGTTGAAGTCGTTCACAATTATTTTGAGTGGCTAACCGAGTTTGACTGCTTGGTGAGTCCTGCCAATTCCTTCGGCATGATGGATGGCGGTATGGACGCCGCGATCACGAAATTTTTTGGCATAGATTTGGAATGGCAAGTTAAATCCCAAATTTTGGCAACGTATTTGGGAGAGCAGCCCATTGGCACATCGATGATTGTTGAGACGGGGCATCCCCAACACCCTTACTTAGCCCATACTCCAACCATGCGGGTGCCTATGGTCATCAAAGGGACAGATATTCCTTACAGCGCCATGTGGGCGATGCTGTTAGCAGTCCGACAGCATAATCAGCAGTCCCACAAACCCATACGGAGTATTGCCTGTCCTGGTTTAGGAACAGGAATTGGCCGTGTTCCCTATCGTGAAGCTGCTCGGCAGATGGCAGTTGCCTACGACCACTTTCTCTATCCACCCAAGATGTTGAATTGTTTCGTTGCTGCATCTAGGCAACTGCAAATTTGGGAAGGTTAAGTGAGTCCGTTCAGTTAGATATCAGTCTCATCAGGATGTCGTGAACTAAGTACGACAGGCTGTCTTTTGACTTTGCCAGAAAGGGTCACTCAGGATAGATTGGGCTAATTATTTGCTCGTAATCTTGCAAGTTTGTTTGGACTTGCGATCGCATCTCTATCTTCTGGGGCATCAGATTATGACTTCTCTTCAAAAATGGGCATTACTGATCACTTGTATGGGGGTTGGCGCAGTTAGCGTGCCTCGCATGGTGCAATCTCACCATATCCAGCCCCAAAGAATTTCTTCGACGGATCCGGGAGCGGGGCAGCACAGCCATCATCAAAAACACGACCATCATCAAAAACTAGAGATTTCCGCCAAGCAAGCTCCGCCTACGGTGGATTTAGTCGTTCATCCTGATCAGGTAAAAGGCTGGAATTTAGAACTGCAAGTCACCAACTTTGCCTTTGCTCCAACCCGAGTCAATGCTCCCAGTACCGCTGATGAAGGCCATGCCCACTTATATGTCAACGGCAAAAAAGTGACTCGCCTCTACGGCAACTGGTACTACCTCCCTGAGTTGCCCCCAGGACCCAATACCCTCAAAGTTACTCTGAATAGTAACGGACATGAATCGTTGGTCTATCGAGGACAGCCGATCAGCGACACTGAAATGATTCAGGTTGCGCCCCAGCCCTAAGATGCTAGACCTGTTGCTCGTCACCGCCCTGGGATTTGTAGGCAGCTTTGGTCATTGCGTTGGGATGTGTGGCCCCTTAGCCGTCAGTTTTGCCCTAACGCCAGGTGCATCTCAATCATGGCAGCAGCAACTCAGATTTCACCTGCTGCTCAACTTGGGCCGGATGCTCAGTTATGCTGCCATTGGGGCAGCCCTTGGCATGCTTAGTTCTGTCTTTGTGATGGGCGGAGAACTGGCAGGCATCGATAGCATCTTGCGTCGCAGCATCGCCTTACTGATGGGAAGTTTACTGGTTGGGTTAGGTCTTCGCCAAATTCGACCGGGCTGGCTCCCTCAAGTACCGTTGCTCCATCCCCTGCTGAAAGGGGGACTTCATGAGCGCCTCCATCGAGCGATGGGGAGACTAGCGGATTATCCCTATTGGTGGACCCCTGCCTTGCTAGGGATGGTGTGGGGACTCATTCCCTGTGGCTTCTTATATGCCGCTCAAATTAAAGCTGCCGCGACGGGCGATTTATGGCTAGGCAGTGCCACGATGCTGTGTTTTGGCCTGGGCACCACTCCCACATTACTGAGCGTGGGCATGTTTGCAGCGCTTTTGAGTCACGATCAACGCACCCAACTGTTTCAGATCGGCGGCTGGCTGATGCTTCTGATGGGCGTACTGACGATCCTCAGAACGGGGGAAATGCAGAACTACAGTAGCCACACAGCCTTAGTGTTGTTGATGTTGGCCTTGATCGCCCGTCCGATTCAGCCGCTATGGTCTGCCCCATTGCACTATCGACGACTGTTAGGTGTCAGCGCTTTTCTGTTCTCGTGGGTGCATGTGCTGCGGGTGCTCGACCATTCTTTGCAGTGGTCCTTTGCGGCTATTCCCTTTATGCTGCCCCTCCATCAAGTCGGTCTCTGGGCAGGTATTGCCGCTTTAGTCTTGTTAACGCCGCTGGCCACGACAAGTACCAACCGGATGGTGAAACGATTAGGCCCCCATTGGCGACGACTTCATTTGCTGAGTGTCCCTGCGCTGTTGCTAGTCGGCGGACATACGGTGATGATCGGCTCGGATTATCTCGGGGGACTGGAATGGACAGGGGCACATTTAGGTAGAACTGTTGCGATCGCAACAGTCATTCTCCTCGTCTTACTCCTCCGCTGTCGTTGGGTGTGGGCCTTATTCTCGCTGGAGAAATTCTATGGTGCGTCTTCGCCAATACAGTAGTTTAGCCATCTTGGTCATCGGGTTAGGAGGAGGGGTTCAGCCCGGTCAGGCCCATACGGTCAAAGCCTCCGAATCCGTCGCCGTCACCTTTCATTTAGAACCTGACCACAACCCACGCGCCGGAGAGCCTGCTCAAGTCTGGTTTGTACTGACCCAAAAGGGGGGAAACACCGTCCCCCGCGCTCAATGCAACTGTACCCTACAAGTCAGTGCTGAAGAAGATGGACAAGTGATTGCACAACCGCTCTTAGCAGCGGTCTCAGCGGAGCAATACCAAAATATTCCTGGCGCTGAGATTACCTTCCCTCAACCGGGCGCTTACCAATTGACCCTGCAAGGTCAGCCACAAACGGGTGATGCCTTCCAACCTTTTCAGTTCAGTTTTCCCGTCACTGTGGCCAAGGGAAGTCGCACGCCCCCCTCTCCTCGTGCCCAACCGCTAGCGCCTTCCCCATCCTCAGCGGCATCGGGTTTACCCACAGTCGCGTGGATAGGAATCAGTATGGGGGCCGGTCTGAGTCTGATGATGTGGGTGCTTTGGCTACGAAGAAAACCGTAAATCGCATACGACCCAGTGCAGCTTTTGAGAACATCACACGACTTGATTTCGCCCTGCTGACTTCGCACGGTAGAGATGATGATCACTGCGTTGCATCCATGTTATCCAGTCTTCTGGTGCTTGAAGCGTCGCCATCCCAATACTGACCGTTACGGACTGCTGGGGAAGAAGCTGTGCTGAGGCGATCAGGTGGCATAATTCCTCAGCGACCCTGTACCCATTCTGAGCATTCGTCCCGTATAGCAGCAGCAGAAATTCTTCTCCCCCAATACGAAAAACTTGGTCAACCTGGCGCAATCGTTCTGTGAGTAATTGACTAATTTCGCATAAGACCTGATCCCCCACAGCATGGCCATAGATGTCATTGATAGATTTAAAGTGATCAATATCTAGGGACGCCAGCGTCATGGCAATGCCCAATCGCTGATTCTGAGCAATCGCCTGTTCAAGGGTCTCTTGCAGTGACGTTCGGTTGAGTGCTCCTGTCAGTGGATCAGTAATCGCCTGGCGCTTGAGGTTCTGTTGTTGCTCATTAATCACCCGGACAAAGATGGCGGAAAAAATGCTCACCATTAATAGCGTCATGATCAGCCGAATGGCTAAAGCGTGCTCAATCATAGTCCAAGCAACAGGGAGCGTAATGACCAACAGCGTCGTATTGGCGATCCATGCTCTCCGCTCTGGCAACATGAAGTAGCAAGAAATAACAGCGGGATAACACCAAAAGGCCCCCACAATCCCTTGCTTGATAAACGCAAGGTTGAGGAAAAATATGACAATAGGCACTAACCCCAGCAAGGTAAGGGTGTCAGAATAGTGATTGCGGGTCGTAATGCTCCAGGTATTAAACGCAAAAATTCCATTAATTAAAAGGCCACCAACCCCTAGCAGATACCGTCCTTGCACAAAGTTATTGATAGCAAAAGGGGTCATCAGCACCAAGCCGACAGTCGCAAGTCCTAGTGAGGATTGATGTAAAAATGCTTGCGATTGTTTAGGGGATTGACGGTTCAATTCAGGGCATCTTTTCAATTCGGTGTGTTGTGTTTCAGCTTATCTACAGCAAGACGTTGTTATCTTCAACCACAGAGATATGATTCAGGGAATTGCTGCTCTCCTAAATGATCCGGTCAAGAGATTGACGGCTGGAGAAGGGTAGAGGTTGCCTTTATCTGAGTTAGTTCAGCACGATTAACATCTTCGCAAAGGTTCAATGCTAAGATAGCAAAGCTGTATTTTTATTTCCTGGTTTACTCCATGGCTGTCCCAAAGAAAAAGACATCCAATTCCAAGCGCGATTCTCGTCGAGCCCATTGGAACCGCAAAGCAAACTTAGCTGCCCAACGTGCCCTCTCTACGGGTAAATCAATTCTCACAGGCCGCGCCAAAGGTTTTGAATATCCGACTAAGGATGACGATGACGACGACGATGAGTAAGCGGTGTGGGCAAATATTTTCGCCAACCCAACACTAGCGAAATACAGCGCGTACCTCCGGGGCAACATTTAGCCAATCGCTTCCCAGTCTTGACTTATGGTGACACCCCACACGTTACCTCTGAAGACTGGCAGCTTAAGGTTTGGGGTCTGGTTAAACAGCAAACCTTTGGCTGGTCCGATATTCTAGCCCTACCCCAAAAGCACTTCACTGCTGATTTTCATTGTGTGACCCACTGGTCCAAACTAGATGTTAGTTGGGTGGGTGTTTCAGTGTCTGATTTTATGCATCTCATTGAGCTGAAGCCAGGCGTCACCCATGTTATGCAGCATTGCTACGGGGGCTACACTACAAATCTTGCCTTTGACGATTTTGTGCATGAGACAACTTTCTTTGCCCATACGTTAGATGGACAATCGCTACCCGCTGATCATGGTGGCCCCCTCCGGTTGGTTGTGCCTCACCTCTATGCTTGGAAGAGTGGGAAGTGGCTTAACGGCCTAGAATTTCTAGATCACGAAAAGCTTGGGTTTTGGGAAGAAAATGGGTATCACCGACGGGGAGAACCCTGGGCCGAAGAACGCTATAGCAATCGGTAAGCTTAGAAGCTGACTTCATCTGCAGGTCTGTGGCCATAAAAAGATGGCCTTCAAAGCCAGAGAGTGAACTTCAAAGACCAAGACTTCGAGTTAGTTGTTGTTGAAACTATTCTGGATCTGTATCTTGGGTCGCTGGAATACGATTATCAAAACTAAAGTCATAGTAATGTTCTTGATGGAAGATGGCATATTCACCCGCTTCCATCATGCTGGGAATGGTGACTTTATACGTTATATTGCCTTCTTCATCGATGGGCTGCGCTTCTTCAAATTGGAGCTGAATCAGATCTTTGTCTCGAAAACCATCTTTAGCATTGACTAAGCCTTCACTAAAGTCTGAGGAAAATCCTGCTGAAGAGGTTTCAATTTCACGTCGATCCTTTTTGGTTTTCAGCTTTAACAGCACCATATATTCATCAGGATGGACATCAGCAGGTAAACTTGTTTCAAACGCGATTGGGAATTCAGTAACCTGCAGACGCGCTTGTTTTCCTCTAAAGACGGCCTTCCCCTTGGAACGACCAAAAGGCGTAAATAGGCCTAGTGCACTCCCGCTGGCACGATCTTGCACCCTCGCTCGCTTGAGAAATATTTCTTGATCGCCCACCATCATTTTTACCGCACTTGGTCGGCGCTTGGAGATAGCAGGCGGAACGGGTTGAGCTTCGGTTTCTTGTTTTGCCTGACTAATCATCAGAGGTTTAAGTAGATGGGTGGACGTTAGAGACACCATTTGTTGATTAGAGGCTGAGTTTTGTGGTGATAACAGAGAGTGCAAGCTAGTTTCAGAGTTAGACTTGGAAGTCAGCTGAGATTGCTTAGATGCCTGAGCGAAAGCAGCGAAATTCTGAAGGCAAACTACAGCTGCAATGCCGATAAAGATAGAGTTTTTGGTTGCTAGTGTTTTCATTATTTTGGTGGGTGTACGAGAAGGACTGAATATGCAGCTTTAGCCATTAGTGCTATTTAAAACTTAGTTTTTCACCTTTTGAATTAGATTAATTAGCCAATAGATAAAATACTTTAAAGATAGGCAGCTAAAATGTCCTATAGATTTATGGACAAAAGCTGTGTTCGAATAATATGCCTAAGTTAAATAACCGATTCAATTTGGATGTGAGATGACTACTCCCTTCCCACTAGAAGCGTACTTATACTATTGGCGTAGGGAATCATGAAAGATAACAGTGGAACCCTCCAAAAAATGAACGGAGAAACTTCGGAAAAAAGAACTGAATTTAGAGACTTGGCAAAAGCTGTATTACAAATATCAACAAGACTATATCAGAAAGTGTCTGCTAGAACTGCAAAGCAAACTTAGTTGCTCAACATGCCTTCTCTACGGGAAAATTAATTCCCACAGGCCGTGCTAAAGGCTTTGAATATTCTGCGAATGACAATGATGATGAGTAAGTGGTGCGGGCAAATATTTTCGCCAACCCAACATGAGCGAAAAACAACGCGTTCCTCTAGGGCAACATTTAGCCAATCGCTTTCTAGTCTTGACCTACGGTGACACCCCACACGTTATCTCCGAAATTGGCAGCTTAAGGTTTGAGAGCTACACCACGAATCTTGCTCTGGGTGATGAGACGACCTTCTTTACCCATACGTTAGAGGAGCAACCACTACCCGTTGATCATGGTGGACCACTCCGTTTGGTTGTGCCTTACCTCTATGCTTGGAAGAGTGGTAAGTGGCTTAACGGCCTAGAATTTCTAGATCACGAAACGCTTGGGTTTTGGAAAGAAAATGGGTCTCACCGACGGGGGGAACCCTGGGCCGAAGAACGCTATAGCAATCGGTAAACTTAGAAGTTGACTTCATCTGCAGGTCTGTGGCCATAAAAAGATGGTCTTCAAAGCCAGAGAGTGAACTTCAAAGACCAAAACGTCTAGTTAAGTAGGTCGGGCTTGAAAAGTTCAGGCATATGAGCTGAGATATCAGCATAGTCTCCCCTGACCAAGGAGGTCGCAATGGGCGCACGCTTACGTATCA
>NZ_JANQOY010000213.1 GCF_028285565.1 Acaryochloris sp. IP29b_bin.148
GAGCACATCTGGCCGATCATGATTTGGACCAAGAGACAACAGACATTAATTTTGCCAAACTCTGTGAAAGTAGCCGTACCGTTCTAGCACTCTTCCCTATGATGGCCGAGGTGAGGATTGTCAGAACATGGGCAGGGTTGGAAGCCTTTATGCCCGATCACATTCCTGTGATTGGTCCAAGTTCTAAATTCCCCAATGTTTATCATGCGTTTGGGTTCTCTGCACATGGCTTTCAGCTTTCACCTGTGGTGGGGCGCATTATGTCAGAGCTGATTTTGGAACAGAAGAGTTCCCTCAGGATAGAACCATTTGCTATTCAGCGCTTCTCATCTATTTCTTAATAGGGTTAATTGAAAATATCAGAGTTGGTCATCAAAGTAACCTCCATCATCCTACCCAGATCTCTTGGTCATAAAACCCTCCTCGCTGTTCCATCCGAAAGCCCCCCAGAAGCACCCCGATCAATACAGCAACAGGCACTAAGCCAAGCCCTTGCACCAGCTCCACAAACGACACGGCACCCTTAGTTCCTTCTAAATATTCACGAATTGCACTAACCCAGGACGAAACATCCTCCACATGGCTAACCTTCAGGGCAATCGCTTCCCCAGACTCCAGCTCATCCACAAACTCCAAAACCGAATCCTTGCTGACTTCCCTTACAACGGACTCAATAGGATTCCCCGTGAACCCCTGACGTCGCTTCCGTGACTTCGGCTGACGACACAGATCCGAGACATCCAAAAACATGGTCTGCTGAACCATCCCGGCCAAGAAATCCTCATCTAACACTGGGCCTTGGGTGTTATGCCGATCCTCCCAATCCTGGATCAGCAGCTCTGCCCGCTGACAAAATACCTCAGTAATCCCAAGGGCCATCTCGCCAGCGACTTGGAGCCGTTCGTGCTGAGATAGGGCTTGCAACTCTGGCAACATCCCATCCCAGAGCTGAAGGACATCTGCCTGCTCCGGTTCATCCAAAGCGGTGGCCAATGTACTGGCAAAATCTAGTTCAAGCTGAGTGTACATGGAGTTCATCCTTCAACGGACAGTCCGCGATTTCGCACTCGGTCGGCTCCATGCGGATCGGGGGTTCAAATTCCGTGATGCCAAACCGCTCTCGCAGTACTTTCAGCACCTCTATTAGGTACCGATTCACTTGGGTATTCGTCATCCCCATGCAGTGAACCGCCTCAATTTCCGCTAACTTCTCACTCCCCTGCCAGATGCTGATGGATAGGGCATGAAGGTGGGCATCCTTGGGCTTCTCCTTGTAGAGGTAAAGCAAAGCCACGGGTGGAGCTTGGACAGGAATCGAGAAGGTCTCTGTGGTTTTGGCTGGGGTTGTTTTTGCTTTCTGGTCAGCGTATTCTCCCCGGCGCTTGGCATTGCTTTCCTTGCGGTGGCGGTAGTGAGAGCGTTTGCGATCGCAGGTATTATCTTTCCAACAACCATCGCCTTGGGGACCATGCACCCGCTTGGCTTCCCTTCGGGAATAGTCGATGCATTTGAGACAGATTGGGTTAGGGGGAAGTGGCATGGTTCGTTCTTTTGGATCAATACCCGTGATAGATCATCAAAATCGAGGGGCTGACAGGACTCAATCAAATTTGTTAGCCATTAAAAAGCCCTTAAAAAGGCAATTATTTCCATCTCCAACAACGCCCTAGATTACAGAAATATCCTTAATAATTGCGTAAAGCATATCAAAAGTGCCGATAATTTTAGATGCGATTAAATTAAATTTCAAAATAGCGCTCCGTCACCATTAGCAATCTATTGCAGGCTGCCAGTTCTAAACGCTCAACCAAATGGAAAAAAGACAACAAAATATCGCTTAGATTAACGCCGAATGACGAGTCCGAACCCACCAGAACAGCAAACCATTCTCTTCCTCGCTGCGAATCCCAAAGATACTCAGCCTCTCCGACTAGATCAGGAGTTAAGGGATATTGGTGAGGGGTTACAGCGGGCTCAACGTCGAGATGAATTTCAGCTTGAACAGCGCCTGGCAGTTCGCCCCCGTGATATTCAGCGAGCCATGCTAGATCTGAATCCCCAGATCGTTCATTTCTCAGGGCATGGGGAAGGGGATGAGGGCTTGGTCTTTGAGGATGTCAGTGGCAACACCCAGTTGGTCAGTGGTGAAGCGATTGCAGACTTGTTTAGCCTGTTTGCCGATCAACTGCGCTGTGTGGTCCTCAATGGCTGCTATACCGAGGTGCAAGCAAATGCCATCTCAGAACATATCCCCTATGTGATCGGTATGAAACGTGCGATCCAGGATAAAGCGGCGATCTCCTTTGCTGTGGGATTCTATGATGCCCTAGGTTCAGGACGAGATGTGGAGTTTGCCTTCAAGTTGGGTTGCGCCGCTATCCGCATGGAAGGTATTGAAGAACATCTCACCCCCGTTCTGATCAAAAAACCCATTACAGAAAGAACTAAGGATCAGGATAAGAGCAATGCTCAAGCTCGTCCAACACCCACGCCTTCTCCCATGACTCAAAACGCCAACGACCCCTTAGAGGTTTTTATTTCCTATTCCCATCAGGATAATGAATTGCGAAAAAAGTTAGACACTCATCTTTCAGGTCTTAAACGCGAGGGTAATATTGTCGCTTGGCATGATCGGGCGATTGAAGCAGGGGAGGAATGGGACACCCAAATTAAAGGCCATCTTGAGTCTGCTCAAATTATTCTGCTGCTGGTTAGCCCGGACTTCATCGCCTCCGACTATTGCTATGACATTGAGATGCAAAGAGCGATGGACCGACACAACGAAGGCACAGCTCGAGTCATCCCCATTATTCTGCGTCCCTGTGATTGGAAGCGATCCCCTTTTAGTAAGCTGCAAAGCCTACCTAAAGAAGGACTACCCATCACACGATGGGACGATCAGGATGAGGCATTTTTGGATGTCGTCAATGGAATACGGAGGGCGGTAGAAACCCCACCAAAAAAGTAGACAACTCTTCGTCTGGGCACAGTCCACAAACGGAGAGTTATCAGCGTCAAGGACCAGAAGCCTCGTCATCCTCCCAGATAAGTCCTCCTCATAACCTCCCTCGCAGTGGTGTCGTTGAATTTGTCGGTCGTGACCAAACACTGCTCGAATTGCACCAGCTCCTCCAAGAGAACAATCCGGTAGCCCTCACCGCATTAGCAGGAATGGGTGGGATCGGTAAGACAGAACTCGCCCTGCAATATGCCATCTCCCAGCTCGATCAGGGTCATTATCCTGGTGGACTCTGCTGGCTGCGAGTAAAAGGCCAGGAGCTAGCCGCCCAAATTATCGAATTTGCCCAGACCAAGTTAGCACTGCCCCTCCCGGATGAACTCGATGAAGACCAACAAGTGAGTTATGTCTGGGGGCACTGGCCTGCTGGAATGGTGCTGATTATTTTTGATGATGTGATGGACCTTGAGACTGTCCAACCGTACTTACCGCCATCAGATCCACGTTATAAAGTTCTGATAACAACCCGTCAGGATTTAGGTCTATCCGTTCATTCCCTCTCTATCACCGAACTTAGCGATACTAGTGCCTTAACCTTGCTGAGAACGCTACTTGGAGCCGAACGCATTGATGCTCAGCTTGACGATGCCCAAGCCTTATGTAGATGGGTGGGGAACCTGCCCTTAGGACTAGAGTTAGTGGGGCGGTATCTAGCCAGAAAGCCAGACTGGTCTCTTCGAAAACTGATCGAAAGACTTGACTCCAAGCGATTAGAAGCCAAAGCCCTGACGACCCCAGAATCAGGAATGACCGCACAGCTTGGGGTCGCTGCTGCGTTGGAATTAAGCTGGGTTGAGCTGAATAAGGTAGAACAAGAACTGGCCTGCTTTCTAGGAATGTTTGCGGTTGCACCTATTCCTTGGATTTTGGTTGAAAGCTGCCTATCTGCACAGGATTTAGATGACTTAGAAGACACCAGAGATGATGGTTTGATCGCTAGAAACTTACTCAAACGAGTAGACCAGGGTACTTACCAACTCCATCAAATTATGCAGGAGTTCTTTCGGATTAAGTTGAATAAGCGCTCTGACAATGGAGAATTTCTCAAAGCAGCTTATTGCAGGGAAATGGTTGGTGTTGCTCTGGGTATTAATGACAGCCCAACGTTTGATGTGATTACAGGTATGAGTACCAGCATTCCCCATCTAGAAGAACTCGTCAAACAGTGGATAGACCATCTTAGCGAAAATGAATTGATTTGGCCCTATGTCGGCATCGGTCGATTTTATGAAGGGCAAGGGAACTATGGTTTAGCTTTACCCTGGAGACAAAAATGCCTGGAACAGGCTCGAAAGAAATTGGGTACCGAACACCCCGATGTTGCTCAATGCCTCAATGACCTGGCAGTACTCTACAACAATCAAGGACGGTACAACGAAGCCGAACCCCTCTATGTGCAAGCCTTGCAGATGAATCAGAAGCTCTTGGGTGCCGAACACCCCGATGTTGCAACGAGCCTCAATAACCTGGCAGTACTCTACGACAATCAAGGACGGTACAACGAAGCCGAACCTCTCTATGTGCAAGCTTTGCTGATGAGACGGAAGCTCTTGGGTACCGAACACCCCTATGTCGCAACGAGCCTCAATAGCCTGGCGGAACTCTACAGAGCCCAAGGACGGTACAACGAAGCTGAACCCCTCTATGTGCAAGCCTTGCAGATGAGACAGAAGCTCTTGGGCTCCGAACACCTCGATATTGCTGAAAGCCTCAATGACCTGGCATTACTCTACTCCGACCAAGGACGGTACAACGAAGCCGAACCCCTCTATGTGCAAGCCTTGCAGATGAACCAGAAGCTCTTGGGCACTGAACACCTCGATGTCGCAACGAGCCTCAATAACCTGGCATTACTCTACGAAAAACAAGGACGATACAACGAAGCCGAACCCCTCTATGTGCAAGCCTTGCAGATGAGACAGAAGCTCTTGGGCTCCGAACACCCCTATGTCGCTCAAAGCCTCAATAACCTGGCATTCTACTACTCCGACCAAGGACGGTACAACGAAGCCGAACCCCTCTATGTGCAAGCCTTGCAGATGAGACAGAAGTTCTTGGGCATCGAACACCCCTCTGTCGCTCGTAGTCTCAATAACCTGGCAATACTCTACGACAACCAAGGACGGTACAGCGAGGCCGAACCCCTCTATGTGCAAGCCTTGCAAATGTACAAGAAGCTCTTGGGCACCGAACACCCCTCTGTCGCTCGTAGCCTCAATAACCTGGCAAAGCTTTACTATAACCTAGGACGGTTCTCAGAAGCTGAAACCCTCTATGAGCAAAGTTTAGATATATTCCAGAAGCTCTTGGGCACCGAACACCCAAATACAGTTAAAGTTCAAAGTAATTTTGACGATTGTCGTCAAAAAATAAAGGAGTCGAATACTTAGCTATCTGTTGATTAATAACATTAAGTGCGTAGTAATTTTATATAACTGAAATTTTTTATTTTATTCTATTGCCAAAAATTGAACCTCAGTAAATTCGTCAACCGAAGTATTAATTTTGTACATCTATGCTGTCCATTATTTCTTTACATAGGTCTTGGCCCTTTTTGAAACTGGTGGCGAAACATTGCTTAACACGCTTAAAACACTTATATTGCATCATCAGCTATGAAAGAAAATTATAGTTTTGTAATGACATCAATGGCGGAATAAGTTTCCTAGACATTAACAAATATTTCGCCACCAGTTTCAAAAGAGGACAAGACCCAACTTATGGTTAAAACCACAGTGTTTACGACACTACTGTCGTTGTCACCATAACCTTGCCGTTTTTTGAAAGCATAACCTTGCCGCTGCTAAGCCTGAAAGCCCTATTTTTTCGTTAAATCCATACTTACGATTGTAAACAGCCTGAAATCATAAAGTTGCCGAAAGTCGGATTTGTAAGCATAAGCTTACCGAAAGTTTTACTGAGAAATTGCTGAAAGCATTAATATCTCGTAGAAAGTCTTCAACGTATCCGGTAAATGACACTCAAGCGGCAAGCTTATGCTTTCAAACGGCAAGGTTATGGTGACTGTGGTTTTAAGTAAAAGCTGACCGATCAATTAAACCAAAAGCTGTCCGCTTAAAGGCTGAAAACACTGATTTCTCGTTGACAGCTTCTTTGGAGTGGAATCGATCTTGCACTTAGAACTACTAATTCATTGGAATTTAACCATAAGATGTCCGAAAACCCAATCCTAGAATTGTAAAACGCTAAAAGCTATTTCCCATAATGATTTCACGTCCTAAAACCTATACATAATCTAACGAGAATACGTTGTTTTAGCGTATTACTCCATCTCCAAGAGGGTATTTTAGGCGGTTTATCACTTAGCTTTAAACCAATTACTGTCCTAGACGGTCAACTTTCCTTTAAAACCACAGTGACAGCGACAACTACAGAAGTCAGTCGGGGAAACACGGTTTTTCGTGTAATTTTTCGTGTAATACAGATAAGAAGAATTATTTGGAGTAGGAAAAATGGCAAAAATACCCCTTCAGGTAGGGGAAGGGGCTTGAAACGTGATTTTGGGATTTTCGGGGAGTAATGGCTTTGCTGAAATCTAGACTTTTGCCTATGGTTTGAGTGTCCGTTGCTCTCTATACGACACGTTTAGGGAGTGGATCGATTAAGGTAAGGGGAACATCAGGCAACTCTAAGAAACCACACTTATCGCGGTAAAAGGCAAAGGCGTTTTCATCCTTAGCTCTGACAATCAGAACTCGAACTCCGATCACATCGGCAGCAAGGAGAGTCTGAGCAACGGCATGATTGACTAGACCTCGTTCTAAACCTAAACCTTCATACCTCTGATCGACTGCTAATCGACCTAAAACGACGGCTGGAACTGGATCAGGTGCATTCCGCACTACCCGATTCGGTAGCCATTGGCGTTGTACACTACCCGCAGACAAGCAATAATAGGCAACTACCTGATTTGACTTTTTTAGAGTAACTACAAAGACTCTGGAATATCCATAGCCATGATTGTGCTTGGCCTTCTTTTGCAGCCAGGTATTGAGGATCGTGCTACTACTTTCAAAGGCTGACAGATCATGCTGCTCACCCAAAACCGTTGGCGGGTTAAAGGTTAACTTTCCCACGGTGCTTTATGTTCTTGTAAGGCTTTCCGGGCTGAGGAAGGTGGAGGAGGATTGTCTAAAATCTCCATAAAGGTATCCCACCCGCCATTCGACAGATAAAAAGTCGTCTGACCTAACAATAGTTCTTGGGCTTCTCGATAAGATGCATCTACCATGAACTCAGTTCTGGTCTTGCCTGCAACAGCCGCAGCTCTGTCGATGACATCTCCACGATGCGGATCAACTTTGAGATTGATCTTCTTCTTAGTGCTTTGAGTTGAAGCGGGCATGCTCTATTCCTGGTCCAGGTTTGTAGGTACATTGTACCTCTATGTTTAGTTTATTGCTAATTTGAATCTGAGTCTTAACATCTTATGCAGCAAGGGCACGTCGCACAGTTGTTTGGACTAGAATCTCCATGTATGGCATTCCAACCCATCACAGCGTCCTGATCCTAGGCTTTTCCAATGACCGTCCCCGAAGTAAAACTCATTGTATTGGCGGACCAGGCCGCTACCCCCATTGATGCTGCCCGGTCCCGAACCCAACCCCTAAAAACTACCCCAGCGGATCTGCGATGGATGAGAGTGGAAGAGTTTATGAGGTCTCGTGAGATTAGCTCCAACACTCGCAAAGCCTATGAACGGGACTT
>NZ_JANQOY010000234.1 GCF_028285565.1 Acaryochloris sp. IP29b_bin.148
GGATTGAGAAACGATTGGAAAGAAATCCTCAATTACCTAAATGGGACATCCTCATCAAGCCAATTTAGTCCGTGAGTTCTTTCCCAGAAATCGCCTAAGGTGATGGTACCGACTTGATTAAAATGGGCCAAAACGGGTAACGGAGTGACGAGCGCTAAATAAAACAGCCATAGGCTGATTTGAATCAGAGGGGAAATACTGAGGCGGATCGGCAGGGCAGCGGGGGACGCAGAAGGAGTGGGAGAAGACATATTTGAGGGGAAAAAGGAAAATTTCCTGAGACTAGCTGGGTACTATACATGATAGTAAGCTCAATGAGCATGTCTGGTGATGAAGCGTGGTGTTGCTAGCTATGAATCCTCAACGAATTGCAGTGATTGCCTCCAACGTCTTTCGAGATATTTTTCGCGATCGCGTCTTATACCTGGCGGGTTTATATGCGATCGGCCTGGTGTTAATCATTTTGTTTTTAGGTGAAGTCTCGGCAGGGACAGAGGGCAAGATCAGCGTAGATGTCGGTTTGGCCAGTATCAGCATTTTGACCTTAGCGGTTGCGGCCTTCGAAGGAGGCGGATTAATCAACAAAGAAGTGGAAAAACGGACCGCTTTAATTTTGATTGCCAAACCCCTCAGCCGCTCCGAATTCGTTTTGGGAAAACATCTAGGGTTGTCTGGTGTCCTTGCCCTTCTAATCGCGATTATGACGACGATTTTGGTGAGTGTGCTGAGTTGGCAACAGTTTAGCTACAACCTGAATAATATTTTGCTGAGTAACGGCTTTTTGATTTTGGAGATGGCCTTGATCGCAGCGGTCTCCATTCTCTTTGGCGCGTTTACCAGTTCGCTCATGGGGACCGTTCTCACCTTTGCCGTCTATTTTATGGGCCACTTTAGCCAAAATCTACTGGCCCTCAGCGAATCGATCGAAGCCAAAAGCCTACAACAGATTGCCAAGGGAATCTATCTGATCTTCCCCGATCTCTCCCGCCTTGATCTGAAGAATCAGGCAGTACATGTAATCACTGTCCCTCCCCCCGAACTGGCCATGAATGTCGTGTATGGGCTGGTCTATATTGTGTTGCTCCTGGCCATTTCCATCATCATTTTCGCCAACCGCGAATTCTAGAGGGGACGATAAACCCGATAGTTGAGATTGGGGAAGATGTTATCCATGATTTCGACTTTCTCTAACCAACCACTATCAATTTTCTGCTGCTTAATCCCTTCATAGAGATGTTGGAACCGAGCAATATGCGATCGCGTCCGCCGCACCGCATAGGGAACCATGGTGCCCGTTCGCATAATAAAGGCCCAATCCGAAGACTGTGCCAGCAACAGTTCACGGGCAGCTTGATTCAACGCTCGCCACTGCAACTCATCCGCAGGCTCTAGTTTGGCAATTTCGATCATTCGCTCTGCCGCCTTATGTAAGTGGGGGTAAACCCAGGCGTTGGTTTCATTGAGCCAATATTCGTGAAATCCTTTATAGCCCCAACTCGACTGAGACGGACGACAGACCTGTTGGTTCGGTTGCGCCTTTAAATAGTCTGCCAAGTGAGTCATTTCATAGGTCTGTTGGTCATGCCAAGACTTGCGGAATAAATAGTCAATAAACCAAGGACCCTCATACCACCAGTGGCCGTACAGCTCCGCATCATAGGGGGAAACCACAATGGGAGGACGATGCATCATCCCTTCTAAATGCCGGATTTGCTGCTCCCGGTTAAACATAAAGTTATGGGCATGTTCTGCAGCCTTTTCCCGCGCCCAATAGGGATCATAAAGGGCCTTATCCGAAAGTCCCCCACCTCGTCCTGTAATTTTGTGATACTTAATCCCCACGTTTTTGCGCTGACCATTCGGCATAATGTAGGGCTTGATATATTCATACTCAGCTTCCCAGCCTAAATCTTTGTAGAACTCCCGATATTCAGGGGCTCCCGGATAGCCCACTTCCGATGACCAAACCTGTTGGGACGATTCATGATCACGACCAAAGGCCGCGACCCCTGTTTCCGTGAAGATAGGTGAATAGGTGCCAAACCGAGGTCGAGGCCGGGCATAGAGTAATCCATGGCCATCCATCAGGAAATAGCGGAGGCCCGCATCCGCTAACATCCGCTCTAATCCTTCAAAATAGGCACATTCTGGCAGCCAAATTCCCTTGGGCGGACGACCAAAGGTTTCTTCGTAATGTTCACAAGCGACCTGCAATTGTGCCCATACCGCTTGGGGGTACATTTTCATCAACGGCAAATAGCCGTGAGTTGCCCCACAGGTAATGATTTCTAGGTTGTTGGTGTCTAGAAACTGTTTGAAGGCGGAGATCAAATCCCGATCATAGTTCTCCCATACCTCTCGCACGGTATGGAATTCGTTCACATAATGTTCGGCCAGGTAGCGAATATGGCTGTTGTGGACATTGCGTTCCACCTCTAACGTGGCCAGCTCCTCTAACTTGGCTAAGTGCTCATCATATCGATCTTGTAGGAGTGGATCCTGAAGCATAGACACCAAGGGTGGCGTCATACTCATCGTTATTTTGAAGTCGATTCCATCCCGTTTTAAACCTGAAAAGACCTGTAGAAGAGGGATATAGGTTTCAGTAATGGCTTCAAATAGCCATTCTTCCTCCAGAACGAAATCACTTTCAGGGTGGCGAACAAACGGAAGGTGGGCATGCAGGACCAGAGCAAGATAACCAAGAGTCATAAATTTTCGTTAGGAAGGGCAGACGGGATAATGGTCATAGACCGGGATCATTAAATAAGTGTAAAGAATGACGGCCCAATTGAATAGATGAAACCGTACAATTTTTCAGCTTTTTGCCCGTGCTAAGTATGAGTCGGATGTTCGATGTGGTTGACTCGCCCGTACCAGCGCAAGAGAACTCGTGCCAGGCGTTCAGGACTGTGGCGAACAAACTTGGTACTGGGGTCTTCATCCATAACATTGGCTAAGATGACACGGCACCCCAGGCGCATCAGTACTTCTCGGTCAATGACAATGGGATGGGCATTTTCTTGCATATAGCGGGCTAGGGCCATCGAAGACGGCAGTTTCTTTTGCACCAGAACGGCATCAAAGACCCGTTTGCCGCAGGCAGAATCCAAGGCTTTGACGTGATCGGCAACGGTATAGCCATCGGTTTCTCCCGGTTGACTCATGATGTTGCAGACATAAATGCGGGGGACCGTACGCTGGGCAATGGCCTCCACAATTTCTGGCACGAGGAGGTTGGGAACCACACTGGTATACAGACTTCCTGGTCCCAAAATAATCAGATCGGCGTCAATAATCGCTTGAATGGCTTTGGGTAAAGCAGGAGGGGCATTAGGTGTACAGCCCACCCGCTGAATTTTCCCCCCTGCAGCCGTGATATTGGATTCGCCTTGGATACAACGGCCATCTTCTAAGTCGGCCCAAAGACTGACATCACTGAGGGTGGCGGGTAAGACCTGACCGCGAACGGCTAAAACTTGAGAGCTGGCGGCAATGGCTTGTTCCCAGCCGTCGGCAATGTCGCTCATAGCCGTGAGAAATAAGTTGCCAAAGCTATGCCCTGCCAGGCCATCTCCCGCTTTAAACCGATATTGAAAGAGCGCCGTAATCAATTTCTCTTGATCAGCTAAGGCGGCGATACAGTTGCGGATATCGCCAGGGGGGAGACCCCCAATTTCCCGTCTTAAGCGTCCAGATGAGCCCCCATCATCAGCGACAGTAACAATGGCAGTAATATTGGCACTATAGGACTTGAGGCCTCGGAGCAGGGTCGATAAACCCGTCCCCCCGCCCACAACCACGATTTTGGGGCCACGGTTAAGGCGGCGATGGACCAAGAGCCGATCTACCACTTCATCTTGACTGTCTGGAATTAATACTTCGGTAATCGATCCTAAGGTGCGTGTTTGTCCCCACCACACTAGGAATGCCCCCACCACAATAGCTAAGGGACCACTTACCTCTCTGGGGAGCAATCTGGCAAAGAATCTCAATGCAGATTCTAGAAACTGAATCACATAGAAAATAGGGGTCAGTCTGACCAGAATGGCTAATCCCAAACTGGTTAAGATCACCCCAATCGCACTTAAAAATAACCAGCGCTTAATCGATAATCCAGGAGAGAGCCAGCGAATCGATCGGCTGACCCGTCCTGGGAGATGCTGCAAGGATTTTTCCTTATAACGATTTATCGCCTGTTTGGGAGACCCCATGAGCAGCAACCACCAAAGAGTTTATGTCCAGATTATAGAGGGCTGAAACGTCCATCGTTTACTAATACGACAGGTTAAGAGAAGGGCGCGTCAAGGCATTGAGTATCGCTTAGGCCCATTTATATCAAATATCGTGTCAACGAGAGAGAATTTCCTGCTTTTTCTTCGCCTGAGTTCCTGTTCAACCCCAGCATTGCCCCCAATAACCCGTGCAGCCTTTACGGCAACGCAGCAATTCGAGAGGAATGCTGATGGTTATTGATCAGCGTCGGAGAGACTGCTTATACGGTTCGAGTCCCATAACACTTGAAGCAATCGTTTGAGGCGAGGTAGCGGTCTAAGGGATGGCCACTAAAACACTTCTGTAGAGAGACGGGACGACCCTATCTGTCATCCACAGCCACCCTGCTTACAAAGACAGATCAATATCAGGGGGAGGCTGTGAACCGACATCAGTAGTCCCTGGAGAATCCAATTGCGCATCAGGCAATCGCGCTGTTTGCGAGGGCATAGACCTTTCAGACGCCGAAGAGGGGGCATCTGGCTCAAATTTGATCCGACGAATGGGTAAGTTTGCAATCAGAGCCGTGGCTCGCTGATCGGATTCTAAACTAAAGTTCAACCCTTCTGTATCGATTTCCACATAGCGAGAGACCACTTCCAAAATTTCCTGGCGCATCGCTTCCATCAAGTCTGGCGGCAGGTTTGCTCGATCATGGGCTAGGACAATTTTGAGTCGGCTTTTGACGTCATCACGACTGGTTGTCGGCTCTTGGCCCAGAAACAATCGCTCGAGAAAATCACTAATCATAGAATTTCAGCAGGAACGTCCACAGTTAGGGGAAATGGCTACAGCATAATGCCGGTGGCCGATGGGGAGGATATATAAAAATGATAGATTACCTTTTAAAGAAACGTTTAAGCCGGGAGAATAGGGTATCGTAGGGCGCATCTAGGTCTAAGAAATCGATATCTTTGCCTTCAATGCGTTGAGCGATATTCAGCAATGCCATGCCGCTCAAGGAAAAGTTATCGGAGAGCACGAGGGGTTCACCACGGTTGGTGGCTACAATCACCTGTTCATCATCAGGAATCATCCCAATTAAGGGAACAGCAAGAATTTCCTGCACATCCTGAACGGACATCATGTCGTTCGCTTGCACCATCGCGGGTCGGATGCGGTTGACAATCAGGTTGATGGTTTTAACATGGTGAGCCTCTAATAAACCCACCACACGGTCGGCATCTCGAACTGCAGAAATCTCAGGGGTTGTAACGATCAAGGCTTCGTCAGCAGCTGCGATCGCATTCTGAAATCCCATCTCAATGCCCGCTGGGCAATCGATTAAGACAAAGTCATACTTTTTCGTCAACGCATACGCCAGCTGCTTCATCTGCTCTGGTGTCACTGCATCCTTGTTCCGGTTTTGGGCCGCCGGCAGCAGCACTAAATCGTGGAGACGCTTATCCTTGACCAAGGCTTGCTCTAAACGGCATTGGCCCGCCAGCACTTCCAGGGCCGTATAAACCACACGATTTTCTAAGCCCAACAGCAAATCAAGATTGCGCAATCCAAAGTCAGCATCAATGAGCGCCACAGAATGGTTTAGCTTCGCCAGTGCCATTCCTAGATTGGCTGAACAGGTGGTCTTGCCCACCCCACCTTTGCCAGATGTAATAACAATAATTCGACCCATATAACAGAGAGCGCTACAACTTTCGTCAATTCAGCCAAGCAAATGATTAATAGTTTAGATCAATTTCGCAACTTCGCTAGGGTTGGATCATATTTTTGCTAAAGTCTGCCGCTGGGGCAATTTGAATTCCATCAGTGGCAATGTAAGCCACCTCAGGATAGAACTGATCGGGGAGCGATTCTGGGGCTCGGGCCACCCAGTCTGCAATCCTTAATTGAGTGGGCTCCATCTGCAACGCCATAATCTGGCTTTTGGCATTGCCGCTGGCCCCTGCATGGGTGATACCTCGGAGTCGGCCCCAAACTAAAATATCGCCATCTGCCACCACTGAACTGCCGGGATTCAAATCCCCCTGAATGACAACCGTACCAGGGTGGCGAATCTCAGCGCCTGATCGTAGGGTCGTTTGGAGATATAAAGGTGCAGCGTCTTTTTCTTCGGCATCCAGCTTGAATTGAGCAATGGTGGACTGGGCCATGGGCAAGATTTGAGCTTGCTGCTCAATGGAGTAGCCTGAGGTCGCTGCCGCCACGGCTGTTTGCCGACGTTTGGTATGCAGCCGGGTGAGATGCAGCTTCACCGTCGTTAACGCATTAACGATCTGCTGTAGTTGCCGATGATCGAGGAGGCGATCACCGGTCACGAGTTCAACCAGGGTATTAGGCGGCCAAAGTCGCTGGCCTGACTCCAATTGCTTCTGGACTTCTTGCAGTAAGTCTACCCATTCCAACCTTGTTTCACTCGGAGTTGGTAAGTAGAGCAACAATTTGCCATCCTCTGCTTCGAGGTGAAGTTGCACCTCGGCAACGCGAGGCGACTCGGGTTCAGGCTCTGATTCGTTGCTAACGGGAGAAGAAGAGGTAAGCGCCGCTCTAAACCGTTTTGGATCCATAAACGCCCTTTCTTACTTGCGTGACTGTTTGGTCGATTGGTTCTTGGGAATCACGTTCAGTCGTTGACTAATAATAGTCATGCCACCATCTTGCACCAAAATGGCAGAAATCCATTCGCTCGTGGGTTTATTCCCTGCAGTCCCCACTTTGAACAAGCCTCCTGCAGGCAGCAATTCTAGCTTGAGTTTAGGCTGATTTAAATAGTTTTTCATCGTGATCGGTTCTTCCAGAGCTAGCCCTAAAAGAGGGTTATTCCCCAGCGGCTCATCCACAATCACATCAAATTCAAATTGCTTACCCACCTCGACTTCCTGAGGCAAATTAATCTGCACCTTAGGTGGTTTCCGACCTGAAGTGAGTTTGCTTTGTTCGGATAGAATCTCCTGCTTGGTAATCTGCTGCCCAACCCAATGTTGGCGAGAATGAAGAGTTGATTGCAATTTCACTGGCCCTTGAGCCAGGGTTTGGGTACCCGTGATGGTGGTTTTGGTCTCCACAACATAGCCTTGGGTATTTTTTTCCCACGCCACTAATTCAGTCTTGTAGGACAGATCTTGATAGTCTTCCCAAAACTGGGCTACCACCTGTTTAAGGGTCGCCCGGGTCAGACCATCGCCACTGGCGAAATTGGGACTATAGAAGCCGATCAGTTTGGCCAGATCCTGTTGGTTTGCCGCCATATCAACCTGCGCTAACTGCTCTGTCAAAGCAGCAGGAGCCTGGGGGGCCGTCTCTATCTGCGCATCCTGGGCAGGGGCAGGTGCCACGCTTTCGGCCTTAGCGGACTGAGGCCAGGCTCCCATCGCTAGAGAGCAAAGACAGGCCGTGGATACGCCCAAGCCCAATCGTCCCCAAGACTGGCGAACAGTCCTCCCCTGATGGCCAGTTGGGGCAATGGATTGCAAAATGCGGATAGAGTTGTACATGGAATGATGGTATGTAATGACAAGAACCAATTCACTCTTTCGGGTAGGGCTTGAACCCTGAACCTGTATGAGGGGCAGCATCACTGATAGTTAGTTTTGCCACATTTTCCTGAAAGCAGCATCTCAATTCTAGATTAACTTTCAAATTGAGGGCGAAAACGCTAGAATTCTCAACACCCATAAGGATCGCAACAGTGAGTCATTCCGAATCGGTTGCCATGACACCGCCCAAGCGTTTTCTCATCGCGGCTAGCGGCACAGGTGGACATTTATTCCCGGCGCTGGCCGTTGCCGAACGTCTAGAAGCAGCGCAGTTTCAGTTGGAGTGGCTGGGGGTGAGCAATCGCTTAGAAACCCAGCTGGTCCCCCAGAAATATCCATTACGTACGGTGCCCATTGAAGGGCTACAAACTCGAATTGGGCCAAAAACACCAATTCTCCTGGGTAAATTAGCGGTTGCAGTTTGGCAAACTCGCCAACTGCTGAAGCGAGGGCATTTTCAGGGCGTGCTCACCACAGGCGGCTATATCGCCGCGCCTGCCATTTTGGCAGCTTGGTCCTTAGGGTTGCCGCGAGTCATTCATGAATCGAATGCGATTCCTGGCAAGGTAACGCGGTGGCTGAGTTCCATCTGTACGGGGGTGGGGTTGGGGTTAGAAGACGCCACGTCATACTTACCTAAGGCCAAAACGGTGGTTGTGGGGACCCCTGTCCGCCCTGCCTTCCTTGCTCCCTGTGAACTGGATTTACCGATCCCGAAGGAGGCGCTGCTGATGGTGGTGGCCGGTGGTAGTCAGGGCGCAGTCTCAGTCAATAAACTGGTGCGGGCCTGTGCGCCAGCATGGCTAGAAACCGGCGCTTGGATTGTTCATTTAACCGGAACGCAAGATCCCGATGCCCAATCCTTCCAGCATCCGCAGTATCTGTCGATGCCCTTCTACGACAATATGGCTGGTTTGTTGCAGCGCGCCAATTTGGCCATTAGTCGGGCTGGTGCAGGTACTTTGAGTGAACTTGCGATCGCAGCCACTCCTGCCCTTTTAATTCCCTATCCCTATGCGGCGGAAGACCATCAAGCCTTCAATGCGGCTGCGTTTGTGAAAGCGGGGGCCGCCCAGATGTATCGTCAGGATGAACTCACTGCAGAACAACTGCAGCAGATGGTCCTTCAGTGGTTGCAAAATCCCCAACTTCTGGAAGAAATGGCAGCGAAAGCCCTTAGCTTGGCCGTCCCTAACAGCACAGAGCGCTTCGCCCAGCTTATTCTTGAGCAGATCGCAGCGACGCCGTAAGGTCAATGGGGGAGTAAGCGACAAAAAGTTGGGTTAGCGATGTTCTGACGTATGGCCCCGTTGAGCAGTGCGGCTTCATCTTGGAGTCGATAGTCACCTTCGCTAAAGAGGACCGCCTGGGGCCAATGCAACCTATTTTCTATGCCCCAATTTTTCTATGCCCTAATGCTTGCCAGTTTTGGGATTCATAGTGTTGCTAAATTTCATTTGCAGAGTAATAGTTAAGATCTGCGAGTTGATGGGATGATCGCTGAGAACAAAGCGTGAATTCAAAATTCATTCAGTCGACAGACACTTATTTACTTAATCTGCAGCGGACCCATACCAACCCATGTATTCAGTATTTTTCCTCTTAACAGCCATGACTCTGATCTTGATAGGATTGTCCCCCTTCAAGCCTCAGAGCTTCGTCCGTTCAGTGTTTCTAGCTGGCCTCATTTGTTTAATATGTGGCAATAGCGTTTCCGCGCTGCCCCAGTTGGCAGCCATGGGAGCCGCTGATAGTGCCTTGGATCAGCGACAGCGGGTTTTTGACGAAAGCCTCAAACTTGATCCCACCAAACTTCGCTATCGAGGGTTGGAATATGTGCAGTTTCAGGCTGACAGTGAACGATTGAGCGACACCCAGATTAAATCCACGATCAAATCAGAGATTAATAGCGACATTTTTGTGGCAGTTGCCAGTGGGTCAGTCCAGATCTATGGTGATGTCCAAGATATTGATGTAGCCCGTGATGTCGTGACTCAAATCAAGACCATTCCTGGTGTGCGGGAAATATTGTTTGACTTGGGCTTGGAAACCAAAGCTGAGTAGCCATATTCCTCACGATTGTGGCCCAGTTGGGCGTTAGGGAAGGGTCAGTTGGGCAGAGGAGTTAAAAAACTGGCGGTATATGCCTTGGGCAATTAATAGCGTGGTAATAAGGGTCGCAAAGGCCAGCATAAACATAATCAAAATTTGATAAGAGGCTGCTTCCTGTGGGTTGACTCCGCTGAGCAGTTGCCCCGTAATAATGCCTGGAAGTTTGACCAGGCCGACGACCATCATGGCATTGATAGTGGGAATGAGTCCGGCTCGAATGGCCTCTCGACGATATTGGGCGATCGCTTGCTGAGGCGAGGCGCCTAAACAGAGGTGGGTTTCAATTTCATTTCGATTGGCTTTGAGGCTTTTAACCAGACGTTCCCCTGCGATCGCAGCCCCATTCATGGCATTTCCCATCACAATCCCAGCTAAGGGAATCAAATATTGGGGGTCAAACCAATTGTCAGGCTGCAAGATAAACACCGTCGTATAGCTGAGGGTTAGCACCGTACTGATAAAAATTGATCCCCACAACCAGGCGATCAGATAAGGGATATTCTTGCCAATGCGGTTGCGAGATTCAATACTCGCAACGGTCAACATTCCGGCCACCAAGGCCAAAATCGCCCCTGGATGTTTCCAGTCAAAAATAAACCACAGCAGATAGCCCATGATCATCAGCTGCAAAATCGTTCGCCCTGTTGCTAACAATAAGCTCCAGGTCAAATCGAGTTGTTGCCAAATAGAGAGGCCCACGGCGATTGCCATTAACCCTAGTGCCCATAGCAGATCCACAGGTTGAAGCGCAATCAAGGCTAAAGTCGGGTTCATAGGACAGACTCAATTGAACAATCGATAGGCAACCCTTTCTTAGCCGAAGGATTGCACATACCAATGAATGACTTTATCAAATGTCAAGTCATGGATAGGAACTTGGTGTTGTTGTGCGATCGCATCCAAGGGCTTCAGGGATGAGGTCACCAGATGACTAAACCAATCCATAAAGTCAGCATCCACATGTTGCCCCTCTTGCAATTGGGTATCTTTCGCAACCCACTCATGGATTTGTTCGGACTTTAGGGATTCAATCGGAGTTTGCAGTTTTTCACTCAGTTGCTGCAAGTATCGCCAACAGTAAACCGTTAGTCGAATCGAGAATCGCTCTCGTGTGGGAAGTAGCGTTTGGTCGATTTGGGCATTTTCTTCGAGGGTGAGCAGGCCACTCAAGGATTGGGGAAGTTCTGCCATTGTTGAGGTATGAATTAATAGGTGTGAAAACAAATTTTAGGTGCAATAGACTGCACTAATCTGCTTCAATCAAGTATCCACAGCGATGTTCACCATTGACGAGCCAGTGGGTGCGTTCCACCTGGCAATCTTTCAGGGCAATGGCAAACATTTCCAGCTCATTGTCACACACGCTTGGAAAGGTCTCAGCCACCTGGGAAATCGCGCAGTTATATTCCGTGAGAATAAACCGCGTCGCTTTCATAGGGTCAGTATCTTCGGGAATGGGGTAGTATTCGGCCATATAGCCTTCGGCTTCTCGCAGTTTGACCAGTTTGGCCACCCGTTCTGCTAGGGTACCTGGGCCTAATTTTTGTTGATATTCCAGGGCTTTACGCTCCCACTGTTTGCGGAGAATCACCCGCATTTGGTCCTGACCCACGGTTTCTGAGAGGGTATCGAGTAAATCGATCGCAAAGGTATCGTGGTGATCCGGGAAGCGATCTCGCCCTGCCCGACTCAACTGATACATATGCTGGGGGCGTCCAGTCCCGGCATGAACGCTCTCAAATAAAATGAGTCCTTCTGATTCTAAGTCCTTAAGATGGCGACGAATTGCTTGAGGCGTTACCTGGAGCTGCTCCGCTAGCTCGTGGGTATTGGCTTGACCCTGCTTGAGCAAATGCTGAAGGATATCTTGTTTTGTGGAAGAAGTGGTGTTCACAATTGAGATGTCCAAGCAGAAATCAACATTGGTTTTTGAAGGGCCAATCCCAAGGAGCGGTTTAACCTATTACAACAATTTCTCCCGACTTTGACAACATAAATGTTGTTAAAGTACTCTATGATGAGATTGAACAACACACGTGTTGTTTTTTGATTATACACGCGCGCCACTTGCTCTGAGAGAACACCCCCCATGACCGCATCCGTTGAGAATCTGGTTAATCAACCCTATAAATACGGCTTTGTCACGGATATTGAAGTTGAAACCATTCCTAAGGGACTGAGCGAAGACGTGATTCGCTTGATCTCGGCCAAAAAGGAAGAACCGGCTTTTATGCTGGAGTTTCGGCTCAAGGCCTATCGCCAGTGGCTCAAGATGAAAGAGCCCACTTGGCCCCATGTGGACTATCCGGCCATTAATTACCAGGACATCACCTACTACTCCGCTCCTAAAGAGCAAGAGAAGAAAAAGAGTTTGGATGATGTGGATCCAGCGCTGCTCGAAACCTTCGATAAACTGGGCATTCCCTTATCAGAGCAAAAGCGACTCAGTAATGTGGCTGTGGATGCGGTGTTTGATAGTGTCTCTGTGGCCACCACCTTTCGCAAAGATTTGGCCAAGGTAGGGGTGATTTTCTGCTCCATTTCCGAGGCCCTCCACGACTATCCTGACCTTGTCGAAAAATATCTGGGAAGCGTCGTTCCCATTAACGACAATTTCTTCTCGGCTCTGAATGCGGCAGTGTTTAGCGATGGCTCTTTTGTCTATATTCCGAAAGGCGTTAAGTGCCCCATGGAGCTGTCCACTTATTTTCGGATTAATACCGAAGGGGCAGGCCAGTTTGAGCGCACCCTAATTATTGCGGAAGAGGGCAGTCAAGTCAGCTACTTAGAAGGCTGCACCGCCCCCATGTTTGATACCAATCAGCTCCACGCAGCCGTGGTGGAACTGGTCGCCCTGGATGATGCCGACATTAAATATTCCACGGTCCAGAACTGGTTTGCAGGGGATGAAAATGGCAACGGTGGGATTTATAACTTTGTGACCAAGCGGGGTCTCTGTGCTGGTAAGAACTCCAAGATCTCTTGGACCCAAGTAGAAACCGGATCGGCTATCACCTGGAAATATCCCAGCTGTGTGTTGGTGGGGGATAACTCCGTGGGTGAGTTCTACTCCGTGGCCTTGACCAACAATCTGCAGCAGGCCGATACGGGCACCAAGATGATCCATGTGGGCAAAAACACCCGCAGCACGATTATCTCCAAGGGCATTTCCGCAGGCCGCTCTCAAAATAGCTATCGCGGTTTGGTGCGGATGGGGCCTAAGGCCGATGGCTCTCGCAATTACTCCCAGTGTGATTCCATGCTGATTGGCAGTGATGCCGAGGCCAATACCTTCCCCTATATCCAGGTGCAAAATAACCAAACGAAAGTGGAGCATGAAGCTTCCACCTCCAAGATTGGAGAAGACCAACTCTTCTACTTTGCCCAGCGGGGGATTTCCGTAGAAGATGCCGTGTCGATGATGATTAGCGGCTTCTGTCAGGATGTGTTTAATCAACTGCCGATGGAATTTGCCGTAGAAGCCGATCGGCTTTTAAGCCTGAAGTTAGAAGGAAGTGTGGGATAAGGTTTCCCACCAAAGCAGTACTAGACGTTAGACGCAGTTAGAGGTTCAGGCGTGATTATTGACAATAGCGACGTGATTCTGTCGGTCCGTAATTTGACGGCAGATGTGGATGGAACGCCCATTCTGAAGGGGTTAAATCTCGAAATCAAGGCAGGAGAAATCCATGCCATTATGGGTCCGAATGGATCGGGAAAAAGTACCTTTTCTAAGGTCTTAGCTGGACATCCCGCCTATACAGTGACTGGCGGCGAGGTCATTTATAAGGGGCAGAACCTACTGGAACTAGAACCAGAAGAACGGTCCCGCTCCGGTGTGTTTCTGGCTTTTCAATATCCCTTGGAAATTCCTGGGGTGAGCAATTTGGACTTTCTGCGGGTGTCCTTTAATTCCAAGCGCCAGCATGAAGGTCTAGAAGAGCTAGACGCTTTTGATTTTGATGATTTGGTGCGGGAACGCTTAGACGTGGTCAAAATGGACCCAGCCTTCTTAGATCGCAGCGTCAATGAAGGCTTTTCTGGTGGGGAAAAGAAGCGCAATGAGATCTTGCAGATGGCCCTGCTAGAACCGACTTTAGCCATCCTAGATGAAACGGATTCTGGCCTAGATATTGATGCCCTGAAGATTGTCGCCAATGGCGTCAACCAATTGGCTAAGCCCGAAAACGCCACCCTGATGATTACCCACTATCAGCGCTTGCTGGACTATATCGTCCCTGACTTTGTGCATGTGATGGCCGAAGGCAAAATCTTGACCACGGGTGGCAAGGAACTGGCCCAAGAGCTGGAAGCCAAAGGCTATGACTGGGTGAAAGCAGAAGATGTGGCTGAGGTGGCAGTCTAATGACCGTAGAAGTAAACCCTGAAGCCGTCGCACCTAGCTCCTCAGCAGCCCAGGATCGGCAAGCCTATTTAACCCATCTCCTGGCCCAACGTCCCAAGCCGAAGGGACTGGAAAAAATACGAGAGAGTGCCCTCAGTATCGTCCAAGAGCGGTGCCTGCCCAGTAATCGAGATGAGAACTGGCGATTTACAGATCTATCAGGTCTGTACAAAACGGCTTTTACCGCACCTACTACTGCATCGCTGACCCTAGAAGAGATTGACGCCTTTATCTTGGCAGAGGCTCCTGTGCGGCTGGTCTTTGTGAATGGCTGGTTTGCCCCTAATTTATCGGCCATCGATAATTTGCCTACGGGGTTAAGCGTCAGTACCCTAGCGGATGCAGGCAACCTACCTGAGCTAGGACAGCAGCCGGGAATGTCAGAAGTCTTTACGGCTCTAAACACCGCTAGCTTTGCCGATGTTGCCGTCTTACGCATTGCCAAAAATCAGGTGATTGAAGCCCCCATCCATCTGTTGTACTTGACCACAGGGGATACACCGATAATCACCTCACCTCGGGGGCTGGTGATAGCTGAAGCCAATAGCGCGGCTACCTTGATTGAAGAATATGCAGCGGTCAAAACAGCGTCTTACTTTACGAACGCGGTGACGGAAGTGGGCTTGGGGCAAAATGCTCAGCTTCACCACTACCGAATTCAGCGGGATGCTAAAGCAGCCTTTCATATCGGTATGACATCAGTGTCCCAGGATCGTGATAGTCGCTATGCTCTGACTAGTTTGAGTCTGGGGGGACAGATGTCCCGCCATAACCCCGTGGTGGTGCCTACGGCGGAACAGACGGATACCACCCTCAATGGATTGACCCTAGCGGTGGATCAGCAGGTAGCCGACACCCATTCTGATCTATCCTTTACCGGTCCCCACTGTACAGCTCAGCAATTGCATAAGTGCATTGTCGATAATCGCGCTCGGGCGGTGTTTAATGGCCGAGTGTTTGTGCCCAAGTTGGCCCAGCAGACCAATGCTAGCCAGCTGAGCCGCAATTTGCTGCTATCGGCTAAGGCGCGGGTGGATACCAAACCCCAGCTAGAAATTATTGCCGATGACGTTAAGTGCGCCCACGGGGCCACGGTCAGTCAGCTTGACGATGAAGAAGTCTTTTATCTACAAAGCCGGGGGTTAGACCGCAATAGCGCTTGCGATTTGCTGGTGGAAGGGTTTGCGGCGGAAATTATTGATCAATTGCCCATTGCTGAGCAGCGCCAGACTTTGCTGAACGCTGTGTTGTCCCAAATACGTTAGATTCGTGATTCTGCACCTATGATTGCCATCCAAGAAAAGTCTCTAGCCCTTCAGGTTCGTCCTGACTTTCCCATTTTGCACCAGCAAATTCAGGAAAGTCCCTTGGTCTATTTGGATAGTGCGGCCACCTCTCAGAAACCGACTGCTGTCTTGGAGGCACTGCAGGCTTATTACGAGCAGGATAATGCCAATGTCCACCGTGGGGTCCATACCCTTAGTAGCCGGGCCACGGATGCCTATGAAGGGGCACGGGATAAGGTGGCTGCCTTTGTCAATGCAGCGTCTCGGCAAGAGATTGTCTATACCCGCAATGCCAGTGAAGGGATTAACCTGGTGGCCTATAGCTGGGGAATGAATAACCTCAAGGCTGGCGATGAAGTCATCCTGACGGTGATGGAACATCACAGTAATTTGATTCCCTGGCAGTGGGTGGCCCAGAAAACCGGAGCGGTACTCAAGTTTGTGGAGCTGGATGAGGACCAAGCCTTTGATTTAGAGCAGTTTAAAACCCTGGTGAATGACCGCACCAAGCTGGTGAGTGTGGTGCATGTCTCCAATACCTTGGGCTGTGTAAATCCGGTGGAAGAGATTGTTGCGATCGCACACCAATACAATGCCAAAGTGCTGATCGACGCCTGCCAGAGCGTCCCCCATATGCCTATCGATGTCCAAAAGATGGACTGCGATTGGCTAGTAGCGTCTGGCCATAAAATGTGCGCCCCTACGGGCATTGGCTTCCTCTATGGCAAGCTGGATTTGCTCCGCAGTATGCCCCCTTTCTTGGGTGGCGGTGAAATGATTGCCGATGTCTTCCTAGACCATGCCACCTATGCGGATTTACCCCATAAGTTTGAGGCGGGCACCCCTGCTATTGGTGAAGCGGTGGGCCTAGGGGCAGCAGTTGATTACTTAAGCCAAATTGGTATGGATAAGATTCATGCCTATGAAGCAGAGTTAACGGCTTACCTGTTTAAGCGACTGCGGGAGATTCCTGAGGTGCAGATCTATGGTCCTCAGCCCAATACAGATGGAACAGGTCGAGCGGCATTGGCTGCCTTTACCGCAGGGGATGTGCATCCCCATGATCTCTCAACGCTTTTGGATCAAGCGGGGGTAGCGATACGGGCCGGACATCACTGTACTCAGCCTTTACATCGGCATCTGAAAGTGCCGTCTACGGCCAGAGCCAGTCTCTATTTCTACAATACTCGCACAGAGATTGACACGTTTATTACGTCCCTCAAAGAGGCCGTAGAATTTTTCGGTAGTATTTTTGGGTAAGCGCGACTCCCTTAAATTGCAACCGTATGTAGCGGCTTGGTTTAAATTGAGCGAACCAATAAGAATACGTCCAAGCTCAAGTGGGTATTGCTATTACAGATAATCAGCTCCATCGCTTGCAAGGACTGGTCGAGAATCCAGATATAAAAGACATTCTGGCGTTTCCCATATCAGATAAGCCGGAAGAGACAGCGGTCAAAGTCAAGAATCCAGTCCTACAGACTGAGTAAGACCATAGAGCTTGGACCTATCAGTTTGTCATCTCTTCTCACTTGAGCAATTCCGATAGCGTAACCACCGAGTATCCTTTCTGTTTGAGCTGAGGTAAAAGTTGGGTGAGCGTTTCAACCGTGCGGTTTCCCCAGTCTCCATTAGGGCCATAATCGTGCAGAACAATAATGCTACCGGGTTGGACATTGGCCAAAATTTGTTGCACGGCAAACTTAGACGAGGGCAAGGTGGTGTCGTAGGGCCATAGCGAGCCTAGGGCAATTTTATAGCCTTGTTGCTGAGCAATCTGGGCCATCTCTGGGTTGCATCGGCCACTGCCTGGACGCATCCACCGCAGAGAGATATTACTATCTGCTGCTGCCTGGATCTGCTGTTCTGCGGTTTGCAAGGCAGAGGTGAACTCAGGCAGAGAGAGATTGATACTCGGTTCATCAACCGTAAGATGATTGCCCAACTCATGACCTTGACGCCGCATCATGGCGATTAAATGTTGGTTCTGGGGCAATACCCTACTACTAATCAAGAAAAAAGTTGCTTTAGTCTGATGTTGGGCGAGGACATCTAGGATTTTTTGAGTCGTGTTAGCCGCTCCGATCTGCTGATCATCAGGGCCGTCATCTATCGTCAGCGCCACCACGGGTTGCTCCATGGGCACATAGTAAACGGCACCGGGGCAGATAACGGCCGATAAGCGATCGATCACCCAGTGAGGTTGTTTCCAGAGGATTGCTAGGGCAATCACGAGCGCTGCGATCGCAAGCAATACCATCATCCGGTATCGAATCAAAAATCGGAACTTTGCCATGCCGATGTACAGAGCTTGTGCGCGCGTATCCTGCTTTCTAACTTCATTCTTGATCAGGATCTGTCGCCAGTATCGTGACAGGAACCCCAAAAACTGCAAAGATTACAGAAAGTAAACATATCGTTAATAAAAAATTCATTAGATGAAGATGAACAAACAATATGTGATCACAGGTCTCTTGTTAGGCACTTTTGCGATCGCTGCCCCCGCACAAGCAGCCGGTAAGATCGCGGGCTATCAATATGCTGTGTTTAATGATAGCGATGCCCCTCTGGAAGATAATGTCATTCACTACATTCCCTGCTATCCCCAGAACGATTGCAACGCCCTTGCCACTAAATTGACCACTGAGCTACGCCAAGCGCAATTAAACTTGACTCGGGCTCGGTTAACCCTGGAAAAGCCCGTTGAGGCTTGGACCCTATTTACACAGCTCGATCAGCAATTCTTGCCCCAAATTACCGACAAAGAGGGCTACAAAACCACTTCGACGCAAAAGAAAGGGGAATTTTCCTTCCACTGTCCCACCCAAACCTGTCTGGTCTATTCCTTCGGTACCGTGCGCGATCGTTTTAATTATTGGGTCACGGTGGCCAAAAGCCGTAAACGCTGGGATTTAGGACCTGCCCGAGGCTTTATTGAAGACAAACCTGAAAAACTATCCGATTAATCCCATGAACTATAAACATTTAATTTTGGCCGCTGGTGTGGCTGCGATCGCACTGCCCGCCCGTGCCGAACTCCCCCAACATATTCAAGAGCTATTGAATACCCGCAGATGCATTCGCTGTGACTTATCCAGAGCCAACTTCAACGGCATGGATTTAAGCGTCACCAACTTGCAGGGTGCGAATTTAATTTTCTCTAGGTTAGAGAACACCAACCTCAATGCAGCCAATCTCACCGGCGCAAAACTGATTCAAGCCAAAATGTCCGATGCCAATTTGCAAACGACCAACTTGAGCGTGACCGATTTGAGCCAAGCTGATTTAAGGGGAGCAAACCTGATTGGGGCCGACCTGCGTAGTAGTCGGATGAGTGCAGCCAACCTCAAAGGGGCTCAATTGCAACAAGCCAAACTGCGCGGGGTCAATTTAGGAGAAGCCAACCTTAAAGGGGCCAAGCTGAATGGGGCCGATCTATTTTCAGCCAACTTATCGGGTGCCAACCTGCAAGGGGCCGACCTGAGCGGCGCTAACTTGCAGGATGCGGACTTAAGCGGTGCCAACCTCAAGAACGTCAAGCTCACAGATGCCATCCTCACGGGCGCAACCTTACCAGAAGGCACCGCTCAGCCATAGGTTTAGCAGCCTGAGTAGGGCTGGACCGAGGCAGGGATATCCATCTTGCACAGTCTGGCCCCACTCAAATCAGCATTACTGAGATTAGCATCCCTCAAATTGACATCGGTCATGGCAATTTTGCCTAGATGCGCACTACTTAAATCGGCACTGCTCAAATTTACACTTTCCAATGAAGCTTTGCGCAAATCGGCGTTGTTCAATTTGGCGCCATTGAGGTTGGTGTATTTGAGCTGGGCCTGCTTTAGACTAGCCCCCTTCATATTGGCCTGACTGAGATTGGCATCTTCTAAATACACTTGGTTCAGCGTTGCATTTCTCAGGTTGCTTTTACTGAAGTTAGCCGCTCTGAGATCACTAAAGTAGACACGACGATTTCCCTGAGTGGTCTCAACCACAGCCACGCTAAAATCGACATCCTCTAAAATCGCCTCGACCAGATTGGCTCGACGCAGGTCAACCCCCTTGAGTTTAGCCTTGGTCAAGGTCGCCTTCGCTAAATTGGCGTCTTGCAAATTAGTCGCTTGTTTCAGCGTCGTAATCAGACTGGCTCGACGGAGGGTCGCTTTCTGCAAATTCGCTGCGTGCAGATTCGCACTCTCTAAATTGGCATCATCCAGATCGGCTCCTTGCAGGTTGGCCCCTTGTAAGTTAGCCCCTTGCAAGTTAGCCCCTTTAAGATTTCGGTCTTTTAAATCAGCACCCTGTAAATTACATCCATCACAGGTTTTGGTGGCGAGTAGCTGCTGGAGATGTTCAGGATTAGGCGTGAGGTCAGCGCTATTACTGGCTGCAACGAGAGGGAACGAAGCCACCAACGAAGCCGTAACGGTAGCGGTTAGGGCAATATTTCTCATACTTAAGTGCTTCATACTATTAACGCTTCTAAATGCCGATTAAATAAGTATTTTTACCTCTTTACTGTACTGCGATCGGGCCAAGGTTACAAAATGCTAAGAGAACTCAGAGGGCTTATAAGCCGTTGAAGCACTTTGGCTAGGCCATCGAATGAGTCGAGCCGAACGTACCTGTGGATTGCCATTGATTCAGATATGAGGTGTTCTGGTCCTCTTAACCATTTACCAACCTCCCAAATTTTGAAGCGTTGAAGGTCTAGCCATCATCCATAAATGATGGCCCATTCTGCTGAGTTAGAAATACGTCAGTCTTTCCCCTCTAGTTTCCGCTAAATGTTGAGATGTAATCGGAAGAATTGGCTAATCCATAATGGCAGATACCCAAGCCAGCCAGCCAAGAGGGGTATATGCCAAT
>NZ_JANQOY010000243.1 GCF_028285565.1 Acaryochloris sp. IP29b_bin.148
GTAAGCTGATAGACATGGCTGAGGTAAAGCGGTACGACATACTGCAAATATATGCCCCAGCCTTTTCTCATGCCCTATTTCTTCGTCGAACTCACGTTAATTGAGATGAGCCTTCACCCGATTAATCAGTTCTGGTGTTGAGAACCCTTTATTCAGATAGTCGTTAGCACCGAGCCGCTCAGCCTCTTTGCCCCACTCTTCCGACAGTCGGGAAGACACCACCAGAATGGGCATCTCCATCTCTGACTGGCGACAACGGTCAATTAAGGTGAAACCATCCATATTCGGCATCTCAACATCTGTAATCATCAGATCGGGGATGCCGTTAGTTTGCAACCATTGCCAGGCTTCTTGGCCATCACTACAGGTAAAGGTGACAAACCCATAGGTATTCAGACTACTTTCCAACCGTCGACGCATCAGCGCTGCATCATCAACGACCAAGATCGTTTGGACGGCATCAGGCAGCTGCGGGTTTTCCTTTTCAGCCTCAGGTCTGGTGATCGAAGACTGCGTAGCTAGGGTCTCAGCTAGGGCAATAGGATTTAAGACATTTAATAAACAACCATCCGCTTGTAAACTGACGCCCAATAAGGCCGATGGACTGACTAAGGGGTGGGGAAGGGGCTGAATCAGTAATTCTTCCTGACCCAACAGATCATCTGCAATCAGCCAGACATCCGCGTTGTCTCCTGGAAGCTGCGTACGCACACAGATGGTGGTGTCAGACAAGGTCGTTGGCTGTTGCCAGAAGGTAGATAAGGCGTAGCCTGGAGTCGATGTATGCCCCGTAGTAATCTGCCATTTGGGAGCATCTCCGTCCGCAGGTTGGATGTTCATCACACCCGCCATCATAATCTCTTGAACATCATCCGTGGGCAGGGCAACCGTCCGCTCACCCACTTGCAAAAGAACACAGGGCACCAGAAGCTGGGGGGCAGGAATTTCAATCGTAAAGGTTGTGCCTTGGCCCACCTGGGTATCTAGCAGCAGACGACCACCAATACTAACAATTTGGCTGGCCACCACATCCATACCGACCCCTCGCCCAGACACTTCACTCACTGTGCTGCGAGAACTGAATCCAGGCTGACAGAGAACCGCAACCAATTCAGCAGGCGTTTGAGTCTGCGTCAGGTCAAAACCGCGCTCTTGGGCAAGTTGACTCACTTTCTGGGCATTGATTCCCCGACCATCATCTTGCAACAATAATCGGTACAAATTGCCATGTCTCTCCAGCGTCACTTGGATGGTGGCTTCCACAGGTTTACCCTGTTGCAATCGCTCCTCTGTGGTTTCAATGCCGTGATCATAAGCATTCCGCAGCAAATGTAGGAGAGCCGGTTCCAGCTGTTGCACCACCCCTGCATCCATTTCCACCAGTTCACCTTGAATGTTTAAGCGAGCAGGCTTGCCATAGCGATTGGTCAAGTCCCGAAGAATGGCTCGGGCTCGCAGCGTTAGGTTACGGAAAGGCACCAATCGGCTGGTTTCAATCCCGTCTTTGAGCTGCGAGATATTGCGATTGAGTTTGTCTAAGTTGCCCACCGTCTGCAGGGACATTCCTTCCAACTCTGCTCCCAACTCAGACATCCGCAAAATATTTTCTAACAGTCGGTTAATGGTCGTATAGCCCTGGCGATATCGCTCTAGGGTGAGACCACTGTCCGACTCCTGCACATCACTGATATCACGAAGCAGGGCATAGTCATCTTGGAGTTGTCGCAATCGAGAAATATACTGCGCACTTTCTTGGGTCAGAGTGGTCAACTGGGCCAGTTGAGATTGCAATATAGAAGATTCATTGAAGGCCGCCCGAGCCGTCAGCAGCGTCTCAACCACCTGCTGGGAGGACTGGCTCAGCCGGGTTAAGGGCACAGGAATTTTAATATCCTTTTTGACTTCCTCTTTTTTGCTCTCAACAGCGGGAACCTTAGTAGGAGCCGTAGACGCATGGGCAGGCTGAGAAGGGGTAGGGAAGAGACCCGGCAACGTCATTTTAGGATCAACCCTCTGCTCTGAGTCTGCTGCAGGACTCTCCTCAGAGTCCTCTGCTAGGTCGAACTCTAATAGGCTTTCAAAGTCAATACCCGCCGCTTCTTCCAGAAACTCATCCGATAGATCAGCAAAATCAGCAATATACTCTTGCTCAGTGCTGTCTGGGGCTGTGATCAAGTTATCATCCACCTGGGCGGCTGGTGTTTCCAGGCGCTCGGGGGTCATAGCATCTAAATCAAGGGCTAAATCTGGATCTAAGTCATCAAAACTGAAGTCTGCCATATCTAAGTTGGCAGCCAGATCTGTCTCCAACGCGAGTTCTAAGGTCTCCTCAACGTCTCCATCCGCAACCTGCGGTGGTGCAGTGATCGATGGGGATGCACTGTCTGCAAAGGGCGGCTCAGCGACGAGGGAGGATAAAGTCTCTTGTTGAGCAGGGGTTAATTGACCACTCTGCTTTGCACATTGCTTGAGTAGATCAAAATAAATCGGCCATTGCTGACGCCACCATTGAGCAATCGGCAACTGCTGCAACTGGGTTGCACTCTGCAACAGGGTAGACCAATCTTCTGCGAGTTGAAGATCCTGACCGATTTGCTGCAGCTGGGCCAGCATTTGTTGGGCAGTCGCGAGCGTTGGGATCGGAACCGCTTGATCCGCAAGCTGATTAACCGCCATTTCTAGCTCCAGAACCACTAGGTCAAAGCCTTGCTCGGCAAATTCTTGATGGACCTGAGTGAGTTCATCCCAGTTGGGAATGTATTGAGCCTGAATCTGTTCATGGAGTGTCTTAATCCGATTGACGGTGGGTTCGACTGAGGAACCGTCAGAGCCAGATAGTTCCAAACAACTGCCGAGCAGCTCACCCGCTTCCAACAACATTTGATGGAGATGCCCATTTTCGAGGGGGGGAGCCTCTTCTAAATAGCGTAGATCAGAGAGTAAATCTTCCAGAACCATGGCCGCATGGAGAACGGCGTCGGCTCCAACCGTTACAGCGCTGCCCTTAATTGTATGGATGGCTCGGTAGATATTCTGGATATCCGCAACCCAACTATTGGGGTTGAGCTGCTGAGTTAGCTGAAAATAGGTCTGCAGATGTTCTTGACTGTCAATCTCAAACATGGCTTGCAGTTCTCTCTGCAGCTCAGCCTCAGGATCACTATTCAAGGGAGATATTGGCAAGGGTTGTGAGAAATCGGGGTCAGTCATCATATCTCTACAGAGGCAAAAGGGGTGGTTGTTCTGATGGGGAGAAACGTCAGGTCATGGGTTGTTGGCTTATGCGTCAGCAACAACGGCCAGCGGCAAGTTTGCTGCTGTCGGTTCTGCTTCAACTTCTATGACCTCGGACTCGGTTCCAGCATTTAACTGGAAGAACTCCACCATATTAGTCAGGGTCCGAGCTAACTCTCCCATTGAGGCTGCTTGTTCACGAGTGATATTGGCCTGGGATAAGGTATCTTCTGCCTCACGAGAAATGGTTTGGGTGGCAATCAAGGTACTTTGGACTGCTTCAAAAATATCCTCGTTTGCTTGCTTCACCTGCTGGCCAGCTTGGGCAACTTGATCGGTTGCAGCTTGCATATTGGTAAATGCTTGTCGCGACTGCTCCACCTCGTTGGTAAACTTGCGAACCAGTTGGTTAATGTCACTCACATCTTGGTTGAGACCAGAGGTGACGGTTTGAATTTGGTCGGTTCGTTGTTGGAGCTGGGCTAAGGTTTGATTGGTTTCTGAGGCTAAGTCATTCACCTGGCGGGAGACAATTTCAAACTCCTTGGCAATGCTGGCAAATTGGGCTGGGTCTTTTTCCTTCACTGCCCGAGTAGACAGCATGGACGCATTCAACGCCAACACCCGTGTTAAGGACGCCACCCGTTTTTGATCTTTAGAGAACTGGGAGGCGAGATCAACAAACTCGTTCAAGAGCTGAGTCCGTTTTACAATCTGATCGGTCCCTTCTTCTAGACTGGAAATCCCCTGCACCATTTCATTCATCTCTTGTTGACCGGTCTCAACCGCTTGTTTGGCCAGCTCCAGTGCTGTTTCGGTGGAGGTCGCCTGGTCACGGGAGTTTTCCGTCAGGGTATTCACGTTTTCCATCAGCGATCGCACATCCGCAACCGACTGGGTTTGGGTTTGGCTCCGGTCTGCGGTTTCCACCGCCAATCTCTCTAGCTGATCCGCATTATCCGTGACTTGAACAGCCGTAGAGGAAACCACCGCCATAATTCGGTGCAACGACTCAATTAAGCGGTTCAAGGTATCTGCAACCAATCCAGTTGCCCGCTCATTCACCTCCGCTTCAATGGTTAAGTCGCCATATTCGACTGCTGAAACCACATCTAGAATATGGCCCACATCCTCTTGCAGTAGCTCACTTTCAGCTCGAATCTGCTGTTCTTGCGCCGTCCGCTGGGTGATCTGACTTTCCAAGGCCTGGTTGGACTCTAGCAAGTTTGCTTGAGAGCTTTCTAGGGCCGTTTGAGAGCGCTTACGTTCTTGGATATACCCTCGCACCGTCAGGTAGAGGATAACCCCAGTTAAGGCCAAAACCACCAAGCTAATCACGGCAAACGTCAAAGACCAGGTGAGCCGCTGTCGATAGAGGCTTAGCTCAGCATCCACCTTCGATCGAATCGTAACCAGGGTGCCCTGAATTCCGTCATTATAGATGCGCTTTTGCTCTTCATATTCTGGGCTAAGCAATAATTTTAGCGCCTGGGGGGCTTGCTTGTTGTTGACCAGTTCAAAGGCCTGTTCTTCATAGGCGACCAGCTTCTGGTTCGCTGCATCCGTTTGTGCTGGATTAGATTGCTCTGAAACAGGGAGTTCCTCCAGCACCGCCTGAATGGTTGCATCGAGTTGGGGAACATAGGTTTCATAGCGGCTTTGCCACCGTTTCTCCCCTGTACTAGCACCCATCCGTGCTGACATTGTTAGCACTTCGTCTAAATGAATAATTGAACCACTTTGCTCCCGCAGCTTAAGCTGCTTGGCCAGTGTCGTTTGCAAACCTTGATTAATTCGCCAAATATTCCATGCTGAGATACCCGTGAGTGCCAGGCTGACCAATACAGCCGCCACCACTGTTCCCCCTAAACGTCTCTGTAGCTGGCGTTGGATATCCTGCAACCAGGAGTCCTGATCAATCTCTTCTCGGACAACGACCTTCGCTGGTATTTGCTCAGGCTTGGACTCCGTCAAGACTTGCCCAGAATCATCCGTCTCATCTAGGGGGTTAAGAGCCGCTTCCACACCCATCTGTGTACCATCCGCATCCAATTGCTCCAGATCCTCTTCCGCATTCAGGGGCTTGAAGGGATGCTCAGAATTGATCTGCGCCAAAGGATCGTCTTCAGGGATAAAAGAAAGCGATGGGTCGTTCGTCATCATACTTACCTAGTTTCAGTAGACCAAAGGGGGGCAATAATTGAGTGATATGCTCTAAACCGCAACAGCAGACTCTGATACGGTTGTCTCAGGTTGGGGAGGGGCATTGTCTGGGAGGCTCTCATTGGCGTCCAGACGGCTGTCATCATCTGCTGTTGGCAGCTGAAAGACTTGCACCTTGCCCAACAGGTCACTCGAGAGCTGATTCATGGTATCCGCCAGTTGCTGGGCATTTTCAGATTGGCTGGCAATTTGAGTCGAGAGCTGGGCAATGGCAGCCATCGTCATCGCGGTTTTTTCAGAGGTCTGCACAATCTCTTGACTGGTTTGAGTCACGGTCTCACCCGACTCCACCGCCTGTCCCGTCACGTCCTGAACCGTCTGAAACACCTCTTGGGTATGGCGAAACCCTTGGGTAAAGTCGTCCACGACGCCACCTAGACGCTGCACATCGGCATCGACATCTGCCACCACTCGGTGAATTTGAACACTTCGTTGTTCAAGGGACCCGAGTCCCTCGTTCGTCTGCTGCGCCAGCTGACTCACTTGGTTCGCAATGGATTCAAATTCCTGGGCCACCGCCGCAAATTTCTTCGGATCGGTTTGCTCAGAGGCACGGGCCGCAACCAGGGCAGCGTTCAGGGCCAACATTTGGGTTTGTTCCGCAATATCGCCTTGGTCATGGACAAATTGATCCGTTAGACCCACAAACTCACCCAGGGTTTTCATTTGCTGAACGATGCGATCGCTCCCCTGTTGCAACACTTCAATATCTTGGCTCAAGGTCCCAATCTCGATTTGTCCTTCAGCGACCGCCGTATTGAGAGTCACCAGAGATTGATTGGTCGCCGACAACTGTTGGGCTGCGTTGTTGGCAAAGGACCGTACATCATCGACCAACCCCAGCACTTGCATCACCTCTTGCGATTGCTGCTCAGTATTTTGAGCCACAACCTCAGAGATATCTTTCTGCTGATGACTACTGGTCGAAACTTGGCGAGTCGTGGTAGCCACCTGCTGCAAAATACCGCCTAACTCTTCAATCAGTCGATTCAGAGTATCGGCAATCAATCCAGTCGCTCGCTCATTTACGGTCGCTTGCGTGGTCAAATCTCCCTCTTCCACCGTCGCCACCACATCTAGCAGCGCGATAATATCTTCTTGCAGTTGGTCATTATCTTTGCGAACGGCCTCCTCTTGTGCCGTTCTCGACTCAATTTCTTCCTGGAGTTGACTATTAAGGACCAACAGATCAAGCTGGGACTGCTTAACCGACTCCTGCGCTGCTTGCCGCTCACGGATGTAGCTTCGAACGGCTGATAATACCAAAATCCAGCCCGCTAACAACAGAGGGAAGGCAATGCTCGCAAAGGCGATGGAAGCGGTCAACTGTTGCTGATACGCTTGCAACTGCTGCTGAATTAACGCGTCAATTTGGTTTAAAACCCGTTGATTTCCCTCGGCATATTGCGCCTTGAGCTGGCTATATTCATTCCCGAGTAGAAGCTGTAACGCTTCTGGGGCCTTTTTCGCTTCGACCAGTTCAAAAGCCTGGGTTTCCAATTCGATCAGGCGAGTATTGGCGGCATCCGTCTTGCTGGCTTCTGTGCGAATCGCTGGCGTCACATTCTCCAGGGTCTCACCAATCGCCTCATCCAGCAGCGGCACAAATTGGTCATACCGTTCTTGCCACTGCAGATTGCCTGTACTGGCTGCCATCCGAGCAGACATCGTCAGGACTTCATCATAATGGGCGATTTGACCTGTGCGCTTTTGTAGTTCAAACTGGCGGCTGACGGTCTCTCCGAAACTGCGATAAATACTCCAAATATTCCAACTGGAGATGCCCGTCAGCAACAGACTGCCCACAACCGTTGCCGTAATCGTACCGATTAAGTGATTGTGGACAAACGTCTGAGCACGCTTCGCTGGAGAAGCAACCATTGGAGTAGACTCGCGTTCAACCGAGAAGGTCTGTTCTGAGACGTTGGGTTGAGGTTGACCAGAGTTCATAAGCAAAATCTGAATACAGTAAATTGATAACCATCAACGAGACGCAAGTCTTGTTGGCGCAAAGGTGAACTGGATCAGGACGCAATCCTGACGGACTTAAACTTGAGGGTGCCACAAATCCGGGGAAAACCAATCATTCTGGAGGCAAACCATTCCTGCTGTTCCCTCAGGATGTAAGGCTGTTGTTTCAAACAAAGCATCTGGCAGCATTTCCCGGCTTTTACTGCCAAGGGCTTTATCGACCACCAGACCCACATTTTGGAGGGAACCCGCCGCCTCACTCAGATGAATAATCGTTGAGGTTTCCCGCAGATTCGCTTCTTCAGTCTGCAAAACTTGATAAGCAGAAACCAACGGCAGGATGTGGCTATTGTGATGAGTGACGCCGATCAATGGCGCAGAATAAAACGGTAGGGCTAAAATTCGCGATCGCTGAACTCGGAGGATTTCAGTCACCCAACGAGTTGGCAGCACAAGCACCCATGACCCGACTTGAGTCAAAATATATCGATCGTGTTGCGATACTGGGGGGATTGGTGAAGTGACAGCGGCTGACATTTAAATCTCCCCTAAGCACTCAATCGTTGTAAAACTTCTCCGACTGTTTCATTCGTCACGGGCTTCGTCAGATAATCATTGGCTCCCGCCCGTTTGAGACCGTAGTTCACCTCTAGGGGCGTTTTTTTGCTAGAGCAGAAGACCACATATTGTTCTGCGGTAGAGGGATTGAGTCGGAGGGAACGCAAAAATTTGTAGCCATCCTGGCCAGGCATAACCACATCTAAAAACACTAAGTTGTAGTTTCCCGCCTCAATTTTGGGCAGAGCGTGATCGGTACTGTCACACTCATCCACCTCGTGCCCCAAGTTTTGCAATACATTGACTAATGCACACCGATCAACAGCACTGTCATCAATTACCAATAAACGCATAATATTCTCCAAAAACCTTGCTTAGACCAAATCTAGGATTGTACTGTTCGCGACAATAATGATGGATCTGCTATACACTTCCACCTAATAAGGGAGCAGATACTAGCGTCTGAATCAGCTCTTGTAGTTGAAGTTGAAACTGATTGACTTCTGAAGAAGATAAGGGTTTGGTCAGAAACTCGCAACCACTCCACTGGGCTCGCCACTTGTTGGATAATTTTTGTTCACCCGTCAAGATGACGAGGGGAATGGAGGCGAACTGAGGCTGTTGACGAATTTGCTTCACTAACTCAAACCCCGTAATACCTGGCATATTGATATCGATGAAGACAATGGCAGGGGGGGTCTGGGCAATAGTTTGCACAGCCGTTTCAGCTTGCTGACAAACTTTTACCTGATATCCCAAGCCCCCCACTAAACTTTGGAACTGCTTTAACACCAAAGGCGAATCATCAATAATCATCACTGTGGTTGACCGCGTCTGCTGTACGGGCTCAAGATTGAGCAGATCGGCTCGCACCCATTTCGCAAATAACTGAGCGACTTCCAGCGGATCTTTGGCTAAGCCAACAGCAATTTGGTTGAGGGGCCGCTGATGGTTCACCACTTTTTCGATCCATTGTCGCTGCGCCTGGGGTAGATTGGCCGCCTCTATCGCCTCAGGTTTGAGGATAGGCAACATATTCATGGAGGGAATCAGCAACCGCAACTGTTGCCATAATGCTTGCCGTTGCAGAGCTTCGTTGAGCAGCTCAGCGAGAGAAAACCCTGTGATGGGTAATTGATTTTGCAGTTGCGGATCGGGGATAAAATGGGCTTCTCCAGCCCCGAACATTAAAAATGAATCAAAGTCGTTGAGTAATTTTAATCGCAATGCCTGCTGCAACTGCTCTGGATGAATCCCCAGCTGAAACATGTGCTCGACAAGCGCTTGTGGGGTAATCGCTTGCTGTTTAACAGCAGCTTGCCAACGTGCCACATGAGACTTAAAGGTCTCATGTCGAATCTGCAACATGTACCGTTTCGCAATCTGCAAAAGTTCGCGGGCGCCCCAAGGTTGCCCCCCTGAATAGCCGATGATGCCTGCATCCGTTATGCCTACATAACCGTAAGTGGATGGCTTACGGGCAGAAAATCTTGCAAACTGTAGTTTCCAGTACCCATGACTGCATTGCGGTGATGTATCCAATAGTTTCTGCGCCAGTTCCTGGGACTGAAACGAAAAGTGCTGAGTTTGTTCTAAGGTCTGCATTCTAGTTGTCCTACAACAACATTATCGACAACCAAAAGATTTCTAAAAGAACAGTGCTGGAAACAGCAATTCTCTACTCATTTTTAAGATGCTCGAACAAAAAAATGATTTCTGTGGCTTGTCTAGTAGACTTAGTATTCCCATCTGCAGACATGAATTTGGCAGAGAAAAACTAAAATTCTACTGATTGCATCAAGAATCTTTTTGATTGCATCAAGAATCTTTTTGGTTGCATCGAGAATCTTTTGGGTTGTAGATACGACTGAACGGCCCCCCTGATTCCCCCCAATAGAAGCAACCCCTTTCAGAGCGAGTGGCTTCTATAGCTCTTTTCACGACAACGAACTCAACCTCATTGGACGAGGTAGGTAAGAAATACAAGCATTATTAGAGAAGTATAAAGCAATGTAAAAGCTTTGTCAGGTCTGCTTTTGAACGGACCTAAGACTTCCTTTCCCTATCGTTATCTGGGACGCTTGCTTTCTCTTCGATTGATACTCCTAGATCGAGTGATTGAACCGAAGCTTAATTTTAGCTTATAACCTTGACTTATACCCTAAAATTAAGCTTAAATTACGTTAAAATCAACGTAAATCTAGTAATTTAGATAGCTCAAGCTTCCCAGTGCCAAAAGCGCCTAAAACTGGCTTAAATTACGGTTCAAAGCTGAATTTAAAGAGATTGATATCCTGGAATTTTTGTATCATTAAATACATTTTAAAAAAGTAATTAAAGACTCGCGATTAGATCGCTTCTGCCCCTTGATCCAAGAGTCTCTTTCTCCATTGCATATCATCCTGGCCGTTACAGTTTAGCTCTAGAATGCGGATGCCTCTTGCGGGTAAGTCCCTGAGGCAGCTCGTCAGATGTTGCCAAGACTGGATTTTTTCCCAGCCAATGCCATAGGTTGAGGCGAGTTGTTGGAAATCAATATATTGGGGGGTTTGAAAGTAGTTCAAAAAAGGGGGGTCAAAACCAACAATTGGTAACATTTGAAAAATCCCTCCTCCATTGTTATTGATAACAATAATAGTCAAATGTCCCTGCCAATGATTGCGTAATAAAAAGCCATTGGTATCATGCAGTAAAGCTAAGTCTCCCGTTAACAACACGCTGCTCGGTTGATGATGGGATATCCCCAAAGCGGTAGATAACGTGCCATCAATGCCATTGGCCCCTCGATTAAAGTAAGGCTGCACCCGTAATCTACCAGGTTGCCAAAAATATTCCACATCCCGAATGGGCATGCTATTGGCAATGAATAAGGGTGTACCTGCGGGTAAGGATTGCGATAGTAACCAGGCCACTTTGCTTTCTAGTAGCCCAGTTTGTTGTTGCATGGCGCTATTGATGGTGGTGCGCATGTTTTGTTCTGCGGTTAACCAAGCCTGTGCATAGGGCGGCCAAGAGGAGGGGGCTGTGGGGGGCTGCAATTCAAGTAATTTTAGGTGGGACGTTAACGCCTCAACTTGGATAGATAGATGGATCGCCCGACTGTGCAGGGCATCAACATTCTGCCCTGTTGAATTTAGGATCCAGGTTTGTGGCTGACAGTGGATCAGCCAGGCTCTCAGAACTTTGCTAGTGGGGAGTTCTCCCAAGCAAATCACTTGCTGTGGCTGTAACTGGGCGGTTAAATCGGGATGACGCAGCAGTAAGTCATAGGTTGCAATCAAGGATGGATTGATATCCGCCCAGTTTCGTAGGGGGGAAAGGCCCTCTGCTAACACAGGCCAACTCAAGTTGCGAGCTAACAGAGCAACAGCTTCACAATAGCGCTCTGGGGCAGAGGGTTGGGCTGGGCCAGCAATAATCAGGCCGCGATCGCAAGTTTGCCACGTCTGTAGCCATGATTTTAATGCTTGGGGATCAAGCGCTGTGGTGGCAGGTGAACGGGGGTACAGGTGAGCGAAGAAATGCTCGGCGTTAAAATCTATGGCTAGCGCTTCAGTGGCCGGATCAGTCACTGGGGCCAACGGATCGCGAAGGGGGATATTTAGGTGCACAGGACCGGCAACAGGCCATTGCGATCGCTCCCAGGCATGCACCAGGGTTTGTCTCAGATAGGCCAGCATCGTGGGTTGCGAGTCTGGCAAGGCCAATTCGACTTGCCAGCGGGGATAATGTCCGTATAACTTGACTTGGTCAATCGCTTGGCCCGCATGACAATCTCGCAGTTCAGGTGGGCGGTCTGCCGTCAAAATCAATAAAGGGACTCGGCTTGCCGCTGCTTCAATCACGGCGGGATAAAAATTGGCACCCGCTGTCCCCGATGTGCACACTAGCACCACAGGCAATCCTGACCGACGAGCGATGCCTAAAGCAAAAAAAGCGGCCGATCGTTCATCTAAAACCGGAATGGCTTCAAGGTTTGCCTGGGCGGCAAATGCAACTGCTAAGGGGCCAGACCGTGACCCTGGACAAACAATAGCAGTCGCTAAGCCCAATCGACTCAGCGTTTCCGTTAAAACTGACGACCACAGCGTATTGATATTCCGAAAATCAAGTGACATATCGCAGCAACGTTAAAACGGCCGTCAGGTGAGATTATCACAGACCCAGGTGCATCAGGATGGGATGGGCAGCCCTTGACCAGTGGTCAGAGAACCAGCACCTAACCATCGCTATTCTCCACCCTATACCGCTGGCAAAATTTTATTTCCTCAGGCCAGCGAACATCTTAAAGATATGTTGGTATACTAAATGAGCTTTACCTCAGTCATCTCGACTAGGGTTAAAGCGTCTCCTAGTCTGCGGATGTGGTGGAATTGGTAGACACGCACGCTTGAGGGGCGTGTGGCTTATGCCTTGCGAGTTCGATTCTCGCCATCCGCATTATCATATGCTCATAGCTAACATACGCTGAATGGGATGGAGCGCAGCCTGGCGGATCGGTTCAGATAAGGTGATTTCTGGCTTGCGATCGCGCATGGCTACATACAATTTCTCCAAGGTATTCAACCGCATATAGGGACATTCGTTACAAGCACAGTTGCCCGTGGGGGGAGCGGGAATAAATCGCTTTCCAGGCGTCTGTTTTTCCATCTGATGCAGGATGCCCGATTCAGTGGCCACAATAAACGTGTCGAGAGGGCTCGTTTGCGTATATTTCAGAAGTGCCGTTGTGGAGCCAATGTAGTGAGCATGTCTCAGAATAGTAGATTCACATTCTGGGTGGGCAATCACCTCAGCCTGGGGATGCTTGGTTTTGAGGTCGATTAACCGTCGTTCAGAGAAGGTTTCATGAACAATACAGCTCCCTTGCCATAACACGAGGTCCCGTCCTGTCTCCGCCATTACATAGCGTCCCAAATTTTGATCAGGGGCAAAAATGATCGGCTGATCGGCTGGAATTTGGTTGACGATATGGACGGCATTTGAACTAGTGCAAATAATGTCGCTCATCGCCTTGATCTCAGCCGTGCAGTTGATATAGGAAATCACCAAGTGGTCAGGATGAGCGGCTTTGAACGCTGCAAATTGCTCAGGTGGACAACTGTCTGCAAGTGAACAACCAGCCTCCAAATCTGGTAACAACACCAGCTTGTCTGGATTGAGAATCTTCGCCGTCTCTGCCATAAAGTGGACACCAGCAAAGACAATCACCTCAGCATGGGTCTCGGCAGCTTGACGAGAGAGCCCCAACGAATCTCCTAAGTAATCTGCCACATCTTGAATCTCAGGTTCTTGATAGTAATGCGCCAAAACAATGGCATTGAGGTCTTTTTTTAGATCCTGAATGGCGGCCACCAAGTCATGGGGCACTGACAAGGCATCATTTGGGCGAAGGGCAGTTGTGAACACGAGCTAGCGTCTACTTGTTGATGAAGAATAAAGGTTTATAATTCTAATTATAGTGTATTTTACCAAAAATGCCTATACTTGGCATGGCAGTGAGTTGAGCCAGCGGCCAGCTCGATTGTGCTTTCCGCGAAATCGCACCATCAGATGATCAAATCACGTCAGATCATCAGCACCACTGAATTCACTTGGTTAAGGAATCCTCTAGAACGGCTAAGAACGATGAAGCAAGATTTTCAAATATTAAATTAAGGTAAGGCTTATTCGACTGGGCAGTGATGAGTTTGTATTCAGTGATAGCCTGAATGGAGGCAAATTGATTACACAACTAAATATCGCTGGTATCGGGGCACTAGCTGACACCTAGAGCATATTTTGACGATTATTCTTCCACTGAGGTTTTATGACTTCAAAATCTTAGTCCTTTAGCTAAGTTTTTGGTTGAGGAAGAGGAAGCTGATAGGGGGGAGGGGAAGTTTATCGCTTTACTATCAGTGTTTTGTAAGGTTCTCCAGCCGAATACGTTATTTGTTCGCTGGTAGATCGAGTGGGGGGTTCATCTCACTCTTTTTTAAGTTCGATAGATCCTTCACAGTTGACGTATTTTGGCCCCGGCGCATTAACACTTGAGCTATTTCAGCATCAATTCTCAAATCATGGATAATATCATTCCTCTCTTTGGTCATGCTCGTCCTGAGATTAGGGTCGTCAAACCCGTTTCTATGGAAGAAGCCCAACAGGCCATCGATCAACTCAAAGGTGGCCAGTTGATTATGTGCAACGTATCTGAACTCCCCATCCAGTTAGCTCAACGGATTATCGACTTTCTGTCGGGCAGCGTCAATATCCTCTCGGGAGAAGTTGTGAAGGTGGGTAGCGGTATTTTCCTATATAGCCTCTCAGAAATTGAAGTGGCTGGCTTTCAGGAGCCGCAATCTGCATAGATTCTCTACATAGCTTCAATTGGCAAAGACTGAATCTCTACCGATATCTTGGGCTGCCTGATAGGCTACAACGGCCAGATAGTTCAATCGCTTCACCCTCTGTCGTTCATGGAGTCCTGATTCTGGTCTAAGCTGGGCATAGACCGATTCTTTTAGAATTGCCGTTTTTTCAGAAGATGCCCTCATGATTGCCACAGATATCCCCCGCAACTGGCAACCGATTATCCGGCAGATGCAAACTGTAGTGGGCCAAGACGGGGTTATGGTCACCCCGGAGGAATTATCGGTTTATGAATGCGATGGGTTAGCCAGTTATCGGCAGCGGCCTAGCCTGGTGGTTCTGCCGCAAACGACCGCAGAAGTGGCCGCGGTGGTGGAGATTTGCGATCGCAACCAAATCCCCTTTGTGGCCCGAGGCTCTGGAACGGGCCTGTCTGGTGGGGCAATGCCCACGGAAGGTTGCGTCTTAATCGTCACCTCCCGCATGAATAAAATTCTCGACATCGATATTGAAAACCAGTGTGTGGTGGTGCAACCGGGGGTCATTAATGCTTGGGTCACCCAGGCAGTCGCACCAGATGGCTTTTACTATGCACCTGACCCCTCTAGTCAGATTATTTGCTCCATCGGTGGCAATATTGCTGAAAATTCCGGTGGCGTTCACTGTCTGAAATATGGGGTGACCACCAACCATGTCTTGGGGATGAAAATGGTCCTCACCAATGGTGATGTGGTGGATTTAGGCGGTAAAGTTGCCGATATGCCCGGCTACGATCTGACTGGGGTGTTTGTGGGGTCGGAAGGCACCTTAGGCATTGCTACCGAAATCACTCTCAGAATTTTACGCAGCGCCGATGCCATTTCAGTACTACTCGCCGATTTCACTAGCATTGATGCTGCCGGGAAAACCGTTGCCGACATTATCGGGGCAGGTGTGATTCCCGCTGGCATGGAAATTATGGATAACTTCAGCATCAACGCCGTGGAAGATGTGGTGGCGACAGACTGCTATCCCCGAGACGCAGGTTCTATCCTCCTAATTGAGCTGGATGGTCTGCAAGTGGAAGTCAATGCCAGTAGCGATCGCGTTAAAGAAATTTGCCGTCAAAACGGGGCTCGAAATATCACCGTCGCCACAGAACCCGAAGAACGACTTAAATTGTGGCAGGGGCGGAAAGCGGCTTTTGCGGCGGCGGGAAAGCTGAGTCCTAACTATTTTGTCCAAGATGGGGTGATTCCCCGAACGGAACTGGCCTATGTCTTAGGCGAAATCAACGCCCTTGGTGAAAAGTTTGGCTACCGCATTGCCAATGTCTTCCATGCCGGAGATGGAAATTTACATCCCCTAATTCTTTACGATGAGTCGATTCCAGGATCCTTAGAAAAGGTGGAAGAGTTGGGAGGCGAAATCCTGAAACTCTGTGTGCGCGTCGGGGGCAGTATTTCGGGTGAACATGGCATTGGGGCGGATAAACGCTGCTATATGCCGGATATGTTTTCGGAGGCGGATTTAGAGACGATGCAGTGGGTCCGCCATGTGTTTAACCCCAAGGAGCTAGCCAATCCTGGTAAGGTTTTTCCCACACCTCGCACCTGTGGGGAAGGGGCGCATACGCATTTGCCTGTGGAGCTTGATGGGGCAATGCTGTTTTGAGATTGTAGATATCTAACAACGTTCTTAGACAGCCTGTCAAAATGGTGCGATCAGACCCTTGTTATTAGATTATTGATTGCCTTCAGGAGTTTCCAGATAAAACCTGTCCCAAAGATTTCTGTCAGGTAATCTTTCCCAACTACTACCATCAGGGAAGATAGTTTGATTCAGAATAGCCTGCTCCAGATATATGACATCAAGTTTGTAAGCACCCGTCATATCAACTTTTGCTAAATTAGCCCCATCAAAACTCACTTCAAATAAATTGGCTTCTCTCAATTGTGCTCCAGTTAGATTAGCACCCTCAAAATTGGTGTTTCCAATGTAAGCACTTCGCAGGTCAGAACCACTCAAATCAGTAGAACCGAAATATGTATGATCTAAATTTGCTCCTCTAAAGAGGGTCTTCCTAAGATTCGCTTGCCCCAAGGAGGTATCTAGCAATTCAGCTCCACAAAGGTTGGCTTCTTGCAGATTAATCCCATTCAACTCTTGTCTAGTGAGAATGACTCCACTCAAGTCAACTCCTATAAAATCCCTTTCCCCATTACCATATCGTTCAAACAATTCCTCAGCAGTCATCTCTAATAACTCCCAAAGTACAGTAGTTAATCTTGATTTTCGTTTTTCAAGCCTTCACACCACATAGCTTGGACATCAAACACCAATTACACCACCAACTATAGAATTTTCTCCATCAAGCAAAAACCTCTGACAGAAATGTGTGAATTTTTCTGACCAGGGCAAGAGTTGGGCTTAATTTGAACGTTTCATTACAGACTTGAATCTGTAGCCTGCAATCTGGGAAAGCTATATCACATCGTCCCTTGCTCGCGCAGCTTGTGTGGACTTTGAGCAATAACATCTGTAGTTTGGTGAGCAGCAATTAGAGAGCATCATGACAACTTGGTATTTCAACTACGGCAGCGATCGCATCGGTCCCTTTGACGAAAAGCAAGCCATTGACCAAGCTAGACAAAATCCCAATGGCTATTGTTGGCGACAGGGCTTTACCGATTGGCTTCCCATTGCTCAAGTGGCCGAACTACAGGGAGATGCGGGTGCCGCTGCTCCGCCTCCCCCTCCCCCCGCAGGTCCGGGTGCAGCCCATGAGATTGACTATCAAATTTTCGGCGAAGACATGCAGTTCGTTGAAGTCGAACTTGATCCGGGTGAAAGCGCCGTGGCTGAGGCAGGCGCCATGATGTACAAAGATGCCGTTGTCCAAATGGAAACGATTTTTGGCGATGGATCGGCCCAGGCTTCCCAGGGGGGCTTTATGGATAAGTTAGTTGGGGCTGGCAAGCGCCTAGTTACGGGCGAAAGTTTATTTACGACCGTCTTTACCCACGGCGGACCTCAAGGCAAGGCCCACGTGGCCTTTGCAGCTCCCTATCCTGGCACGATTATTGCCGCCAAACTCAGTGATTATGGGGGACGGTTAATCTGTCAAAAAGATAGTTTTCTCTGTGCGGCCAAAGGCGTCCAAATTGGCATTCATTTCCAGAAGAAGATCCTCACAGGACTCTTTGGTGGAGAAGGCTTTATTATGCAAAAGCTCGATGGTACAGGCTTAGCCTTTCTCCATGCCGGTGGCACTGTGATTCAACGCGACCTGAAAGCGGGTGAAACCTTACATGTGGATACGGGCTGTCTTGTCGCTTTAACCAACTCTGTCCACTACGATATCCAGCAAGCAGGCAATGTGAAGTCCGTCATTTTTGGCGGAGAAGGCTTGTTTTTTGCTACTTTAACGGGACCTGGGCATGTGTGGTTACAGTCTCTGCCCTTCTCCCGCATGGCGGGACGGATGTTAGCGGCCGCTCCCCAACGAACGGGTGGCGGTGGTCGCGGCGAAGGCTCCTTACTCGGTAGCCTGGGTGATTTGCTTGACGGAGATAACTTCTAGAAAGGGTCTCCTCCAGTGCCCCTTAAGATTGAGGGCCTTCAATCACGTGATCAAGCAGTCCAAGTCATGTTTACCGAGCCTGATTAGCGGAGATTGTTGCAGGATTCTAGCATTTTCCTCTGAAATTTACTTAATACTGGCGAGTGTCTGTCACGTTGACGACCGATAGGCGATAAATCCATTGCTTAATAGACCGAATATTGATGAGTATTCAGTCAAGAAGCAAGGATGCCTTGCCGATAGGATGAATGCCGAAGAGCAGTTTTTTAAGAAATATTGCTAAGCTGCTGTATGGTGCAACATGGATTAATTTTGCTTCCTTAATGTTTAAAAAACTAGATCTTAGAATGAAGGTATAACATCCCCTCCCACCTAAGCGAACGTTGGGTTGCAATATTGAGAGTCTTTTTCTATCATGCAAAGAAATTCATTCACCTTGAAACAACGTCTATTTAGATAATCCCACTAAAAAATTTACATTTTTTTCCATTTTTGATTATGCTGGTGTGGACTCATAAAGATTTAACGCATCTTAAGAATTTGCGGTAGCTTTAGACAAGTGGGGGGGAAGGATAGGAGATGACCTTGTTTATAATCTTTACAAGCATGTTTTAAGAATGCAGAAACATTTCTCAATGAAGCGGTGTGACCTCCTGGATCAAGGCCGTTTGAATATCGTCCAGACTGAGCAGTTTGCATGAAAACTCGGATACTTGTAATTGATGATGATCCTGCGATCGCAGAATTGGTTGCGATTAATCTGGAAATGGCTGGCTACGACGTAGCCCAAGCAACCGATGGGATCAAAGGACAAGCATTAGCCGTCCAGCTACTGCCAGATTTGATTATTTTGGACCTAATGCTGCCCAAAGTGGATGGTTTTACCATTTGTCAGCGCCTACGACGTGACCAACGGACTGCCGATATCCCCATTCTGATGTTGACCGCCCTCAGCCAAACTCAAGATAAGGTCGAAGGGTTTAATGCTGGGGCGGATGACTATCTAACTAAACCCTTTGAATTGGAAGAGATGCTCGCCCGCGTGCGTGCCCTGTTGCGGCGTACAGATCGGATTCCCCAAGCCGCCCGCCACAGCGAAATTCTGAGTTATGGCCCGCTTACCCTTGTGCCGGAACGGTTTGAAGTTCTGTGGGTGGATAAAGTGATTAAGCTAACCCGTCTTGAGTTTGAGCTGCTTCACTGTCTGCTGCAACGTCATGGTCAAACCGTCTCTCCCAGCGAGATTCTTCAGGAAGTCTGGGGCTACGATCCGAATGATGATATTGAAACCATTCGAGTCCATGTTCGCCATTTGCGCACCAAACTAGAACCCGATCCTCGTCATCCTCAATACATCAAAACGGTGTATGGCGCCGGGTATTGTCTAGAGTTGCCGCATACTGCAGAAGCTGAGAATGCTGAAGCCAACAATGAGGAAAACCAGGCCTCTGTCACCTAAGGCGACGTTTCACTCATTGGGTCTTTGAGTAACACGTTCTCTGAAATGGCTGCCTCAATCTCGGTCTCAGGCAGTAAGCTAGTATCGCTAATCGGAAAACGATTCATCAGCTGCTGTGCTCGCCTAGCATTTTGTTGAAGCTCCCGAGGGAGGTAAGGCACAAAGGGGATTTGCGATAGCAAGTCAACCGTTCGTCGGAGAATCCGAACTAAATCTCCTGCATCTAGACTAGTGGCCTCACACAGATCGGGCCAACTGATGCCCAAGGCCCATTGCTCGACCAAGCCAACCAACTCGGTATCTAAGCAAACCGGACAGGAAACCTCGTGGCGATGTTGTTTTTGCAGCAGCTGTCGTCGCAGTGGGCGGAGGGGTTTAACCGCTTGTTGGATGGCAGCGCTAGGACGGAATTTGATGCGAACGTCCGGGCGTGTATTATCCACGATTAGGGCTGCACACACGGCAGCTAAAATATGAGGATCAAGCGTATCCAACACTTGGGATTGGAAGGCAAGCCCCAACCAGAGTTCGTTCTCTCCCCTAAATGCTGCGGTAATTTGGCCCAGTTCCGTGGGTCTGAGGTTCTCTAACCCCCGGAGTTGTTGCAGGATATCGACCAAGGCAATAAAGGCTTGCCACTGATGTTGAAATTGACGATTAAATTTCGTCTCTCGATCGTGCAGTTGCTTTTCTAAGGTGTGTACCCGCCGCTGCCAGCGGAGATACTTACTGTGATCCTGGCGGGACGCATGGGCAGGATGTTGCTGCATTTGCGCCTCTACCGCTTGTAATCGCTGCTGTTGATGGGTTACCTCTGGCGCAGGCTGCCAGGTACTATCCGGAATCAGTTGCGCGATGGGTAGGCTAGTAGCATCGCCCTGTTTAGACTGTCCCTTTTTGGTTAGGGAGGGAGGGACGGTGAGTTGTTTTACTTGTTCAGGGGGATCGAGCTGTCCATCTAGATGGATGACGTCTCCACGAGAGATAACGGACCAGTGGTTGTCTTGGCTCAAACAGACCAGGTAGGGAAAATGTCCCGGACTCGGGATCTGAGCGACAAATACACAGGCTCTAGGGGCTTCAGCTTTAGACTGTGCCAAGCTCAATACAGTCCCGGGGGCAGCATGATCCAGCAGTAGGGTTAATTCGCTGGCGCGAGTTTCCTGAGCCTGCTGATCCAAAATCTTGAGCAATCGGCGTTCTTCTTTCAGGCGCTGCTGTAATTTTTGGTAACTCTTTAAAGCCCCTTCATCGATGGTTCCCAGCTTCTTTCGGACCTGGGCCAATTCTTGTTGCAAATCGGTGATTGCCTTTTTCTGGGGGGACAGTTGGACGCTGGCAATATACTGACCGAAGCTTTGATCGATTAGCCCTTTGGACTCATCCAGGGTATGGGTTTGCAGTAAATTGAGCACCATCCCATAGCTGGGGGTAAACTGGCTGACTAACGGATCCGGCCCAATGGTGGCCAGGTAAGCCGCTTCCTTCGCTCCCTCAAACGGGGTTTGCACCGTGATCATATAGCCTTGCTCATCCATCCCTCGCCGTCCCGCGCGCCCCGCCATTTGCAGAAATTCAGAGGCAGTCAGTAAGCGATGACCCACATCAGTTCGCTTGGATAGGCTGGCAATAACAGTGGTACGCGCAGGCATATTGATCCCTGCCGCCAAGGTTTCCGTCGCAAACACCACTTTGATTAATCCTGCCTGAAAGAGTTCCTCTACCCAGGTTTTCCACTGGGGCAACAACCCTGCATGATGGGCCGCGATACCGTGTGCGATCGCAGCCAGCTGTTCAGGCCGTCCCACATCGGGATGTTGCCGTCGAAACGTCTCCATCTGTGCCTGCATGGCTGCTGATTCATCAGGGTTCAGGAGGTTGAGATGAGCCGTGGATTGGACCGTGCGATCGCATCCCTTACGACTAAAGATAAAATAAATCGCTGGCAACATCTCCCGCTCTCGCAAATGTTGCAACACTGCAGCAACATCAGGACTATCCGCCCGACGTTGATGACGATGACCATGATGTTTTTTCGCTTGCGCTTTGAGACGGGGGTTAAGCGCGGTCTGCTTTGGGTTCAGTAGCGGAAACAGTCCCTTCGCATTCGCAAACAGATAAGCCAAAGGAACCGGTCGCCACTCTGACTCAATTAGCTGGGTGGGACCATGCACCCAACTCATCCAGTCCGTCAGTTCCTGGGCATTCGCAATGGTCGCCGATAACGCAATCAGTTGAATGTCCGAAGGGCAATAGATAATGGACTCTTCCCATACCGTTCCTCGCTGGCGGTCATTCATATAGTGGCATTCATCTAAAATAACGGATGAAACCCCCTGCAAAGAGGTATTCACCAAGTCAGTCAGTGTGCCATAGAGGATATTCCGAAAAATTTCCGTTGTCATCACCAGAATGGGGGCTTCTCGATTAATCGAGAGATCCCCCGTTAGTAGTCCGACTGCATCGGCACCAAACATCTGCTGAAAGTCCCGCAGCTTCTGGTTAGATAGCGCTTTGAGTGGCGTTGTGTAGAAAACTCGTTCTTCTTTCTGTAAGGCCCGATAAATGGCATACTCACCCACCATGGTCTTCCCCGACCCTGTGGGGGCCGAGACAACCACTGATTGGTTAGCGTCCAGGGCAGCAACTGCTTGCTGCTGAAACGCATCAAGCGGGTACGGGAATAACTGCTGGAAGTCAGGTACGATAATGGGCAATTTGCTTACTCACCAAAGATTGCATTGGAGAAACTCTTTCTGAGCTTACGTGGAATCTTGCCCAATGTGTACGTTATTTGACCAACACCTCACCATTCAGCATCCGTTGGGCTGCATCTAGCAAAACCTCTTCTAAATAAGGCTTTGTGAAATATCCTCGAGCCCCTAATTCTGTTGCCATTTGCTTATGGCGAGCGGCTCCCCGTGACGTCAGCATAGCGACGGGTAAATCCTGTAAATCATCATCTTGCTGTAGACGCGACAACAGTTCCAAACCATCCATCCGAGGCATTTCCACATCACAAAAGACCAAGTCACAAGGGAGGCCTGAACGGAGTTTCTCCCACGCTTCCTGGCCATCACGAGCTTGTTCAACCCGATACCCCACCTTATTAAAGGTCATCGACAGCAGTTCCCGAACCGTGATCGAGTCATCCACAATGAGCACCATTGGATCGGTATCTTCTTCGACTTCTGTGTTCTCCAGAATACTCTTCCAGAGATTACTATTCACTTCCAATCGATCCAAACAGAGATCGACAATTTCCATGACATCCGCAATGGCCATAATGCCACCATCTCCGAGAACAGTGACCCCTGCAACCCCCATCGGCTTAGGTACAGGTCCGGCTAACTGCTTAATTACAATTTCTTGCTCGGCCAAAACCTGTTCTACTTCGATCGCAACCAGATCATCGGCACTGCGTAAAATCACGACAGATGCCATACCATCATCTTGGACATTACTATTGTTATAAGCATTGTTGCGCTTAAACTTACGGCTATAGGCCAACAATTCTCCTAAAGGCTTGCAAGGGAGTTGCTTATCTTGCCAGCTCACTAGAACTGGCCCCTCTGCATCCTGCCGGAGCTGTTCTTTGGGAACATCAATCACATCCTGCACCCCATCAATGGGGAAAGCAATTTGAGAGGCATTATCAATACAGCACAGCGCTTTTGTAATACTGAGAGTTAAAGGCAGGCGAATCGTAAACGTTGTCCCTTTGCCAATGCCCGAATCTGTGTTAATCACACCCCGAATCTCGTGGATACTGTTGCGAACAACATCCATGCCCACACCACGACCGGCCAGATCATTTGCCTGATCTTGAGTCGAGAAGCCCGACTTAAAAAGCAACGCATAGGCTTCTTGGCGAGACAGGTTATCGGCTTCGTCTTGGGTCAATAAATTTTTCTCGACGGCCTTGACTTTTACCCGCTCAACATCAATCCCAGCCCCATCATCCGTAATGGAAATAACCGCTTGATTTCCCTGGTAAAAGGCCCGGAGTTTAATGACCCCCTCCTCTGCTTTACCCAAAGACTGGCGAGTATCAGGCGCTTCAATCCCATGAAACAGCGCATTGTTGACCAAATGGGTCAGCGGATCGTATAACCGCTCCAAAATACTTTTATCGATTAAGGTATCACGGCCCTCCAATTCTAATCGGGCCTTCTTACCACACTTCATGGAGATGTCACGAACTGCTCTGGGCAAGCGTTCTGCCACTTGAGCAAAAGGTACCATTCGCGATTTTGTCAATCCCTCCTGCACCTGAGTCGTAATTTGACGGAACATCCGCGTCACTTGCTCTGTTCCTTCAACAATAAACTCAATATCCGAAGCTGCTTCACGCACACGCACAATGCGCTCAATCATTTCCTGGGACAACGTATGAAACCCTGTGAAGCTATCCATCTCTAGAGCATCAAACTGCTGACCTGTAGAGTGATTGCTAGAGACGCCATTCCCGCTGACAACGGCTTGCTGTTGGCGACTGCTTAACAAGGAGTTCTCTAATAGGGAGCGCTCATAGAGATCTTCCATATTGCGTCCTAAATCATTCAGTTGTTGGACCTGCAATAACAAATTGTCCAAAAACTGTCGCAAACGGTTCTGGCTATCCTCTAGCGAGTTACGGCTGACGACCAATTCACCAATCAGATTCCCTAAATTATCCAGCTGCTTAACGGGAACCTTCATGGTTTGCGCGATAGCACTATTTCGCCGTAACGGCTTCGTGCCTGTCCGCTTCTGAGCCGACTTGACTTTCTTCTCCGCAGGACGATGGGGCTCTTCTAAGAGTTTTTCCAGATCATTGAAATCTTCTCCTGACTCCACTGTGGATGCTGAAGCAGCAGCAGTTTCTGTTAATAAAGAATCTAAGCTGGCAAAATTCTCTTCTAAAGCCGCGGCAGAGGCTGCAATGGGAGCCTTCGAGTCAGCATTTGAGCTCAGCGCTGGTTCGCTAAACAAGTCATCTAAAAATGAGTCCGTGCTATCCGCAGCAGGTGATGTAATGTCATCTTCGTCCGCGAACAATCCAAGCCAGTCCTCAGATTCAGACGTTTCCGAAGCAGTACTACTTAAATCACCAAAGTCAATCGCAGGCATCAAATCTAGCAGTGCAGCCATCGGCTTTACATCTGCTGCTCGTTGAGCGAGGACTAAATCCCTGGCCTCTTTAATATTGGGAACAACGACGCCGGCTAAAGTTGCGAAGGAGTTATCCGGATGGGTAACGATGGCACCCACAACCTCCAATAATTCAGACCAACCCTTCAGTTGAAATTCTTGTCCCACTTGAGCCAGATTGTGGCAAATGGTTGTTAACGCCTGGCGATTCTCTGGCGTATCGGCCTGTTTGAATAAGGCCAAAATTTCTCGTAGATGCTGCAACACATCCTTTTGGAAAATTTCAATACATTGGGCATCCAGTACAGCAGGTTCAGCGATCGCAGCTTTTTGAAGCGTGGGAGCAGGACTATCACTTAAGAGCGTACTGAGATCAACGCCTGGACCCGCGATTGTCATTAGATGACTATTGATTTCAGTGAAAACGGGATCTACTTCCGATAGCGTCTTTTCAGAAATTTCCTCTGACAGACTGTAGGACTGTTCTAACTCTTCTGTCAGTACATGCAGGGCGTCAAAACTCTTGAACAACAAAGATTCAAGCTTTTGATCGACTTGGAGGTCATGCTCTTTGAGCACCTTAAAGTAGTCTTCCAAACGATGGGAAATATGCTGAATACTGTGAATCCCCAGCATTGCTGCTCCACCCTTAACTGAGTGGGCGGCCCGAAACACCTCATTGAGAGATTCAGGATCGGCAACAACGGTCTGCAAATTCAGCAAACCATGCTCGATTGTATTGAGGTGCTCTTTCGCTTCCTCAATAAAGTAGACCATAATCCGCTGCTGTTCTGGCTGC
>NZ_JANQOY010000248.1 GCF_028285565.1 Acaryochloris sp. IP29b_bin.148
CCATAGTTTTTTGGCCATTACTGCTGACCAAGCACTCGCCCAAGCTAAACAGGTCGATGCTAAGTTAGCTGCGGGGGAAGAGATTGGTTTACTAGCGGGAATTCCCATTGGTATCAAAGATAATATGTGTACCAAAGGAATTGCTACAACCTGTGGGTCAAAAATCCTTAAAAACTTTATTCCCCCTTACGAGTCTACAGTAACCCAAAAGCTGGCGGCTGCGGGGGCAGTCATGGTAGGTAAAACCAACCTAGATGAATTTGCCATGGGCAGCTCCACAGAGAACTCTGCCTACCAGATCACTGGCAATCCCTGGGATGTGTCCCGAGTACCGGGCGGATCCTCGGGGGGCTCGGCGGCAGCCGTAGCCGCTGATGAATGTGTGGTTTCGATTGGCTCGGATACAGGTGGTTCTATTCGACAGCCTGCAGCCCTCTGTGGCGTAGTCGGCCTCAAGCCTACCTATGGCTTGGTATCTCGCTTTGGCCTGGTGGCCTATGCCTCTTCCTTGGACCAAATTGGTCCCTTTGGTCGCACGGTGGAAGATGCCGCCATCCTTCTCCAAGAAATTGCAGGTTATGACCCCCAAGACTCCACCAGTCTTAAGGTCGAAATTCCAGATTATTCCAAGTCTCTGATTCCCGACCTCAAAGGGAAAAAGGTGGGCGTGATCACCGAAACCTTTGGGGAAGGACTGGATGCAGTCGTCGAAAAGGCCGTTCGCAAGGCAATCGATCAATTAGCTGAGCTGGGCGCTGAAGTGCAAGAGATTTCCTGTCCTCGCTTCCGCTATGGGCTGCCTACGTACTATGTGATTGCCCCATCGGAAGCCTCTGCCAACCTAGCCCGCTACGATGGCGTTAAGTACGGCTACCGCACCGATAACCCCGATGATCTGATGTCCATGTATACCAATACTCGGGCAGAAGGGTTCGGCGCTGAAGTAAAACGTCGGATTATGATTGGCACCTATGCTCTGTCTGCGGGCTATTACGATGCTTATTATCTGAAAGCCCAAAAAGTCCGCACGTTAATCAAGGAAGATTTCGAAAAGGCGTTTGAGAGCGTGGATGTTTTGGTCTGTCCCACCACGCCCACAACCGCATTTAAAGCAGGCGAGAAAACGGCTGATCCCTTAAGCATGTATCTCTCTGACTTAATGACGATTCCTGTGAATTTAGCAGGATTACCGGGTCTGAGCCTGCCCTGTGGCTTTGATGATCAAGGGTTACCGATTGGCCTGCAGATGGTTGGTAATGTCTTGCGGGAAGATCAGGTACTGCAAGCTGCCTATGCCTATGAACAATCGACAGAATGGCACAAACAGGCTCCCAAGCTCTAACCTCATTCGTACATTTGCCCACAGTCCAGAAAATCTTGAAACAGTTGCCAAGTCACGCTGACTTGCTTGTGCTGAATCTGAAGCATATCTTCTGGATATGCAGTTTTATGGCTGGCATTATCATCTGTGGTTGAGACTACACCTGAAACAAATTGCCGTAGTCTCAATGAGAGGGGCAAGCTAACTCTGCTCCGACAGATAGGTTAATTACCATGAGAAATAGCTTCTCCTGTATTATTACTGCGTAGAGAGTATCTTATAAGCGTAGAATAAAGATTTTCGGACGCATAGCCTCGGATAAACACCTAATATATCTATATAATAGGAACCATGAATGATGAGGGGGCATTCTATTGGCAACCGAACTAGATATTAAAAATAAAGCTGGCAACGAAAGCAATCGTAAATATTGTTGGCAATGTGACTTTGTAACCCGGATGAGCATGACCCAATGCATCGTCTGCGGGGCTCCACTTTACGACAAGCCCAAGCATAAGAAGGCAGCCCGATCTCGTTCTGCGCTACAGCCTGAAGGTAAAGCCAAACGATTAAACAAAAAAACCGTTCTTTTCAGCTTTTTGCTGCTAGCAGGGGCAGTTAGTGCTGCGATCGCATTTATTATCGGTCCTTGGAAACGATCGCTTCCCCCTACCGTGAGCGCTGGTCCTGCTAACGTTAAGGTGCTAGGGGATACGTTTTTGGGCTATAGCACCCTGTGGGACCCGCAATTTCAGCAGAAACTGAAAGCCGCTGACATCACCATTGGCTATGCGGATGAATTAGATCAGAAGATGCGATCGCAAATCCTCTCCACAGGCGAGGTTGATTTTATGGTCACCACCATCAATCAACTATTTGAAACGCCCAGTAAAGGCAAAATTGTCGCCATGTGGGATTGGACTCGGGGCGCGGATCGCCTTGTCCTCAATAATAAGCAGTTCCCACAAGTGAAGGATATCCAGTCCTTAAACCTGGCTGCCACCCAAGCCGTGCAGCAAGGAGAACTGCTGTCGATTATTTTTGCCGGGAATACGCCGAGTGAGTATTTGAGCATCCTATTGGCAGATAAGTCTCCAGAATTTGCCCTGGAAAAATTCAATATTATTCGCGTGGACGATTCTTCCACCGCATGGCAGCGGTTTCAAAATCCCCGGCCTGGCGAGAAAATCGTTGCCGGGATCTTTTGGGAGCCTCATGTCACTCAGGCACGCAGAAAGGGATATGTGCCCTCCCTCTCCTCTGCCAATGTGCAGCGATCGATTGTTGATGTAGTCGTTGCTTCGCCTCAAGTCCTGAAAAATAATCCAAATAAGGTCCAGCAGTTCGTGAAAGCCTACTACGAGCATATGGCCAGGAATTCGGTTGATAAAACAGCCTTGCGACAGCAGTTCGAGCAATTGGGGAATCTGACGCCTTCCGAAGCGCTGAATTTTCTTCAAGGGGTCTATTTCTTTGATGCTAACTGCGCCAACCATTGGATGAATGGACCGACTCAGCTCTTGCGCCAACGCCTCGACTATACCGCCAAGGTTTTATATGGGAGCGGTCGTCTTTCTGCAATACCAAGTAATACCGATCAGCTTTATGAAGGTCGATTCGTTGCCGATCTAGCCAGTTCAGATGCCGCTGCGAGCTGCCCAGCTTTGCAGGCCGCTCCTGTCCCTCAAGCCGCCGCCTCTCCCAACCGCCCACCTGCCCCCAAACCATCAACCCCAGCTCCCGCCAGCCAAACTAAAACGTCCATTAACTTTGAGGTGGGGTCCGCACAGCTCAACTCACAGGCAAAGTCTGTGTTGGATGAAATCCTTGAGGCTGCAGGCCAGGAAGATACCATCAGAATTGATGCAACCTTTGTCGATTCTAGTAGCGCGCGGGCCTTGGCCTTACTCAAAAGTCGAACAACGGCCATAGAACAGTATGTGGCTGATAAACGCCCCACGGCCAATATCCGCACAACCCTGAGTTCAGGTGGAACTGAAAGCCCTAATGTCACCGTATCTACGGGTAAAGGACCAAAACGCTAGCTCGGCTCTACTAACTTGAGCAGGGCGCTACGAAAATAGAAAATCGTTCAAGAACTTGTCCTCGAACGATTTTCTGGATGGCCACGATGGGTGGCTATTAACTTATGATTTGGGCTTGAGGGCTAGCAACATATCACCGGTATAGGTGGACTTGTCAATCTGGGTACTGGCAATGCCAACCCCGCGAATCGATTTCATAATGGCTTCAGCTTCAGCCGTGATCAGACCTTGCCCTTGAATGGCTGGATTGCTAAGAATCACCTTATTGGCCTCATCCATATTGACGTAGAAATACCCCGAATTGGATTGGGGTAGAGACTTTGTGACAGCCTTAAAGGTTTCACTTTGATCCAAGGTTTTCTGGGGTTTAGAGGCCATCGTCTGAATAATGGGATCACCAATGGCAAAAAAGACGGTTTCATTATCTAACCAGCCATGCCCCACTAGCGTTTCCTTGGTAGGTGGGAATTGCCACTGAGTCACCTCTACATTGCCAATTTTGCCCTTATTTACAGGGACATTACTTTGTTTGGCAAGGTCATCAAATTTAGCAAAGGTGGCCTCGGCTTTTTTGCGATCGCTAGTTTTGAACACAAACGTCCCCCCAAACCCAACGGATTGTAGCAGCCCTTCATTACCGGGGATCAGGGCGAGGCCAACTTCCTTATCCATCCAACCAATAATGTCTTTGTCCAAGTCAAGCTGGGTGGTAGAGCGGATTTGCTGCCTCACTTGATCTAGGCCTTCTTTGAATTCAGGCAGGCTTTCCAATTGCTCAACCGTATACTGCCATTGCTGACTCAAATTGCCACCATTAGCTGAAAGCAATGTATTGTCAGGAAATTGAGAAATAATCTTACCTTGAATGGGCTTAAAGTCCCACTTAAAGGCATTCGGATCAACCTTCGTGATGGCTCGGAATCGCACCCCATCATTATCAATCCCCATCCCCACAGATACCGACTTAATCTGATCAAGTTGGTCTCTCAATTGAGGGGGTAAAGGATTGTTGGGATTAAAGGCAGAGGCTTGTTCAATCAGTTGGCCATAATCAGGAATAAAGAATTGGGCAACGGGATTATCCATCTTCATGCTCTCTTCCAATGCCCGCTTGGCATCGCCATCAGAGGCGAGTGAAGGGTCCCCTTTAGAGGAATCAATGGCTTTTTTGACCACGTCCTGTTTATTGGACACTGCCAAATGATGTTCAAGAATAGCGACAAAGCTGGGAGACCCCGTACTCTCTACTTCTAGAATTTTGACGCCTTTGTGCTCGGTTTCCTTAACTTCTAGGTTGTCCTTTTGCCGCATTTTGTTGGCAAAGCTTAGGGCTTCTGCCTTGTCCTTAATACCGACGACCACCAACATGCCAGGTTCAGCAGGCTCTGGAATCTTGTCTGCGCCTGGTGTGAGGGCAACCTTTTCCGCAGCCGGCACCATCGCAAACATAACGCTGCCCAGCCAGGGCTTAATATCTTTGTCATAGTCCAGCTTCTCTTTGGCCAAACTTTCCTTGATATCTGCCGTCATTGCGTCGAAACCACCAAACACAATATCTTGTGCTTCTGGTGTGCCGAAGTCCCGGAGCTTATCCCATGAATCAGACGTAATATCGATGTAGCCAGCCATCCAAGCTTCATCGGGTACAATTTCGGCGCTAGCCACAGAGCTGGTTCCTTGCTGCGCAGGAATTACCTTGAGGTAAAAGTAGGCGGCAATCCCCCCGATCGCGACTGCACCCGCGATAATACCTGGAATAAGCAGTTTCTGTTTTGTGGCCATTAAATATCTCCTAAAAAATAAAAAATCAGATCGCGTGGGTGAAACAGAAAAAATTTATCTATAGCTGGTTCTAGCTCCCAATCGGGCTATTTATAGTTTTCAAAAAGCTCAATTGTAAACGCATAATGGGCTATTTAGTCAATGGATAAGCCAGCGCAACAGGGATTTAGCCTAGACTGTAGTCGAAATTCCATATCAATTTCCAAGCGGTTGACGGGCAGGGCTAAATGTCGCATTTTAATGTTCCCTAAGATTAGATTGAAACTAACATTTAGCGCCAAAAACAGCCGCTAATCTCCCTATTTAAATTGAATTGAAATCAGCCCCCAATCCATCGTTTGGGACGCCCAAAATATGCACAACTTTAGTCCCCGTCAACAAGCAGGCTTTCGCATCATTCATCCTTGCGGGTGAGGTCAGCACGCTTCCAAACAACCTGCATGATGCTATAACAGCCAGCTTTTAGCCATAAGTGATCCTGGGCTGCGGTAAACCGTGATAGTGATCATTGGCAGGGAGGCCAACTATCTTGTCTAATGTTGAGTGATAGAAGTTTTCGGACATCCCCTGCATCGAACATGGGTGCAGATAAGCAGTGCTGATGCAGCCCCATCAGCCATAAAAGCAAGTCCTATAATTCCCCGCAAAAAAGACGATTTCTCACAAAGCGGTCTGATCGAACCCTGCCTAGAGCAGTCATTCAAAGCTGTTGGAGTCATTGCGAAGACAATGCTAGACAGTACTTACGGAAAAAGACCTCTAACCATTCGTTTCTGCCCAATTCCCCACAGAATCATTCATTAAACGACTCTAATCCAACTGTGAGGTGATACCTTGACAACTTTAACGTTGAATCGTGCCATTGTGGCCGAGCAAAAATTTGAGACGATTAATCGATGGATGTCAACGGGACAAGGCTCTGATCTGCCTAAGGTCCTACAGGGCATCTATTTTATGGATGGGAATGATTTACCAGATGATTGCTTAACCCTAAACACAGTTTGGGATGCTCAAACACGTACCCTCCAGCTTCCCGTATTTGGTCCACAGCAGTGGACATTCCATCCTTCGCTGGCAGGACGAAGCTTGCTCAAGCTTGTGAAGATTCTGCAACTAGTCTATGAAATTCGGTTTGAGGATGAAACCTTGAGACATGCAGTTGTTATTCCTAAAATCCTGGGTTTTCGGGTCCCCCGATGGATCACAGAATTCACTATGACGCAAACACCAGAGAGCCTCAAGGGTGAAGCCTGGGATCGAAAAAATACGATCTTCTTTCGGCTGATTCCAGTGGGTGGATATGTTCTCCGCAAAATTGTGGATGGCCGCGGCAGAAAAACGCCTGCCTTTGCCAAAATGCTGGCCCAAGTGCAGAAAACCTGCATTGTTGTGGTCAATACAGAGATCAAAAATTAACGTTTAAGGATTGTGCTCAGATGCCGTATTAGCCTTGCCATCTTTCTCAACTCCTGCAATGTCAGATAACTCTGCATCTAATTCATCGGTGCAGGTCTGGATACGCTTTTTGCGCTCGTCAGAGAGACTATCCCATACTTCCTGTAAGAGTGGGCCTTTAGCCATTTTTCGTTCGCCTTGAGACGATCCAATCCACCAATTTTTATATCAATATAGATATATATCTCGAATGATATAGGTCTTAACGCTGCCCATATTGCTCTAGCAACGTTGGAATTTGGGTATATCCATCTACTCCAATCGCTTGTTCAATCCGAGATCTCTCTTGCTGCAAGATGTCTTGGAAGGTTTCTGACCCAATTTTCCCTTTCAGAACGATCAGTAATCCCGCAGCTTGAGTCCAGTCGGGCGACTCAATGGTGTTGAGCAGGCAGAGTCCCGAACAGCCATAATACACGGCTGCGTTTTCTTGATCGATGGCGTAAAAGGCTTCAGCTAAATTCAGGCAATTCAACCCCCGAAGATATAAATCTCCAGATGCATGTGCTGCCTGCAATCCCGCTTCCAAATGATAAATGGCGTCCTGGGATTGAGATAACACCAGATAGGCTGATCCGAGGCTGCTGTGGCAGAGGGCCTGACTGAGGTAATCGTCCAGTTTCTCTGCCAACTCTAGTCCTTGCTGGAGATAGGAGATTGCGATCGCATAGTGATCCGATTCAGCCCGTTCTAATTGCTGGGCGGCAAACACTTGCGCAAACCCGAGATTCGCTAAAGCATTGGCTTGGCCCAACCGCTCGCCTCGCTCACGACTCATCATTAAAGCCCGTTGAGCAAAGTTGATCGCTTGCGCATAGTCTTTCTGGGCAATATGGGTCCGGCTGAGATGGTTGAGATTGGCAATTTCACAGGCTCTATCCTCAGCAGCACGAGCAATATCTAAGGCGTCCTGATGAAACTTGAACGCTTGGTCGTACTGCCCCATTGCCCGTTGAGAATAGCCCAACAAGGTGAGGATACGGGCCTTCTCCTGTGTACCTTCAACCTGTTGCAGTGGCACGTCAAGATAATCTAAGGTTGTGCGCAAATACCCACCATCAAAGGCGGCAAAGATGCCGCCGTACAAGGGAAAATAAGATTGCTTGGCAAAGCTGCGTAAGGTCTGGAGCGTAATTTGAAAACAGGCTTCTCCCAGGGAGTCCTGGGGAGCGCGTGCTTGCATTCCTGTTGCGATCGCCAGCCAAATATTGGCAAAGGTTAAATAGGTAGAAATGGACTGTTTGGGGCCGACCTTCGGATCAAAGGCTTGCTGATCAAACCAGGATACCAGCCCCCTTTGTAGGAATTGCATGACCATCAATAGTTCCACCCAGTCCTGTAGACGATAGGTGGAAAGCTGGCTGGCCCATTGCTGTACCGAACGATTGGGCTTCGATAGAACTTGAAAAACAGTCTGCGGAAGAGAAGGCTTGACCACAGGTGGGGCCGACGTTAACCCAAAGCCAATGGTCTGAGTCGGCTGGGCAACCGGCACTATCTTCCTTGCCCAATAGTCCCAAGGATTATCGCCAAGATTGAGCCCAGCTTTTTTCGGATCATCAAAGATCCAACCCAACACATGAACTTGGAGCTTTGCGCAGGTGGCCAACCCTTGAGTTAAGCCCGTTGCTAACTGTTCTAGACGTTGGGCTTGGACACGGCTAGTTTGCTTTTTCTGCTTCAGCGCGGCAGCCAACTGCTTCAAGTCTTGGGGCGTTAAGGCCGGATTACGATTGGGGTCAACCGCTTGAACGAATCGCAATAGGGCTTGATCAGTGTCTTCCGCTTGCCCAAGATGGGTGACTGCATCTGCGATCGCATTATTGGCCTGGGTTTCTTGGGCCAACTGCTGCCAGGCTTTTTGGATCGCGCTGAGTCCTCGCAGAGAGCGTTCTGCTTTGGCCTGTGCCGTGGTATCCGGATTGCTCAGTTGGGATTGTAAGGACTGTTTGCGATCAGACAAGCAGTGTTGCAAGTATTTGGCATCAACGGCTACTTCTGATTTTAATCGCTCTAATTCGGCAGCTAGGGCCTGCTCTAACAGAGGAATACTCGGGAATTTGCCCTTTAAGTATGCCGTTAGCAAATTATCGATTAACTGATAGTAGCGATCCTGTGGGGGGGATGACATAATTCCACCGCTAGCAACGACCAATTCAAGAAGCCTTTATGGTACGTGGAAGTGGAGCGCAATATAAGCCCATTCTAGTTCAAGGGTTCTTTGCCAAGCTCCTTTTCTGCCTGTAGTAAGTCTTGAAACGCTTGATTAAAGATGGCATCAGCATAAGCGGCAGATTGAATCTGCTCTATCGTTAAGTTCTCTGTGGAGCGGAAATCCGCCTTTCTGAGATTGGCTTCCATGAAATTCGTTTCCCTGAGATTGGCACCAATCAGATTGGCCTCAGTCAGGTTAGCCTTGGTAAAATCTGCCCGCTGCAAATTTGCATCCACGAGAGTTGTTGCACTTAGATTGGCTTTGGTGAGATGGGCTTCACTGAAGTTACTGTTCAGTAAATTAGCTGCATCTAGATCGGCGTCAAACAACTTGGCTTGGCTGAAGTTGGTGCCGCTGCAGTCTGCTTTGCTGATTTGAGCGGTGCTTAGATCAATGCGGTGCGCATTCACTTGGGTGAAGTTAGCACCATTAAGATAGGCCCCCCTAAGATTGGCCTCGGATAAGTTAGCCGCTTGCAAATTGGCATTATCCAAATGTGCTTGAGCGAGTTCAGATCGACTAAGATCTGTTTTACTTAAATCGAGCTGCCCTCCCAGTAAATCATTCTGCACATTACGGCGACTAATGACAGTGAGGGCGGCTTGGATATCCGTGGGCAGGGCTGTCCGTTGGCCCCGCAGCGTTGCCTTATCCCGAATATAGGAGGTCAGCACTTCCATCACAATCCAGTGATCCGAGGGGGAATCTTTGGCGACCCGCTCTAATAAGTAGATACCCCCCAAGCGGACTTCTAAGCGCTCATCTCCAAGCAGTTCAACGGCCTTACTAAAGCGCTCCGTGACCTCTTTACCCTCAGTAATCAAAAGGTTTCGGCGGCTGAGGTAAGCAGTGGTTAGAAAGAATAAGCCACCCAGGGCCTGAATTAACGTTCGACGATGGGCATCTTCAATAAAGGCGCGATCGCGAATGTCTACCTGCTTATCTAAGGGACTGACCTGCCACTTGGGCAGTAGCCACACGACCACCCCCAGAATGATTAAGCTCAGCCCCCCCCAAAAGGGAAATGGGATATCAGCTATCCAAGTATTTCTCACCCCTAACAGCATAGAGATTGCCCCAGAACGTCTAGCCCAGTTGAACAGCATTCATGCTGGACAAGGCTTAAGGCTGTGTGGCTGCCTGAGCAAATTTAGATAATGCTTGCTCTATTTTGGCTAAAACCTCTCCACAGTTCTCGATTTGATGTCGTTGTGCCAAATACTTGGGGTTGTTATAGGACAGCCAAACTTGCCCCTGTTTATCTTCCCAAATCAAGGCTTTTTGCGGTAGATCGATCGCAGCAGTCGGACTACATTGCATCAGCGGCGTTCCCACTTTAGGATTGCCAAACACCACAACTTCCGTAGGACGCAGGGACTGTCCCACTGCTTGAGCCCCAGCGGCATGGTTAATGCGGGTAAAAACAGTCATGCCTTTAGCCTCAAGTACATGCACCAACTGCTCCGCTGTGTTCGGAACTGAATGCGTACTTTTGACATGAATAAGTCCCCGGTCGTTCGCTTGGGAAGACGCTTGTTCTGCAGGTAAAGCGGTGGCAGTAAGCGGCATTGTCCCTACCCCCAATCCGAAGGAGCACAACAATACCAGTAAGAGTTGGGGGGGCTGCACCATATGTTTCTCCTGTTAACAGCAATTTTTAATGGATACAAGTTAATTAATCTTCTCGCAGAATTATTAGTAGAGCCTGAATCTTTATCGAGCGTCAATGTCAAGACAGGCCGTAGCCATATCTCATCCCTGCTGATTTTATCCGTTTCCTATATTTTTGGAGATTGCACAAGATATTGTGTCAGCTGGGTATTCTCAACATAACCATCTTTGTAAACAAGGGTTCAATAGAAGTTTGCCAAGTCTTGTATCAACAAATTACGCATAGATGCTGACCCACTAAGTGAGCGAAATAGGAACTGTATAAATTACAAAGTCTCTGACTAAGCTTTTGCCTATGGCTATCTATTTCGCGATTAGTTTCAAATCTTTGAATTATTTGTCATTCTCCCTAATTAAATTTTTGATGTCTGTAAATCCCATCAGCAGTCGTTGATTTAGGTCGATTACATTTCAATACGTAATTTTATACGAGGTACAGAATTTAAGTTCCAAACTTGGACTAATATAGTAGACTCACCTAAAAAACTGTAAATCTTTGAGTACATTGAAGATTTTTGGCGAGATTCTAGTGCAAATCAAGCCTCACCTTTCTAAACCCAGTGAAACCAACCACACATAATTTTTGAAGTAAGGAGTGACCATGTTGCGTTGGCTAAATTTACTGGCTTTACAAGTTCCACTAAGTACCTTTCTACTTACATTAGTTACCTTAGGCGATGTTGCAATTGCCCAAGAGAATAAAGGGCAACCTTTTGTCTGTGATGGTAAATTTTTTCTGGCGCTGGGCGAAACAGGTAGTTCCCCAACACAACTTTATGTGGTTGATACCAGTCAGACTCCCTACCAACTAACTCCTATTGGTACGACCAGCCCTGATATCAGATACAACGCCATTGGTTTCAATGTCCAAGATGGATTTATTTACGGGATCCATCCTCAGACGGGTGAAGTTTTTAGAATTGATGCCAGCGGTGTTGCAACCTCTTTGGGAATTCCATCCAATCTACCTAGTTCAAGTTTCTCCGGGGATGTCGCTCCTGATGGGACATATTATATTCAGCGAGGGAATCGACTCCACTTATTAGATGTTTCAGGAGCAACTGCTCAGTATCTCCAAACCATTAATCTGTCAGCCAATCCAGGCGTTGCTGATATTGCCTTCAACCCTGTAGATGGCAAACTCTACGGTGTCAGTCCAAGCAAAGATCAAGTTGCTGTGATTGACCCAACTACGGGCAATGTTACATTTCAGCCTCAAAAAACGCCCCTCAGCAAAGCCGTGGGGGGGACCTACTTTGATGCCTTTGGTAACTTATTTGGCTATCACAACAACGGCGAATTTTATCGATTTGATGTCCAATCTGGAACCGGATCTTCTACCTTCCTAAGTGATGGCCCTGTAGTGAGTGCAAATGATGGGGCTTCTTGTACAGGGGCTCCTAAAATCGAGAAAACGGTTTCTCCAACCGCCATTAAACCAGGGGGCATTGTTACCTATACCTACAATGTGGTGAATCCCAATGGATTCCCGCTGACCGTAGATTTTGCAGATAGTATGCCTGCTACGGATGGGCGAGTGTATCAACCCCAATCTGTGAATAATCCGTTTGGAGGCACAGTTGATTTTTCCGCAGATAACAAAACCTTCAATATCAAGGGCTTAACCATTCCAGCTGGTCAATCTGGGCAAATTACGGTTGATGTACAAATTCCTGAAAATGCAGAATTTGCAGTTGTTTTTAACCAAGCCTCCTTATCGGGAGACCAAATTCCACCCGGTCCAGATGGTTCAAAAACCTTACTCTCAGATTATCCAGATAGTGGAGAATTTTTTGATCCAACTCCCCTCAAAATTACGGAGTATGACTTAGGGATCACCAAGGCGGAGTCCGCTGATCCAGTCAGTGCTGGTGGAAATTTGACTTATACCCTGACCGTCACTAACTTTGGTCCTGACATAGCTGAAGGCGTCACCGTTACTGATACTCTTCCTGCTGGGGTCAATGTCGTTACGCTACCTAGTAACTGTTCGGACTCCAGTGGAACGATTACCTGTAATCTAGGCGATCTCGTCAAAGATCAAGTTGTCAACATAGAAATAGTAGTCTCTCCCACCCAAGAAGGAGAAATCGTCAACTCAGCCTCTGTAGATAGTCCCCTGAGCGACTTAGTTGAAATTGATAAAAGTAATAACGATACCAAGATCAGTACAACAGTCAGTAACGAGGCCAATCTTACGGTTGAGAAAAAAGATGCCGCTGATCCAGTTGCCGTAGGAGATACGATTACCTACAAAATTTCAGTTACGAATAACGGTCCTGATCCAGCCACTGGCGTAGTGTTAACAGACACTCTGCCTTCAGGAGTTACTTTTGTCTCAGCCGAAGATAGCAGTAACCTTTTAACCTGTACTGAAGCAAGCGGAACGATCACATGTAACCCTATTGATTTGGCCAATGGTGAGAGTGCAGTCCTAGAAGTAACGGTCAAAGCCGATTCTCCTGGCACTTTGACGAATTCCGCTAGTGCCAAAGGGAATGAAGATGATCCAGATCCAGATGATAATGAAGCTTCTGAAAATACAGTTGTAGAACCCGAGCCTCAACCTCAACCCGAGCCTGAGCCGGAACCGGAACCTGAGCCGGAACCTCAACCCGAGCCGGAACCTCAACCCGAGCCGGAACCAGAACCAGGACCGGAGCCGGAGCCCGAACCGGAGCCGGAACCAGAACCGGAACCAGAGCCGGAACCAGGACCCGAGCCGGAACCAGAACCTGAACCAGAGCCGGAACCAGGACCCGAGCCGGAACCTCAACCTGAACCCGAACCAGGACCCGAGCCGGAACCGGAACCTGAACCTCAACCCGAACCGGAACCTCAACCCGAGCCAGAACCAGGACCAGGACCGGAGCCTCAACCTGAACCTCAACCCGAGCCGGAACCTCAACCTGAACCTGGGCCTGAACCTCAACCTGAACCTGAGCCGGAACCAGGACCAGAACCTACTCCAGGTGAAACGACTCCTGACGGTTCTAGTCCAATTCCCTTCCCTGTCCCTTTTCCCTCTCCAGGATCAGGAACACTGCCAGGAGGAATATCTTCGCCCAGTTCAGTCCCACCATCCACAACACCCGGAGGTACTCCTCCTTCAGTACCTTCAGGTGTGGAAACACCTACTCCAGGATCTGATCTACCTGTTTCAGAACCGGGAGGACAACCCACGACTTCGGGAGCTGATACGCCTGTTTCAGAACCGGGAGGGCAACCCACGACTCCTGCAGAATCCTTACCCAATTCTTCAGAACGGCCTGCCCCTCAACAAGACTCAGCAGCACCCACACGGGATGAGCCCCCCTCTCCTCCACCTGTGAAGGCGCTTTGGTAAAGAACCACATACTAAATCAGCTCTGGTACAACAAGTACCAGAGCTGATTTGTAATGATCAGGCTGCTAGGTCGAGGTCTCCTGTTCGGGGGGAATGGGGGCACGTTCAACTAACCCCATTGTGAAAGCTTCGTCAGGCAATTCACTAACCTTGTAGTGTCCAGGTTGAAACATTCGGCTAGGGGTTAGGCAAAGCTGCTTTAAAATCACAATCTCATTTTGCAAAAAGGCATCGCGGGACAACCTGCGCTCTAGAGGCATAGTTGATTCTCCAAGGTGGGGGCACGCTCCCATTCTGGCATGAGAAAGTGAGCGTTCAGATTTCTTAGTCAGACGTAAACCCTCGCCCCATTTTGCGAGCATGCTGAATCCTTAAGGCAATCCCCAGCGTGACTTGCTTCATCACCCAATAGAACAGAATCAAGACTAGGACAGTAATCAGGATGACCACAACCGGAAATTTTGACGTTAATTCATTAAAACTCACCATCAACACACTTTTGAGGTTGGTGATTAAGTCCCAACTGTTAAAGCGGATAAAGCGACCGAGATAAATGCCGATGGCACACAGAATATGAGCCAGAATTTCAGCCCACGTCACAAACTGGCCTACTCCTTGTTTTTTGAGATAATGCCCCTGATTGATTAAGGAGATCACATAGGCTTCAAAGCCAGCCAAAATGGCAAACGTATGTAACGGGATAAAAATCAACGTCACAATCCAGACGGAGCGAGTAGAGCGGGCTGCCTCAATCAGATGAATGATATCGGTGAGGAGGTAAGGCGCATTGGGTAAAAATGCAATAAAGACGATTAAGCCAATCCACCAGATTAGCGATCGCGTCCGGTGATACCAGCGAAATAACCAGAAGCTCAGCGTCATAGGAATAAAGGCTAGAAACAAATTCCAAATAATCCAACCGCTATATCCGTTAAATTCTCCTAATGCATCCCCTAGAATCCGTTCCATATCCCTGCCTGATTATCCTTTACGCTGCTGGCTGAAGAGTGTGCAACCATCATCACCTGCTTTACTAGAATGAGAAGGTGATCATTGTCACGAAGTTCCATGTATGCTCTCGGTTTGGACACCACTAGCTCAGTATTGACGCTGGGGGTCACTAATTTTGATCAGGTTTATCGGACCCAAACCTGGGATTTGGGCCGAGATATCTCTATGTTGTTACATCAACATTTAATGGCATTTCTCAAGCCATTGAAGTGGTCTGATTTGCAATGGCTAGTGGTTGCCCAAGGGCCAGGCAGTTTTACGGGTACTCGGATAGGCGTTGTCACAGGACGGACATTGGCCCAACAGTTGCACATTCCCCTTTACGGAATCTCCAACCTAGCAGCACAAGCCTATGCCTATGCTTCGACCTCCCCTAAGGTGGATGCAGGCGATCGCATCGCGGTAGAAATGCCAGGACAGCGGGGAGCCATTTACGGCGGACAATTTACCTGGACAGGTCAGCGCTTAACCCTTGAGCAGCCCATTCAATGCTTTGCCATCGACGATTGGCGGCAAATTTTGTCTACGGAGACCTTTCAACATCACATCACCCCCCCCTTCATAGAACAGGGAGAAATTTGCCAGGCTATGCTCAACTTAGCTCATCAAAAATGGCAGGCAGGAGAGCAGTCTGTTTGGCAAGATGTCTTGCCCTACTATGGTGTCCTCGCGGCTAGTCCTCCCAGTCAACCCTAGTCACCCATTGGAGTCGCTAAGACGATACCCCCTGCTCTTTTGCCAAAGCAGGGGGTATGCGCAAGATCCTGAGGGGCCAGTGGTGTTAATCTCAGCTATTCATCCGAGCGATCCTCTTCAGGAGGATCTTGCAATTCATCTTTAAAGCCCCGTAGGGATTTCCCTAGAGAAGCACCTAGCTCAGGTAACTTTTTAGGACCAAATAGAAGGACTGCTGCTAACGCAATCAGCCCCACTTCTAACCAACCAAGACCGAACATAAGGTAGACCTCTCGGGTAAAGTTCTAGGCAGAATATTCACGTTTGAGGGAAATTTTGGCTTGTTTGAATTCTAGCTCTAGTCGCTCCTTCAAACGCTGAGGGAGAGGACGATTGGGATATGACTTATAATGACCTGCTAGTCCATTTAAGGCTGTTGCCATGGTCATAAAAGACGCTGAACCAGCTAATTTGGGCTTGCGGCGATATCGAGATACATATTCACTAATGAGAGCGCCAGCTTCTGCTTGATTCTCTGATTTATTGGGATCATCGTCAGGCAAGGTAATTGCATTGCTGAGATTGTCAATGACATAGATGGTGTCTTGCTGATAGTCACCCGATAGGAGGGTCGCAGGAGAGAGAAGCGAGCAGCCTGTTAAGAACATAGAAGCTACAAGCATTAAGCTGAGCAGACGGGAGACAAAGCGCTTCATAATGATTAAGGGATCTCGTATAACTAAAATAAATGGGGGAAGCAAAAACGTTTGGATCCGTTTAAGTGCATCCGACTTTAAAGGATAAAACATTCCTGTTCTGAATGCTCTGAACTAAGGGGCATTTTTCTATGTCACTTCCTCTACCTCGCTCAGGCTATACTTTGCCGGTCTTCGCTTGTGCGGGTGCGATCGCAGCTCTCCGCTGGCTCTATGATTCGACCGCGCGGTCCCAAGTCAGTCTTAATCTACTTCAACCTGAACAGCAGGTTCAGATCCCCATTGAGCAAGTTGCCGGTTTACGGCCTGGGCAGGCCTTGGCGATTACCCGCAGCGATCCCGGAGACAATTTAGATCTGACTCGGCAAACGCCCCTTTGGGTTCTGGTGGAGTGGGCAGCGGCTGAGCAAAGTGAAGCGATTTCCATAACGGGTGGCGAAGGTGTGGGGATCGATCGCAATCGTGGGGAACAAGCCGCCATCTATACCTATGCTCAACAGCTACTGAGGAGCAATCTAGGGCAATGGTTGCAGCCTCAGGACCGAATTCAGGTCACCATTATCTTGCCAGAGGGGCGGGCATTGGCCGAACGGACCTCGAATGCTGCCTTTGGGGTGGTGGAAGGGTTATCGTTATTGGGGACGTCAGGGATTGCCCAGCCGCTGAGTGCCCCTCAACAGTTAGAGGTCTTTAGAGCAGAACTACAGCAAAAAGCAGCTCAGCAAAGTAATCTCGTGTTCTGTTTAGGGGAAAATGGGCTGGATATTGCGGCTCGTTTGGGCATTCCTGCTCAGGTTCTGATCAAAACGGCGAATTGGCTAGGGCCACTCTTGGTGGAAGCGGGTTCGCAGGAGATCACTTCGATTTTATTACTGGGCTATCATGGCAAACTGATCAAACTGGCAGGCGGCATTTTTCATACCCATCATCACTTGGCGGACGCCCGCCAAGAAATTATCACCGCCCATGCCGCCAATATCGGATTGCCTCAGCGGCACGTGCAATCTCTGTTTACCAGCCCAACGATGGAAGCCGCCTTACAATTTTTAAGCACCTTAGATGCCCAAGGGAAGACCCAATGGGTGGAGTCTATTTATGGAGCGGTGACGGCGCAAATCGATCGGCGATCGCAAACCTATATTCGCAACCATTGCGATCGCACCGTTCAGATTGGCTCAGCCTTATTCAATCGCGATCGGCACTTGTTTGCCATCAGCCCCACAGGCATAAAGTTACTAGAACAGTTTTGTCAGCCGAACCCAGATTGACTTAAACTTGTAAAAATATTTATACCTATTTTTATTTAAATTTTCGCCACCTACTCTCTCATCACTCGTGATCTAGATCGGGCTTCTAAGGGTTATCCCTGCTTTTGATATAACGATTCATTCTGCCTAACCCCGCCACCTCACTCATAGGGATACCTTCCGTGCCTTCTCAGACTCAGCAGCCTCTTCCTGCCCATCCTCAATCCAGCTTTGCCAACACCCCTGTCGATCGGCCCATGATTGCCATTCTTGACTTTGGCTCTCAATATTCCGAACTCATCGCTCGTCGAATTCGTGAAACTCAAGTTTACTCAGAAGTTCTATCGTATCGGACCTCTATTGAACAATTGCGGCAACTAAACCCAAAGGGCATTATTTTGTCCGGTGGGCCGAATTCTGTTTATGCCAACCATGCGCCGGCCTGCGATCCAGAACTATGGACCCTAGGAATTCCCGTTTTGGGAGTTTGCTACGGCATGCAACTGATGGTGCAGCAGTTAGGGGGCCAAGTCGAATCCTCCGACGCAGCTGAATATGGCAAAGCCTCCATTTGGATCGATGATCCCACAGACTTGCTCACCAATGTTGAAGACGACACCACCATGTGGATGAGTCATGGTGATTCTGTGACGTCGTTGCCCGAAGGGTTCAAGATATTGGCCCATACAACCAATACCCCTCATGCGGCCATTGCCCACCATGAACGCCAGCTATATGGCGTTCAATTTCACCCTGAAGTCGTCCATTCTCAGGGGGGACAAGCCTTAATTCGCAACTTTGTCTACCATATTTGTGAATGTGAACCGACCTGGACCACAGAAGTCTTCGTGGAAGAAGCCATCCGTGAGGTGCGCGCCAAAGTTGGCAATAAGCGGGTGTTGTTAGCTTTATCGGGCGGCGTTGATTCATCGACCCTGGCCTTCCTCCTACACAAGGCCATTGGCGACAACTTAACCTGCATGTTTATTGATCAAGGGTTTATGCGCAAACTAGAACCCGAACGTCTGGTGAAACTCTTTCGAGAGCAGTTTCATATTCCAGTGGAATATGTAATGGCCCGTGAACGGTTCTTGGAGCGACTGGATGGCATTACCGATCCAGAGGAAAAGCGCAAGCGCATTGGCCATGAATTTATTCGTGTGTTTGAAGAAGAATCCAGACGTCTAGGCCCCTTTGATTATCTGGCCCAGGGAACCCTCTATCCTGATGTGATTGAATCTGCCGATACCAATGTCGATCCGGCCACGGGCGAACGGGTCGCGGTCAAGATTAAAAGCCATCACAATGTGGGTGGCCTGCCCAAAGACTTGCGGTTCAAGCTGGTTGAACCCCTGCGCAAATTATTTAAGGATGAAGTTCGCAAGGTTGGCCAATCCCTCGGTTTGCCCGACGAGATTGTCAATCGACATCCTTTCCCTGGTCCAGGGCTGGCCATTCGGATCATTGGTGAAGTGACAGCAGAGCGACTGAATATTCTCCGTGATGCCGATCTAATTGTCCGCCAAGAAATCAATCGGTCGGGGTCTTATCGCGATTTCTGGCAAGCCTTTGCAGTGCTGTTGCCGGTGCGGAGTGTTGGGGTAATGGGCGATCAACGGACCTATGCTTATCCCATTGTTTTGCGGTTTGTCTCCAGCGAAGACGGGATGACGGCGGATTGGTCTCGAGCCCCCTATGACCTCCTGGAAACGATTTCTAACCGGATTGTCAATGAGGTGAAAGGGGTGAATCGAGTGGCCTATGATATTACCTCTAAACCCCCTGGGACAATTGAGTGGGAATAGATTTCAGGGCTATCTTTTCGCTCAGCTGGCCCATAAAAGCCTGATAATGAGGCAATAGCGTACAACGATACCTAATATGACTAGTGGTGAACCCACAACTCCATCGAGTGATTACTTAGAAGAGATCAGGGCAATAGTAAAGGCCCATGCCCAACGAACGGCAGGGAATTCTACTGAGTTACTGCAATTGTTGCGTGTGTTGGAATCTCTCCATCAAATCATTAGAGAGGAATTGTTTATCAAAACATTGCCGACGAATCGTCAGGCTCTCTATCTGCTGCTCCGCGAAATTGAGAGTGAAGGGGGATGGCCCTATATTCCTCGGATGCGTCTCAAAACATTTATTGCCCACCTCTATGCAGAGGAGACCCAAAAGTTGGAGTCCAATCAGGACAACGATTAGGGTTTTGACGGTAGAGCACTGGCCTGATTCATCGAGTCCATTAGATAACGGAAGCGGACTTTAATAAAACTTCGACCTTTCTCAGTAAGTCTTCGGGTTTCAGAGACTTAAGGAGATAAGCATCTGCGCCCAAGCTTAAATAGCGTTGGTGATCCTTGGAGACGCCTTCAGGGGTGAGCACGATGATTTTGATTTTGTCCGTTCCCGAGAGCGATCGCAAACGACGAATCAGGCTCAGACACCCTTGAGCTGGCAATTGGGTATCCACAATAACGGCGATGGGGTGCAACAGGCGAATTTGATCAATAGCAGCAGAAGCTTCGACCATCCAGATAACCTGGTAATTGGCGGCCGTTAGCATATCACAGAGGAAGGTCGCATCCTCTTCATTGCCTTCAATCAAAACGATCCGTCCTCCAGACAGAGATACGGCACTGGTCTCCTCCTGGTAAAACAAGGCCGATTGATTGGGCAGTTGGACCGTAAAGATGGACCCTTGACCTTCTACGGAGCTGACATCAATCCACCCTTGATGTAACGTGACGCATTGTTGAGCCAATGCTAACCCTAAACCAGCGCCATCATAGGTGCGATGGTAGGAGGTGTCTAATTGCTTAAACTTCTCGAAGAGGTGCGGTTGCTGGCTCGGCGAAATGCCAATACCCGTATCTTCCACCTGAAAAATAACGGTATTGGTCTCGACCCAAATCCGCAGGGTCACCTTGCCCCCCATCGGCGTAAATTTGATGGCATTATCAATCAGGCTAATCAGAATTTGCTGGACGCGACGGATATCAGCGACAAATCGATCTCGATCTCGCGGAATCTTTAACTTAGCCTTGAGCTTGACTTCGTGGGCATCCGCTTTATCACGCATCACCTGCAAAATCTGCTGCATCAAGGCTGAGAGGGAAAACTCACTCAAATTGAGGGTTGCTTTCCCCGATTGCACATGGGAAAAGTCGAGAATATCGTTAATCAATTCCAGCAGATGTTCACCGCTGTCATGAATGGTTTGTAAACAACTCCGCTGCTTGTCCGTTAGCGGCCCCAACGACCACCGCAATAGGGTGGCAGACATCCCAATCACACAGGTCAGCGGTGTGCGCAATTCATGGCTCATCGTGGCTAAAAAGTCGCTCTTGGCCTGATTGGCAGACTGAGCGGCCATTAATGCAGCTTGCAGCTCTTGCGTCCGTTGGGTGACTTGTTCCTCTAAAGTTTGTGTTTGTTGCTGAACTTGGTCATACAGTTGGGCTTGATAAATGGCAATGGCCAGATGTTCTCCCACCTGTTTGAGCAGCGTTTGTTCCTCCGGTTGCCATTGGCGAGGGTGCCAGCACTGATGGGCAATCAATAACCCCCAAAGTTCGGACTGAACCACAATAGGGGTTAGGAGCAAGGCTCGGACCTGAATGGACTGCAAACTATCCCGTACGTCCTTGGCCAGGGTGTGCTGAATATCTGGGATAGTCAGCCCTTGTAGGGCGCTGGGGGGAATATCGACAGCGGCAAGTCCACAGGCCTTGGCGGGATGGTTTAAAACAGAAGAAATCTCCGATGAGGCCAAGGCTTCATAGGTCACGCTCCCCTGTGATTGGGGGGAGGGGAGAGGACTCTGGTCATCACCATGGATAGGAATAGCCGGGGTGGGGGACAGTTGATAGATAATGAGCCGATCCACTTGCAGAAAATGACGAACCTCCTCCAAGGCTGCTGACAGGATGACGGGAAGCTCTAAACTCTGGTGAATGCGGGTGATGATTTGATTGAGCAGGCGGTCTTGGGCAACAGACTGATGTAAGACAGCATCAGCGATGGGTGGAGGGGGTAAGGTTGCCTCTGGGTTAGCGCTCAGGCTAATCGTGCTGAGTGCTTGCAGTGTAAACTGGCTCTGGAGCTTGGCATCATTGGTTTTGTGAGCCTGACGAGCTGTTACTTGGCGAATATATTCTTGGCGTGAAGGATGCTGTGGGTAGCGCTGATGAAGCTGTGTGAGAAAGGCGCGAATGGCATTGGGGTCAAAGGTGAGCTTCAGGGTAGCATTGTCCAGCTCAGACGTTTGGTAGACTAATGCACTAAAGCTTTTGGAGGTTAGAACCGTAAAGGGCTGCGACTCTTCACTGGTATCCTCGAAATCAGCATTGGTGATCAGCTTGGCCACACCGGGGATAAACGGCACCATATTGACTAGAGACGCGCTGAGCTGTGGATACACGATGCTTGGCAACGTTTGCTCAACTATTCCCGGTGCTGAAACAGGCATCATCCAGTCTCCTGTGCAGGTATCCAGCTTCCCCCAATGAAGCCCGATGGCTTATCAAACCTGTGGATACCTTATTTACTGACTGACGACCTACAGTCATGTGCTACAGGTCATATATTAATAGTCGTCTGAATAAAAATAAGATCATGACGGTTTCATGCCATGTCTGATTTGTTTTTATCGTGAACCTGACAGAATTGGGGAAGTTCCACTGATTTCTTTAAGGCTTTCAACGATTCGCAATATTTGAGTTGGACACTTTGCCCCTGTTGTATGTCAGATTAGCCTTATTCCGTGATTAAGTGGGAGGAATGCGATGCACCGTCTGGCAGCGATGCCGGGAGGATGGGAATCAGGATCGGCGGAGGGTGTCATTTTTGTTGAGCAGACGCCTGCACCGATCGCTATCCTGACGGCAGCCGATACGGATATTCAGGTATTGGCTCAAACCCTGCCCCTCCTCTCTAAGCAAGTACCGCCGATCAGGGTTGCCAATTTGCTGCATCTCCAACAGCAATTAAGTATTGATCACTATGCGGAGACGGTGCTCTGCCATGCCCAGGTCATTATTGTCCGCCTATTGGGTGGACGAGCCTATTGGTCCTATGGGTTAGAGGTGCTTAAGGACTGTATTGCGACTACTGGAGCGGCACTGTACGTCATGCCTGGCGATGATCGGCCTGATCCAGATTTGGTCAGCCATTCTAGCGTGGGTTTATCGGCGGTCCATCAGCTCTGGCAATACTTTACCGAGGGGGGCGTCCACAATGGTGAGCAGGCCTTACGGTTTATTGCCCATCATCACTTTGGGGCAACGGGGGTTCCTGCCCCACCGCAAGCGGTACCCCGCATCGGTCTGTTTGCGTCTGGCGCTCCAACAGGCGAACTGTCCAAGCCTCGCGTGGGGATTCTGTTTTATCGATCGCATTATCTGGCGGGCAATGGGGCTGCGATCGCAGCCCTCTCCCAAGCCTTACACCAGCGCCATCTCACCCCAGTCCCCATTTTTGTGCAATCTCTCCAGGATCCAGATGTCCAAGCTGAGCTGGTGCAATTGCTGAACCCACCGGATCAACCGGGTATCGATCTACTCCTGAACACCACGAGCTTTTCCCTGGCCAAACTGGCGGCTGAAACCCTGAACTTAAAACTATGGCAGCAGTTGGACGTTCCAGTGTTGCAGGTAATCTGTAGCGGAGGGACCGTCGAGCGCTGGCAAACCCACCTGCAGGGCTTAGCGCCTCGGGATATGGCCATGAATGTGGCCCTGCCTGAAGTGGATGGTCGGATTATTAGCCGGGCCGTCTCCTTTAAGGCCGTCCAAACCTATCATGCTCAACTCGAAACCGATGTGGTTAGCTATCAACCCGTTGCCGATCGAATCCAGTTTGTGGCAGCGTTAACCGCGAACTGGGTCAAACTACGGCACTGTCCGCCCTCAGACCGACGGGTCGCTCTGATCTTGGCCAACTATCCCAGTCGGGATGGCCGCCTAGCCAACGGCGTCGGCTTAGATACTCCGGCTAGCTGTGTTGCCATTTTGAGGGCGATGGCAGCGGAGGGCTATCGTATTGGCCCCTATCCTGAGGATAGCGATCAGCTGATGGAACGGTTAACTACAGGCGTAACCAACGATCCAGAAGGGTGGCCGCTCCGGCGGGTGGAGCAGAAACTGTCGTTGGCTGAGTATGAAGCGGCGTTTGCCCAGCTGCCTGCCGCTGTGCAACAACAGCTATGCGATCGCTGGGGAACGCCTCGCCAGGCTGCCCCCGAGGGATTCTTTGCCATTGCGGGTATGCAGCTGGGGCATGTTTTTGTCGGTATTCAGCCCGCTCGAGGCTATGATCTCGATCCGAGCTTGAACTACCATGCCCCCGACTTAGAACCCACCCATCGCTATTTAGCCTTTTATATCTGGCTCCGGCAGCAATTTCAGGTACAGGCCGTCATCCATGTGGGTAAACATGGCAACCTAGAATGGCTACCGGGCAAAAGTATTGCCCTGTCAGACACCTGCTATCCCGAAATTGCGCTCGGTCCTCTCCCCCATCTCTATCCTTTTATTGTCAATGATCCAGGGGAAGGGGCACAGGCTAAACGTCGGGGCCAGGCGGTGATTCTCGATCATCTGACACCGCCCCTCACCCGAGCCGAACTGTATGGGCCACTGCAAAAGCTGGCAGCCCTAATTGACGAGTATTACGATGCTCAGAGCTTAGACCCCAGTCGATTGCCGGTGATTCGCGATCGCATTCTTGCCCTGATCCAGTCGGAACAACTGGACCAAGATCTGGGGCTGGCCTTCTCTAACGAGGATCCGACGGGCTTAGAGGCCCTACTCACCCAAGCCGATGGTTATCTCTGTGAACTGAAGGAAGCCCAAATTCGCGATGGCCTCCATATCTTCGGCGCTTGCCCGGAGCAGATCCAGTTACGGGACTTAGTGGTGTCTTTGGCACGCCAGCCCAGTCCCCATCATCAGGGCCTCACTCGGACTTTGGCTCAAGCTTGGCAGCTCAACTTGGATCCCTTAACCGTAGATCCGGCTCAACCCCTTACCTCTCACCAACAGCGGGTATTGAACCACAAATCCACTGCGCTCCATATAGCCGGAGATGCAATTGCAGTGTTAGAAACCGAAGCGGCAGCGTTAGTTGAACAGCTCCTCGCCCCGACCCCAGTTGACCTTTCACAGTATGCAGCGGCGCTGCAAGCAGAGCTAGGGTGGATTCGCGACAGTCTGCTGCCCCGACTCTACCAAACCGATCAAGAAATCACCCATCTTTTGCAAGGGCTGGACGGACGGTACGTTCCCAGCGGAGCTTCGGGAGCACCCACTCGGGGGCGTCCGGATGTGTTGCCGACGGGGCGAAATTTTTACTCCGTGGATATTCGAGCGTTACCGACCGAAAGTGCCTGGGATGTGGGCCGCAAAGCGGCTGAAGTATTAGTGGAGCGTTATACCCAAGATCATGGTGAATATCCTCGAACCTTGGGACTGTCGATGTGGGGAACCGCCACCATGCGGACCGGTGGAGATGATTTGGCCCAAGCCCTGGCGCTGTTAGGTGTACAGCCCGTTTGGGATGGGTTGTCGCGACGGGTGATCGATTTTGAAATTTTGCCCCTCTCGATCCTGGGCCGTCCGCGTGTGGATGTCACCTTGCGGATCTCGGGTTTCTTTCGGGATGCCTTTCCCAATTTGATTGATTTATTTGATCGGGCGGTAAATGCAGTGGCCAGTTTAGATGAGTCGGGTGACGACAATCCCCTTAGGTCGCATGTTCAGCAAGAACAACAATTTTGGTTGAATGAAGGGTTGGCTGAAGAAAAGGCAAGGGGGCGATCGCGCTACCGTATTTTTGGCTCTAAGCCCGGTGCCTACGGGGCTGGCTTGCAAGGTCTCATCGAATCCCAACATTGGACCGACGACCAGGACTTGGCCCGAGCCTATATGAACTGGAGCAGTTATGCCTATACCGCTGCATCCCCCAATTCACCCTCTGGCGCCTCTGAGCAGTTTGCTCCGGAAGCCTTTAGTCAGCGTCTCAGGCAAATGCAGATTGTTCTCCACAATCAAGATAATCGCGAACATGATCTGCTTGATTCCGATGATTACTATCAGTTTCAAGGCGGCCTAGCAACAGCCGTACGGGCCGTCCAGGGCCACAACCCCGAACTGTATTTCGGTGATCATGCGATTCCCAGTCATCCTAAAGTGCGGAAACTCCAGGAAGAAATTGCTCGGGTCTATCGCTCGCGGGTGGTCAATCCCAAATGGATTGCTGGGGTGATGCGCCACGGCTACAAGGGTGCCTTTGAAATGACGGCAACGGTTGATTACCTGTTTGCCTACGATGCCACCACCCATTGCGTAGCTGACCATATGTATCAAGGAGTGGCGACTTCCTACCTATTTAATCCTCAAGTGCAAGAATTTATTCAAGCCAAAAACCCCTGGGCATTGCGGGATATGGCAGAACGGCTGCTAGAGGCCCATCAACGGGGCCTCTGGCAGCAGGTCGATCCGGAGACCTTGGAACAGCTGCGATCGCTCGTGAATCAAGCCGAAGGCGTGATTGAAACCCAATCATCGCCCCCAATGTAAGCTGGAACTGCTATTCTCGTTTAGCCTTTTCCTCTTCTAGGCATAGGCAAAGTCGCGACTCTGCAGATCCAGATTATTGGCATTGGCCACAATCGCAACTAGCTCATCCGTACCTGAAGTCTCCAAGTAGATGGCTGTTCCCGCTTGCATCCCGGTGGGCACAGATCCCAAGCGATAATCAGAGGCCTGACCATGGAGCTGAATCTTATCGCCCCGAGAGCGCCGGAATCCATTGATGAGAGCATAGTCTCCAGCTCCGACCGTATTGCTACGGCCATCATTGTAAAAGACCTGGCGGTCATCCCCGAGCACAAAGGTGTTGGCACCATTCCAATCCGAGAGGACATCTTGCTCGCCTCGACCTGCTTGAGCGTTGGCGTCATTGACCCCCATCAGCCAGTCATTACCTTTGCCCCCATTGACTGAGTCATTGCCTTTTCCTCCAATGAGGGTATCTTTCCCACCTTCACCGAAGAGGGTATCGTTGCCAGCATCACCTGCCAGCCAGTCATTACCGTCTTGGGCAGAGAGCCGATCATTGCCGTTTCCACCGTTCATGGAGTCGTTTCCTGCGCCCCCACCCAGGGAGTCCTGACCATTACCACCGCTCAGACGATCGTTGCCTTCAGCAGCCCAGATATTGTCATTGCCATTCTCGCCCCAAAGGCTGTCATTCCCAAGGCCACCCCCTAATACATCATGGTCATCTCCCCCCCAGAGGGAGTCATTACCAGCATCGCCATAGAGCCGATCCATACCTCGACCGCCTCGAATCAGATCGTCCCCTTCATGGCTATAGAGTCGATCGTTGCCGTTTCCACCTTCGAGCTTGTCATTACCTTTACCACCGTAGAGGGTGTCATTCCCCTCACCGCCCAGCAAGTGATCTTTGCCATTACTGCCATTCAGCGTGTCCTTTCCTGACCCACCATAGAAGGTATCATTCCCCTCACCGCCGTAAAGAGCATCATTACCTGTTCCTCCATGAAGGACATCGTCTCCGGCAGCTCCATTCAGTCCATCATTACCGTCGCCACCGTAGAGAGCATCATTCCCTACATCTCCAAAGAGGGTGTCAGTGCCACTTCCACCGTTAAGTAGATCGTTTCCGAGACCGCCATTCAGGTTGTCATTACCCAGGGCACCATAGAGATGGTCATCTCCGTCTGCACCGTAGAGCTTATCGTTACCAGCCTCGCCATAGAGACTATCATTGCCTACTCCACCATTGAGCGTATCGTTCCCTTTGCCTCCATTCAGCTTATCTTGGCCTGAGCTACCGTAGAGCGTGTCATTACCCTCTTGACCTAAGAGGGTATCTTTACCCTGGCCACCATTGAGGTTGTCATTTTCTTTGCCGCCATCTATCAGATCAGCCCCATCATCCCCGTTCAGTTTATCTTTGCCCAGATTACCGTAAATCTTGTCATTGCCATTGCCCCCATATAGGCTATCTTCTCCCCCGGCACCGTAGAGTGTATCGTTGCCGTCTTGACCGTTGATCACCTGGCTACGTGCGCTGCCAGCGAGCCTATCATTCGCTGCTGTACCAGCAAGATAATAGCGATTGTCACCTGTGGGGGTAGCAGAGGACGATGGCGTGGCGGCCCCATCCCCAAATAGCCTGACATCATCGATGGCGACGTAATCTCCCCGATCTTTGGTTCCTTGCGTATTAACTTGAACTAATAGGTAGTCATACCCATTGCCCAGATCAACATTCCACTGAAAGTTCTGCCAATCAAAGTTGTTGCCCCCCAGGGTAACATCTGCCAATTTTGCGCGTCTCATGGGCAACGTTCCCACCTGGCTTGGCCCCGATGTTTGCCACAGCTTGTTATTAAATTGGCCGTTCACGCCCCATAGAGTGATATCAATATCGTTGTTCGGTTTGCTAGAGCCTTCAATATTTTTCAGTTTTAGTCCCAAGGTCTGTTTGCCACGACGAATCCGTTGGTCATAGACGACTTGGGCTATCCCAGCGCCGTAGTAATTAGGATTAGAAAGGAGGGCTACTCCTCCTCTACTATTGGCGTCTCGTCGTACACCCGTGGTGGCCAGCCAACCCAAGCCAGCCCCTGCGCTATACGCTTTGTAGGCATCCTCAAAGGAGGTGCCTGAGCCAAAATTGGCCTGAATAAAGGGGTTGGTATATTGCGAAGACCGAACATTGACGGTTTTTGTCAGCGTTTTCCTGGCCCCTTGGTTGTCCCAAACGGTCAGAGCAACCGTCTGAGAACCCGCTTGACCGAAATGATGGCTGACTTGGCGCCCAAATTTGTCAATTTTGCCGTCGTTATTGAAATCCCAACCATAGGCCGCAATGGCTTGACTCGCCAAGTCTCGAGAAAGCGTCTTCCCCTCTGCCTTCAAAGGATCACTATCGTAGGACGCACTGGCATCAAAGGACATCGCTAACCCGCCCACGACCTTGTTATTGAATTTGGCAACAGGCGCAACATTGTTGTCAACCTCGGCAAACCGAGTATTGATAATTTTGAAGTTAGCAGGGAAATCATCGGGTCGGTTGTTGCTCCCCATTGGTTTTCCGCCAATGGCCGATAAGTTGTAGGTGTTATCGCTGAAATAACTGTTGGCAATAGAGGATGAAATAAAATCTAGATCCTGATTGGGGAATTCGACCTTCAGCCCATCCTGGAATCCCTTGACCCGCAGATTCTTAAAGTTGATATTGTAGGAAGCGTGGTTTTCAAAGATTCCATTCCCTCCAGGTTGACTGGGGTTGCCGATAATCAGGCCATTCTTAATATCGGTGTAGGAACTATATTGGACTTTTACCCCCGTTCCCCGAACGCCCCACACTTTGAATTCATCAATAGTTGAGCGCAAGTTGTGAGCGGTTTGAGGATCAGGACTATTAAAAGATAATTGCCCATCAAAGTTGGTCTTATGGGCCCACAGCGTAATGCCATCGCGAGTGTTATAACTTTGAAATCCGGTTAACTGGCGGAGAGGGATATCGGTGACATCGACTTCAGTTTGACCCGCGGGTGCGACTAAGGCCCGAATCTCAGGGGGCAGCAGATCAACACTGATGGTTTCTTTGTCCCGAAAATCAGTTTCAGGATGCAGAGAATCGCCAAACAGGTTAATACCAGCATCATTGGCGCTAATGGCAATATTATCGCGCATGGCCACTTGCGCAGCTCCCTGAACCCAGTAGCCTTCTCCTTTAAACCCAAAGTCAAATAATCGCTCTCGCCTGTCTTGTGTTTGTTTGATGTTATCCCAGTCCACACCAGTGGTTTTAATGGTGAGATTGTTTTTCCATACGCCCGTTTCATTTCCGGACTCGGCGACGATGCCTGACCCGACAACATCAAAAACGACATTGTCCTCAAGGACAGCATGACTATCATGGTGGACAATGCCCCAGCCGGGTGTACCCACAACGGCGTTGCCTCGGGCCATCGCGGGTGTCCCCGAAATGTCTTCGGCGCCAGTTCGGTGAAAGTGGAGGCCATAACGTCCTCGTCGATTATTGCCGTTCCCGGCCGAACCATCCACATTTGTGCTAGGGTCGTTCACCACTCGGCTTTTATCTGAGCGGCCTAAATTATAAAATCCAGCGTTTTCAACAACGACGTCGGGATTGTGCATGAACATAACATGCGCCCGTTGCTGCGTTGGCACTGAATCGGCATTTTCAGTTTCAAAGCTAATATTGCGGGTAGTGTTGGCGACGTAGAGACTGAGTTGGCCTTTCTCGGAGACATTGGGGAATTTATGATCAAACCGTAAAACGGTATTGTCTCCCGAGGTAATGTCGTTATTGGTAAAGTAAACACGTTTGCCCGCAATGCGGGTGATGGTCAGTTCTTCGTCCTGGAAGCGAGAATTATCTTTATCTGATTGGCCATATCGATAGTTTGTGCCGCCCAGCACAATCTGATCGCCCACGCGCCAACCGGCTGGCACCTCCTTGAGGAGTAGAGAATTGTCGCCAGCGTTGACCTCACCTTGGAGGGCTAAGAAATCTGTTTTATCGGCACCATAGATTCTGATTTGGCCATGGCTAACTAAGCCTCGACTCAGTAAGGTCGGATCCCACGATTTATTGATGGCGCCATCAGCGGTAAAGATGATTTGAGTGTTGACGTTGGCCCGAACGGGGTTATTTTTGCTTCCCATTGAGAGTTGTCCCTGGGGCGCAACCACAAAGGTATCGACTAAAAGTTTGGTATCGACGTTATGGGCAAACTTGAGTGAACCGTCAACACGAATCGTTTCTAGGCGAGCGTCACTTTCATCGTTATAGGTGACTGTAATGCCCTCTTTCACTAAGACATGGGCACCATCTCCTGGAATCTCACCGTTTTCCCAGGTGCTGGCATCAAACCAAGACCCACTTTTAACAGCCTTATGGGTAGCTTGGGAGTGAGGAACTAAATCTAATAAGGCGCTGTGAGTATGTTGTTTTCCTGAGTCATCAGGATGAGCCATGTGGGTATCCCCTGAGTGCATAGGGGTACCTTGCATTGCGCTCATAAGCGGTGGATCGCTTGCTGTGGCTGCCGCAGTATTGGGGGGTAAAGCGGATCCACCGGTGGATGAGGGTTGAGGGGCTGCCGATGAACCTGTGGATGATGGAGAAGTTACTCCATCGGCAAGGTTGATAGCGCCTGCATTACTATCGAACTCGGCATTGCCATTGAGCAGGGCAGATTGATGTTGATTGCCAGACATAAATTTTAAGGTGGGTTCTATGGTACTTACACAGAGAAAGAAATGAGCTTTTGCCTGAGCAATATCTACCTGGAATTCAAGCTAGAGCATTCTTTGTCTGCAAATGATGGGACATACCAAAGATCCCCACGGCCTGAATAAATATATATTCACAATGTGAATTTCTCGGGAAGATTTGTCAGGCTAGCCAGGTTTTTACGGATCCTTAAATCGCCACTTTTGAAAGAGTTGACTGTAGCCTTATATAGTGATAAGTGCTCTTGTCTGATCAGAGATAAATAACCTCCGTCTTTGTGTGAGTGATGGAATGGGCTAAGGTCAAGAGGACCAAACCTGTTGTCTTTCCGAACTCAGTATGGCAAGAGTCTGTTTGCGATCGCGTCTAAGAAAATACGACAAATGTATAACTTTTGTCATAGTTCTGTATAACTTCAGTAAAAATGCGATTTTAAAGACAACATCATCAAATTCAATCCGTATTTTCAGAGCATTTTAATTGTCTACTCACACAAAACTGTTGTGATCGCTAGGCTGAGGTAGACACAATGACGTTGACTTCTGGTAGGTAAAAATACTCCGATTCGGCATGGTGCGCTAATGCTTAATTTCTGCCGTAAAATGCCCTTCCTATGCAGTTTGACCTTCGCCCTTTCCAACCGACGGATCGCCCAAAACTTCGGGAAATTTATTTGCAGGCTCGAACCCTCGCCTTTACATGGGACTCTACAGGGCGCTACCAGCTAGAGGATTTCGATCAAGCTACTCAAGGTGAGGTAATTTGGGTGGCTGCACTAGGCAATCGGCCCGTGGGTTATATTTCCTGGTTTTTATCCGATAATATAAAATCCGTTTAATCACCCATAGTATAGAGGAATGAGATTAGCTTAATTATCATGCCAAAACGGATCCAAATAGCCTCTCACCTTTCCGTGG
>NZ_JANQOY010000019.1 GCF_028285565.1 Acaryochloris sp. IP29b_bin.148
TAAGCTCGATGATTTACTCGGAGAGTTTAGAGGTTGCTTGGCGCAACCAGTAAGAGTCAAGTGCTCTTAAGAATCTCCTGCTATACCCGTAGGGTTAGCGGGATGAGTCGTCAATAGCCCGCTCTCCTAAGTGCGATTTGGCGATCGGTGACACGCTGGAGTTGATTCGCATTATGGCTCGTCCACAGATAGGCTCGTGTGGGATCAGCCTGTTGCCATAAATGAATCAGTAGCTCAACTTGTTGGGCTGAGGTTTCATCCATGGAGGCTGTGGGTTCATCCAGCAGTAATACCTGCGGTGCCAGCTGCAATACTCGCAATAACGCTGCAATTTGGGCTTCCCCACCCGACAAATCTTCCACCTGGCGGTGCAGGAAATGCCGATCCCGTTTGAGAGGGGCCAAGCTCTGGAGGATGTCCTTTTGGCAGTAGGTCTTCTGTTGATGAATGGCGAGTCGATACACCTGCTGAAGATTAAACTCAACAGTGCCCTCCATGAGGGCAGGACGTTGATGCAGGTAGATCACTTGGGCACGGTATTGGGGCATGGCCAGCTTGGATAGGGGCTGTCCTTTGAATATGATTTGCCCCGCTTGCAGTGGATCTAAGCCCGCAATGCTTCTCAGTAAAAGGCTTTTTCCCACTCCCGAAGGACCCACCACCGCCAAGCGATCACCTGCCATAAGCTCGAAGTCAAGGCGGTGCCAAATCCATCGGCCCTCGATGGTTCGACCGATTTGCTGTGCTGCTAGCAGTGGGATAGACATAAGTCACTGGCTAAAATAACTGTCATTAAGAAATTAGAACAAACCCATCTCTTGAGGGCATCCCCCCATCTATCCACAACGAGTAAGGCTAAAGAGCCACTCCAAGTGGGGCAGCCGTTCTGGCCCACTTGGAGTGGCTCTAAACGGCTGCCCGACGACATGATCATTTCCCCTTTCAAACCAACGTCAAAGCAAAGGCAAAGCGGTTAACCCCAGTTCACTACACCTTATGAGATAGGCGTCTTAAGGGATATCTTTCGACCGATGGGAATACATAACGGTGTTCTAGCCACTGGATCACTTACAATTCGACTCTCCAAACCGAACACCTCTCGCACCATCGCTTCTGTCATGACCTGTTCGGGATGGCCTTGCTGATAGACCGTTCCGTCCCGAACCGTCACGCGATAATCACCATAACGACAGGCCTGATTTAAATCATGTAAAACCATCACGATGGTGCGGCCTTGGTCTTGGTTGAGGTCATACAACAAATCTAGGACTTCCATCTGATGGGCGAGATCAAGATAGGTAGTGGGTTCATCCAGTAGCAAAATGTCCGTATCTTGAGCCAAAGTCATGGCAATCCAGGCCCGCTGGCGCTGGCCACCGGATAGATTTTCTAAAGCACAAGGGGCAAACTCCTGCATTTGCGTCATTGACAAAGCCCTGTTCACCTGTTGCTCATCTTCGCGGGACCATTGCTGCAGCCAGCCTTGATGCGGATAGCGACCTTGGGCCACCAGATCCCTGACGGTCAATCCTTCTGGGGCGGTGGGGGCTTGGGGCAGCAACCCTAATCGTTTGGCAATGGCTTTGGTGGAGAGTTTGGCAATGGACTCACTCCCCAGATACCCCTTTCCTTGCTTCGGTTTCAGTAATCGCCCTAACCCCTTGAGTAAGGTTGATTTACCAGGCCCTACCAACACTGTGATTTTCTCTGCTGGAATCGCCAAATCAAGGCTGTCAATAATGACTTTGTCGTCGTAGGCAAGGGTGAACTTGCGCGTCGTCAGGGCCACTGAAGATGTGGCGTTGGGAGGAGCTATCATTTAATTAGGAAAATTACTCAAATTAGATTTAGCAAAAGTCACGGAGCAGTCTTGCTGAGCTTTGAATGAGGTACCGTTTGACCCAGTACTGTGACCTTAATTAAGAATGATTCTTGTTAATCATACGTCTGATCGGATCGCTGGAGCAAGGAAAACTCTCTAGCAATAGCGTTTCAGAAGAATGACGGTTTTAGGAAAGGTCCGTCATCACATCAGTTGGTAACCGACATAGTCTCATCTACCCGGCGTAGAGCAGGCAAGCAATAGCCCCCTATCCCTACGAGAATTAACGCGAGTGATGTGAAGACGTACAAGAGTGCGATCCTTGCTCCTGGCGTGGTTTCAAGCAAAGGACGCACAATCCAGGCTTGTCTCTGAATCGCAGGTTCAATCAGGCGCTCGGCAATGGGACCCGCCATAAGGGAGGCAATGGTACTCACGCTTTGTAGGACAAATGAGTTTGCGGCAAAAATCCGTCCCTGAATGTCTGGCGAGGTGTTTTCCATCCATAGAGCTTTTTCTGAACTGCCCAGGAGGGGAAAGTTCAGCGAGGAGCAAAACTGAGCTGGGACCCAAACCTTGAGTGTTGAGCCGAGTCCAAAAACCGTTTTAGCGATGCCTGCACCGATATACCCCATGCACATTCCATTAACCCGTCGTTTAGGTCCACCCCAAGCGGTTAGGGCAATTGCACCCGTAATACCGCCAATCCCTGCTGCGGCTGCGGTGTTGGCTAAAGTCTGAGCGCTGCCGTTGGTGCGGGCCAGAATCATCGGGTCGTAGATCGCGCCACCCAGGTCATGGAAAAACCGGAATAGGACAGTGATCAGCAATAGCGATCGCAAGCTAGGCTGTCGCCAGATTCCCCGAAAACCAAAGGTGAGGTTAGACCATAACGGTTCGGCGGTCTGGTGGTGGGTCGGTTGAGGGATGCTGATCGTGAGGAGGGTTGCGATCGCAACCCCAAATGTCCCTAGATCAGCCAGCAAAACGCCCATGAGTCCCGTCAGCGGATAAAGTATTCCAGCAAGAGCAGGGCCAAAGATGATGGATCCATAGTGGACCGCTGAATTCATGCTGTTGGCTCGCGTCAGCTGGATCGGGGGCACCATTGAAGAAATAGAGGTTTGATAGGCTAAGCGTTGTACTTCTCCAAAGCCACCTCTTACACTTGCTGCTACATAAAGATGCCAGATCTGTAGACTGCCGGTGAGGTAGAGAATGCCAATGCCGACAGTCGAGAGGGTTGCAATGCTGTCCCCGAGGACCATTAAATGCTTGCGGCTAAAGCGGTCAATAATTATGCCAGCGATTAATGTGACAGGAATCCGGGGCAATTGAGAGAAGAAGCCGACCAGTGCTAGAGCCGTTGCGGATCCGGTTAACTCCCAGGCCCAGAGCGTGAGGGCAAACCCGGTCATGTAGCTGCCGATGGTGGATACCAGTTGACCGAACCAAAGGAGGGTGAAGGTACGCACAACACATCTAGTTTATGGATGGAAAAATGTATCTGGGGCAGTATCGCGCCTTGCATCTCTTTCTCTATCTGAACTTGAAGATTTGAGCGAGGCGCTGCTGGATTTCACGAGTTGGGCGGATTTGCAGGATTGGTTGGAGAGGCGATGATCGCATCGGTGATGCCCTAGCGCGATGATGTGGATAGAGCATCTGGTGCTGTTTCTTCGACTAGGTATTTGAAGAGATCATCAATGACTGCATCGGCAGCTAGGGGATTACCCCCTCGCCAAGCTTCATAATTGACGGGATAAACTTTCCCTTGTTGAACGGCTTTTAATTTTTGCCAGAGCGGGTTCTTTTTCAATTTCTCTGTTGCCTCTACAGAATTTTTATCGGTCGCTACAACCAGAAAAATAACGTCACCATCAAACTGAGTTAATGCTTCCTCAGATAGCTTGAGCAATCCATTTTCAGTTTCAATATCCTGAGCAGATGGACGATTGAGTCCGATGTCTTCAAAAATTATGCCGCTGAACGAGTTTTTGACATCCGTGGCCCAGTTGTTACAACATACCCTCACAAATGAGACTTCAATATCTTGATAGTTAGAACCCAGTTCAGTTCTAAGGTCATTGATTCGCTGCTCGTAATGTGCCCACACTTGCTTTGCTTCAGCTTCCTTTCCCAGGACTTGTGCGACAAAGTTAAAGTGATCTTTCCAAGAGGGGTAACCCTGCCAGTTACCCAGGACTGTTGGAGAAATTTGTGATAGCTTATCGTAAATGGACTCTATATGTTCCAAGCCAATTATCAAGTCTGGTTTAAGCGCAAAGATTTTTTCTAGGTTGGGTTGTTCATTATTGCCCACTTTTACAAAATCTTGCAGTCGTCCCTCTAGATAAAATGGAACTTGATCATTGACGTAGAACGAAGTACTACCAACAGGCTGAACATCAAGAGCGATCGCATCTGCCATTGTGGGCATACTCAAGGTCACTAGACGCTGAGACTTTGCGGGAACACAAGTCTCTCCCACTGCATGTTGAACTGATCTGCAATCAGCAGAGGACGTTACCTCTGGCTTTGAAGCATGATGACAAGCGACGATCAAGGCAGTCAACACAAATAGAAGGAACATTTTGTAGATTCGATCTAAGGAGTAGAATCTATAATTTCTTATAGATTCTGCACAAAGTCTTGTTTGCTTAAATCTTGTTTTTCTCACAATTAGATTGAACTTGTCCGACCGGACGCTAAAAGAGCTAAGCCATAACTTGAGAACTTAGTTTCAATGCTAAAACTCGTAAGAAACCGAAAGCTGAACGGCAAGTGGATCAGCTAAATTTACCCTAAGATCATCAGTGGCAGATTCTACATAATCAATATCAAACAGATTTTTCACATTCAACCCAACCTTGAATCTGTCGCGTTTGTAGTAGATAGCTGCATCGGTTCTGAAATAGCTTGGTAACTGAAACGAATTGTCTAAATTCCCCTCTCGCTCTCCGACATAAAACAGTCCTAGACCAAATCCTAGCCCTTGCAAGCTACCGCTGGGAATCGTGTAGGTGGTCCACAGGCTGGCAGAATGTTCAGGTACATTCCTAAATCGATTCCCTACTGGGATCCTATTGTCTGCAGTAACTTTGGCGTCCGTATATGTATAAGATCCGATAATATTCCAGTTGGGTAAAATCTCTCCTTGGGTTGAGAGTTCAATTCCTCGACTGCGAAGTTTTCCAGTTTGAACATCAAAAAAAGGATCATTGGGATCGAATGTAAGAACGTTGGTTTGAGTTAAATTATAAAGAGCAAGCGTGGTTGAGAGTTTTTTGTCAAGCCAGTCTGCCTTTACACCAACTTCATATTGTGTTCCACGAGAGGGCGAAAATGGTTCATTTGTAGCACTATCGCCAATAATTTGTTGAAAGGAGCGGCTGAAACTTCCATATAGTGAGACATTCTCTGTCGGCTTGAACAGAATCCCAACTCTGGGGCTAAAGGCAGTGTCATTTTGCGATTCCTGTGGAGTTCCATCAGTTATATTCTCAATAGCAAAACGTGCAAAATCTATCCGACCGCCAAGCACAATGGCTAAGCGATCATCCCAAAAACTTAGTTTATCTTGAAGGTAAAGCCCTACCTCCCGTCTATTACGTACAACCTCCCCTTGAAAAAATTGGGTGCCTACTCCAGTGAATGTTGGCTCAAACAGATCAATATTGCCTATTTCAAAGCGCCGTGTTTCGTTAAACTGCTCTTCATCCTTATAGTCGATACCTGCCAATAACTTATGCGTTATGGGTCCGGTCTTAAACTGGCCCTCTATATAAGCAGATACTTGGAAATTATCAATATTGACATCCGCTTCATTACCGCGTCGCTCTAAGGTTCTAAAATCATCCTGTAGCGTCTGGACAAAGGCTTCTCTTTGCAATGATTGTAAGTTTGTATAGCGAAATGTCTGATGCAGCTCCCAGTCATCACTAATTTGATGATTCAAATCGTAGCCAATTTGAGTGATTTGTCGATCATTTTGGTCGAAATCAGGCTCTCCTACAAACTGATCTCTAGGAATCTCACCATTAGGGTTATCTAGAACTGTACCAATGGCAGGTAAACCAATTCGCTGAGGTGTTTTTGAGTTTAGGTAGAGTCCTTCAATATTTAGCTTCGTTTGGTCGCTAATGTCCCAGCTTAGTACGGGGGCAATCGAGACTCGGTCAACATTAACGTTATCTGCATCAATAAACGTACCTGATTGTAGGTAAGATGCGTTCAGACGGTAGCTCAGCGTCTTATCGCTATTAAGCGGACCAGATAGATCAGCAGCTCCTTCAAAGGTGTTGAAACTGCCATAGCTAGCAGATAACTCATAGAAAGGGGATGAAAGAGGCTGTTTCGTAACGATATTGATGATGCCACCCGGAGAAATCTGACCACCAATAACGGATGCTGGTCCTGATAACACTTCTAAGCGCTCTACATTACTCAAGTCCCTGGGTAATGAAAATGCCAAAGCTTCTGGAACCCCATTTCTCAAACTTGGAGAATTAACACTGAAGCCTCGAATATTCACACTGTTGACGTTAGAGTTAGGCGCTGTTCTTTGTGATACACCGGGCGTCAATCTTAGTGCATCAGAGAATTTGGTTATCCCTTGCTCTTCGAAAACCTCACGAGGAATAATCTGCACACTTGCAGGGGTATCAAGGATTGTCGTGTCGGAGCTAATCCGTTCCGCCGTCACCGTAATCTCAAGTTCCTCTTCCTCGTCCTCAACACTTTCAGCACTAACTGTTTCTGGCGTGATGGCAAATACTAAGCCTGACGCTGAGGAGGTGACCTCTGCTATGGGTGGGGCATCTGTCCCCGTAATTGCAATCTGTACCTGATCCCCTGGTAGCCCCGTAACACTCACCTGGGCAATCCCTACCGTTGGATTCGCTGCTTCAAATGCTTCTCCCTCCGGCAAGCTCAACACCGCATTGGGAATCTCTGCTGTCAGAACATTGCCTGCCACCGTCGTTGTCGGCGTCGCCAGCGTCCCATCCGCCGTTTCTAAGACCACCTGCAACCCTGTCTCTGTTTCCTCCAGCCGTACCCCAGTAATTTGCACTCGTACTGCTTCGATTTGCGCCATCCAGTTCTTGACTGTTGTGGAAGGGGGCTGCTTCGGATCGGCCTGTTTTGTTTCTTTAGATTGAATGGCTGAAGGGCTTGTTTCTGCTGAAGCCTTTAATGGGGTCGCACAGATGATAGGTGCAATCGCCCACCCTCCGACCACCAATAGCCCCAGCCGCAGCGATTTTATTGCTCGCATTTCCCACGCCTCTGTTAACCACACGAAATAATCAGTTGCACAGTATAAATAAGAATCCCTAGCAACTAGATACCCTTCAGGCTATCTAGTAAGGGTCGCGATTTTCTATCCGATACGGAGAATTTTTCTATCCGATACGGAATTTTTTCTCTTCAAAACGAGTTATTTTATAGATATCCCTACAGCTTTCCCCGTTGATATTCCTTCGGGGATACTCCAAAGCGCTGTCGGAACGTCCTGCTAAAGGTTGTGGAACTGGCATAGCCAACCGCCGCTGCAACTATCGCGATGGACTGCTGCTGCTTGAGCAACTGGCAAGCTTTCTCCATCCTGCGTTGGATTAGGTAGCCAAACACCGTTGTGCCAAAGACCTGGCGAAATCCCTGCTTGAGCGTGCAGTCATTCAAGCCCGCTAGCCGAGACAGTTCCAGCAATGACGGGGGATTATCTAAGCGCTGGTGTAGAATGGTGCTGGCATAATGAATCCGATCAACACTCTCAGCCTGTAGTCCTGATATTGTCACGGCCTGAGAACTAATTGAACTCACCTGTTCTAGCCGGAGCGCAATTAGCTCTATAACCTTACTTTCCCAATACAGCCAGCGGGTTAGCCCCTGATAGGGACAATGCAGAATTTGATGAACAGCAGACCGCATAGCTGCTGTCGTCGGCTGTACATGCTGGAACTGATTCTGATTGAGGTGAGGATTTTGAACGATCTGTTTTAGAAGTGAAGGCAATACTTCAAGTTGCTCACCCACTAGAGTTTCAAAGAGAGTCGATTCGATGTGAATGTCAAACTTTAGGACTCGCTCATCAGCTTGCCAATTGAACTTTGCACCAAGTGATTCTTTCCATTCAGCCAGGATGAAACTGTGATCAGGCTGCATTTTCTCATGAAGGTTATGACCCGAGAGCATAAAGCTCATCTCTAAGTGTTGGTAAGGAGCGCAGGGTTTATCCTCACCTAAGTCCACAATTAAATCATCTTGCAGCGTATAGTCATCAATCTGAAGATGCAGTCCAGGACGCAATTTCACCCGCTGCTGATAGCCATGACTGTTTCCCGTTCTGTCTTTTAGGGGAATCGTCCACGGTTGTCGAATCGCTTTACGTAAACTGGTCTCATCCGCTTGCTGGCTCAAGAACTCTGGAACAGAAAGGAAGAGAGTCATAGGGCTGGAAGCACACTTCTAACGGTGAGGAGCAGCAATAGCTATTGAGAAATAATATCATCAAAATTAAGTCTTGTCGGTTTTCTGTAGGCTTTCCAATCGCGGTTTGGGGTGGGCGCTGAACAATATGTGAAACGCGAGGAACTTGATTCCCAAAGAGGTCAGAGCTGTTCCTGCCGCTATCATGAAAAGGATTTGCCCAGTTGTCTATAGGTGAGCTAGCGTGCAACAAGTGCAGTTACCACGAATAGCAAAAATAGCCCACCGCTGCCAAAATCGCGAATTGTCATGGGTTTATTCAACGCTTTCCCCAGGGTTATCACACCCGAGTGGGAGAAGTGGGCGGTGCACTGTCTGGGGGTGAACGTCAGCGGATCTCGATTGCCCGCGCTATTCTCAAGGATGCACCCATTATTCTGCTAGATGAACCCACCTCTGCCCTGGATGCTGAAAGTGAAGTTCTGGTCCAACATGCGATCGATCGGTTAGTGGCAGACAAAACCGTGGTGGTGATTTCCCATCGTCTATCAACGATTGTCGGTGCTGATCAAATTTTGGTGGTGCAAGCAGGCAAAATTATCGAGCGAGGCACTCATCCAGAATTGCTCAACCAGAAGGGGGCCTATAGCCAAATGTGGTGGAGTCAACAGTCCCAATAGTAGTATCGATTCGTCACTGCTGGGAAAGAATGACGAGCTATTTCCTTGATGGCGAGTTCAGCAATCTAACGTTGTTGTTCAGTCGTCAAAAGTGCTATCACTCCACCATCATTTTTCGGTAAAGTGCGATGACCAGATTGTGAGACTCGACCATTCCAATCTTGGGAAACCGATATCAGGGATGACACTTGAGTATCCAAAATGACGGTGCATCAGCAGCAATTTGTTGTTTACGCGTGATTTCAAACCCATTTTTTTGGTAAAACCGCACGGCCAACTCTGTCGCTGTTACCACAGAACAAGGAAGACCCTCATCCCTTGCCCGACACAAAATGGGTTCTAGTAAGCGGGTTCCTATCCCTTGTCCTTGACGGTCTGGGTGAACCACCATTAGCCCCAAATCCCAATAGGGAGACTCGCCCATATCTTGTTGCTGGGCTTTTTCGATGGCATACAAGACCTTGAGCCATCGTGGCAATCGATTCCAACCCACCTTCACTGGTAACTGATACACCTTCAACTGCAGTGCCATCTTAAATTGCTGGGGCCAATGGCTGGAGACGTCTCCTGCTGGTGGTAACCAAACTGCTACTCCTTGAGCATCTGATGTCGTATAGGTATACCCATACTGGATGCAATAGGCCATTAATCGACTCGTCAGCCAAGTTAATGCCTGAAATCTCAGTTCCGGATCATCTGGTGTTAAATAGCTAAAGACCGGATCTGATATCAATGCATTCGCTGCAATTTCACTGGCTTTGTCAATTTGCGACGGCTGTAACTGGAGTACATTAGAGTGATGCATTATTGGATAACCTAATGGGCTTGAAGAGCTGTCAGTAATTTGTGGATTCAACCACAAGCATTTTGTAAGGCTGCTTTTAGTAAGTAATTGTGCCGCTATGCCGCTACCAACTGCAGACAACTACCAACATCTGAGGTGTACTCTATTGTTTTCAAAAAGTCGTTTGCTCAAGGCTCATCGTTCCATTCGGGTTTAGGCAGGTTTTTCACGATGTCGCGTAGACTGTAATCCGATAACTCCGTCAGCCGCCGAAACGCACGTCCAGATACATGACAATCGGCTCCCGGAAAACATCGAGCGCAGCGTTGATAGAGTCGTCGGGCACTTGGGCTCTCAACAGATTGTCCAGTGATATACACACCGCCCTCTAGAGTGGCATTGCGAATGTGGTAGATCGTCGCGCTAGATACAGTCATGGTTATATTCTCAGCCCAATGATTTAAGTCTGATCAGTTATGGCCTAGCTTTCAAAGGAGATGCGCTATTGTGAAAGCATCGGTCTATTGTGCCGGAGGCACCGAGATGTTACGACCCTACCTAACAGGATTGAGTGCTTCGCTACTAATGGTGATGAGTCCGCTAGTGAGTCAGGCATCGGAGCTGCCGATTGTAGAATCTGCTGTCTTAGGGATTGGTAAAAATCCACCTTGGTCCGAGCCTGTTCAGGTTGAAGATCCCTTTGAAGGCCAATTTATCGCCGTGTTTGATCGGCATCGTTTTAGCGATCGCTTCTTAAATACCCATCTGCGGATCGAAGTCCAAAGCCTATGGACCCAAGACTATGTTCGTTTACTGCTTACCGCCAAAGATCGCGATTGCTATGGTCATCACGGCTTCTTATCATCATCCTATTGCAGCGAATTAATCGACACCAAAAAAATTGTCAAATTGTTCGTCAAGATCGATGAGCAAATCTATCAAGTCTCGGGGCAGCACAATACGTTTCCTGTTAATTCAGAGTTAGCCAGCGCCCTGAGCAGTGCTTCAGAGCAAGATATTCAAATCCGCTTAGTCACCGAAAGTGGTGCTTCGGTGGATAGCAAAATTGGTCCAAAGACAGTGAAAGCTTGGCAAACCCTCTATCAACCTGCTGTATCTCGCAGCCTTAACTGAAGGGGGCATCGGCCGATAACGCTGATGAGTTTATCTGCAGGTGCTAGGATTGATGCCCTACTCTGACGGTCCCAGATGACCTACGACTGATGGGAATACAGAGGGGAGTATTGGCAACCGGATCATTAATGATTCGACTTTCTAAGCCAAAAACATTTTGGACCATTGTTTCCGTCATCACCTGTTTGGGTTGGCCTTGATCAAAGATGCTCCCACCCTTGATAGCAACTAAATAATCACCGAAACGACAGGCTAGATTGAGGTCGTGCAACACCATCACAATCGTCTTGCCTTGCTGCTGGTTGAGATCATGCAATAAATCTAAGACTTCGATCTGGTGAGCTAGGTCAAGATAGGTCGTGGGTTCATCCAGCAGTAATATATCCGTGTCTTGAGCCAAAGTCATGGCAATCCAGGCCCGCTGACGCTGTCCACCGGATAGGTTATCCAGAGCGCAATGGGCAAACTCGATCATTTGGGTAATCGATAAGGCCCAGTTCACCTGTTGCTCATCTTCTTTAGACCATTGTTGTAACCATCCCTGATGCGGATAGCGACCTTGAGCTACCAGATCTCTAACGGTCAATCCTTCTGGGGCGGTGGGTCCTTGGGGGAGTAGCCCTAACCGTTTGGCAATCGCTTTGGTGGAAAGTTTAGCAATAGACTCACTTCCTAGGTACACCACACCCTGCTTAGGTTTGAGTAAGCGCCCTAGGCCCTTGAGTAAGGTGGATTTACCACAGCCGTTGGGTCCGACCAAGATTGTAATTTGTCCTGTGGGAATCGCGAGGTCGAGGGACTCAATTACCACTTTGCCTTCATAGGCGAGGGTGAGTTTCCGGGTCGTGAGAGCGTAGGCAGGAGTGTCAGTGATCATGAGTTGCGATCGCGAATCAATAAATACAGAAAATACGGTGCTCCCACAATGGCCGTAATAATGCCACAGGGTAATTCAATGGGGGCAAAGAGCAAACGACCGAGTAGATCCGCTACCACTACGACAAAGCCCCCAGTTAAGGCCGCCACCGGAAGTAATCCTTCATGGGAGGGGCCTACGAGCTGCCGTCCTAGATGAGGAGCCATTAACCCTACAAAGCGAAGATTACCCGCTGTGGCGATTGCAGAACCCGCTAAGGCTACTCCGCTTAGTAATAGCAGACTTCGCTGGAGTTCCAGGCGACTCCCTAAACTTCGAGCCACTTCATCTCCCAGCTGTAGCGCATTGAGTTCTCGACTCATCAACCAGCCCAGTAAGCCAAACCCGATCAGCCAGGGGACAAACACCCCTAACTGCTCCCAACCACGGCCATAGACACTGCCTGCTAGCCACACTAGTGCCTGACTCACGTTGTAGATATTGCCAAAAGTCACCATTAAGTTCGTTAGCGCTCCAGCAATTAAGCTAAAACCGACGCCAACTAGAATTAAACGAACCGATGAACTCCCGCCTTTCCAAGCCAAGAGGTAGATCAGTACTGCAACGGTGAATGCTCCACCAAAAGCAACGAGAGGAATTAGAGCGGTGGGTAGTTCTGGATAGAGGACAATTAATGTGACAGCAGTAAGAGAAGCACCATCACTGACCCCAATAATGTCTGGAGAAGCTAACGGGTTGCGGGTGATGCCTTGGGTGATTGTGCCTGCGATCGCAAGTCCCATACCCACGCCCCAGGCTACCAAAGTTCTCGGTAGGCGCAGAGTCATCACAATAAAGTCAAAGTCTGGATTACTTGTTTCTAACCCTAAGATCGTTTTAATCACGTCTAAGGGCGGCACTGGATATTCCCCTTGACCGACACTGAGGACCATGGCCACCAGCGTCGCCAGGACCAGGCCCACCATAATGTGAGGAACTCGTCGGTCCAAATGAAACGAGATCGGAATCTGCGGGGGACGAACCACCAACCACTGCTTCATCGTCGCACCTGCCAGCGGGTGAGATAGATAAAGAAGGGGGCTCCTAATAAGGGCATGACTAACCCCACCGGCAGCTCTTGGGGCTGAATCACTAACCGTGCTCCAATATCAGCGATTAATAACAAAATGGCACCGACAATGGCGGCATAAGGCAAAATCCAGCGATAATCGACTCCTACCCAGAATCGAACGATATGGGGTACGATCAGGCCCACAAACCCGATTGGACCTGCGATCGCAACAGAGCCACCTGCCAGTAAAACAATGCTCACCGCCGCAATCCCTTTGACCCAGGTCGTTTTCTGACCTAAACCCTGAGCAATATCCTCACCCAAGCTCAGGGTTGTCAGCTGTTTACCCATGACCAGGGCAATGACTAGTCCCACTGCTAAATAGGGTAAAACTTGACCCACCAAGCTTAAGTCACGCCCTGCAACAGAACCCGCGATCCAAAACCGAATCTCTTCTAGAGTTCGCTGACTCAGGATCAATAGGCCCAGGGTCACGGACGAGACAAACATCTGAAATGCAGCCCCTGCAATTGTCAAATTGAGCGGGGTCAATCCGCCTGGCCCTAAGGACCCAAGGGCATAGACTGTAACGGCTGAAATTCCAGCACCCAGTAAGGCAAACCCTGCATAAACGCTAAGGGACGTTGTACCTAGCCAAAACACTGACCCCACAACGGCCAAGGCGGCTCCAGCGTTAATCCCTAAGATACCGGGGTCAGCGAGGGGGTTGCGCGTCAGTCCTTGCATAATCGCCCCTGCCACCGCAACAGCGCTACCGACTAATAAGGCAGTAATGGAGCGGGGGATTCTAACAGTTCGAATAATCAGTTGATCCGTTGACCCATCAAAGTCTATCAGAGCCTGATACACCGTTTTGGGGCTGATATCAGCAACCCCTAGCCCCACACTGGCCATAAAACAGACACAAAGCAGTCCTATACCTAGGATTAGACCCAATCCCAGCGGGACCGGAGACTGGGACAACTGACGTCGAGCTGGAACAGTGGGCACTTAAAAATTATTGATAATATCTCTTAGTAATTTTACATGGATATGCCTGGAATTCCTATCTGAAAACTATGAGAAAGGCTGACTATAAAAGATCTTGAGGCTCACCCATGACTTTATATCTGTACATTGTAAAAGCAATAATTTGAGCCTAGATTCAACATGATATAGGAATAATTACAATTAATTTAGCTAGAGCATCAGTTGAAATCGGTATGCTTACTCATCCGGCCACTGAGCACCAAACCACCCTCTTTAGCGAGGCTCAAGGCTACCTAATCGTTGCCTAGGCTCAACTCTTGTGGTCCGCAGTGCTTTTACGTTTTTCAGGCCCAGGGCCGCAATTCATCTGCATTGATCTGGCATGGTCTGCACTTCTCCATGGTGAATCATGTGGGCTTTATGGTTTGCTGAACGAACCACACTCATGTCGGTGTTATAAGCTACACCCGTGATTCGAGATAGCCTGAGAAGATTCGGAAAACTCAACTCCCTATGGGCTTAACAAACCCACGTTGGATTGACTTACGACCATGCATCCTTAGTGAGTACTGACGAGCTGATCGGCAGCGCTATAGCTTGGGTTAGAGGGCTGAATGTTTGAACTACTTTGAACACGTTGTGTGAGGATCGCCGCCCCCATCATAAAAACGCCGCCCAGGACAACGGCGATTAACCGATTATCGGCAAATAAATGGTTCATCATCCATCCCAAACTTAGGGATGCCACAATCTCCGGTAGAACAATGAAAAAGTTAAATATGCCCATGTATAAGCCACTCTTGCTGGCAGGGAGGACATTAATCAACATGGCATAGGGAAGGGACAGCATACTTGCCCAAGCAATCCCTATACCAATCATCGGTAACAAAAGCACGTATTGATTGTGAATCAACAGCATGGAGCACAGTCCAGTTGCCCCACAAAGTAGGCAGAGGGAATGGGTGTTTTTTAAACTAATATGCTGGGTTAATTTGGGTAAGACAAAGGAAAAGAGACAACAAACCGCGTTATATAGCGCGATGCAGAGTCCGGCCCACTCAATCCCTGTGGTGTAGAGGAGGGTGCCTTCTGAGGTGGCCCCGAAAATGTTATGTGCGATCGCAGGTGGGAAATACAGAAACAAACAGAACATGCCAAACCAGCTACAAAACTGGACCCAGGCCAGTTGACGCATCGCTGTTGGCATCTCTTGTAGCGCGATCCGAATATCTGCAAACATCCCTTGTGAATGAGTCTGCTCCTGCTGCGGAGAGGATATCTCCAACTCGGTTGGCGGCGGTTCAGTCGTTGTTAGAACCGTCCAAACCACTGTTCCGAGAAAGATGAACGCCCCAATATAAAACGAGAGCTTAATGGCGATCGGAATGGCATGAAAGTTTTCTTGCGATTCAACCACACCGAATAGGTGGTGGAGTAACCAAGGCAGCGCTGAGGCAATCACACCTGCCAACCCATGAAATACGCCTTGAATCGTAAATCCTAGAGTGCGTTGTTCTTCCGGGAGTAAGTCGCCCACAAAGGAGCGGAAGGGGGTCATGCTGACATTGGCGGAAGTATCCAAAATCCATAACAATCCCACGGCCATCCAGAGGTTGGGAGCATTCGGCATCAGAATTAAGGCAATGGAACCTGCGATCGCACCCGCTAAGAAATAAGGGCGGCGACGCCCTAAGGGTCCCCAAGTATGATCACTCAGATAACCAATAATCGGCTGCACAACAAGTCCCGTCAAAGGTGCTGCTAACCATAGCAGCGGCAGTTGATGGACTCGTGCTCCCAAATGTTCGAAAATACTGCTGGTGTTGGCCATTTGTAGGCCCCACCCAAACTGAATGCCGAAAAAGCCAAAACTCATATTCCAGAGTTGCCAAAAACTGAGTTTTTTAGCTTTCGGTTGGGACCGTGCTGTCGAATCTGTAGCACTCTTTAAACCGTCAATAAGCTGCCCTATGCTAGTCATTGAGGGCACCTACAGCTCAACAGTGTCCGAAAAAAATAATTGATAAATAAACCTCTAGAAACAACAGAATGCCAAAAACTTCTGCCTGCGATCGATTGGCCTTTTTTCTACCGAATCCCTACAGTTAGGTTTGAACTAATTCTGCACTGTCTACTATAGCCCACCTTAGTGTTCCCTAAAATGGTCAATCAGTGATGGGGATCACGATTAAAAATTAACAAAAGCAAAGAAAATTACGATTGATTTATGTTTTGTAAAAATAAATTTTTTATTATTTATATGAATTAAAACGGGGCTACAGGTTATTGATCAGCCGCAAGCTTCCGAGACACAAAAGGCAAGACAAAGGGCCTTTTGATAATGACCAATCATCTGCTGTGGTGTCAATGACCATAGCCGCCACCACCGGGGGTATGGATTGCGATCGCATCCCCCCTATCCACTTCCACCGTATCTGTTGCCATCAATTCTGCGATACTGCCATCCGCTCGAATCACTTGGGTCTGGCCCGTTCGGCCCGACTCTCCTCCAGCCAGACCAAAGGGTTTGACCTGTCGGCGACCGGACAAAATATTGGCCGTCATTGCCGCTCGAAACTGAATCCGTCGAATCACGCCATTGCCCCCACAGTACTGCCCCTTTCCCCCACTCTGAGCGCGGATCGAAAACTCCTCCACCAATACGGGAAATCGCAGTTCTAGAACTTCTGGATCCGTCAGTCGGGAGTTAGTCATATGGGTTTGCACCGCATCGGTGCCTGCAAAACCAGGACCAGCCCCCGACCCTCCACAAATGGTTTCGTAATACTGGTACTGCTGATTGCCAAAGGTGAAATTATTCATGGTGCCCTGAGAAGCAGCGAGGACATTTAGGGCCGCATACAATGCATCCGTCACCGCTTGGGAGGTTTCCACATTGCCAGCCACCACGGCGGCTGGGTAGGTGGGATTGAGTAAGCAGCCTTGGGGGATGCGAATATCTAACGGCTTTAAGCAACCTGTATTTAGGGGAATCGGGGTATTAACCAAGGTGCGAAAGACATAGAGAACCGCTGCTTTGCAAACGGCAAGGGGGGCATTGAAATTACTGGGCTGTTGGGGAGAAGTACCCGCAAAGTCAATAATGGCACTGCGGTCGTCAGGATTGAGAGTGACTTGCACCTGAATGGTCGCCCCACAATCCATCGGCACTTGATAGGTAGAGACTAGACTTTCGCGTTGCTGACAGAGTTGGGCAATCACCCGGCGGACGGCCTGTTCAGCATTATCTTGGACATGCTGCATATAGGCTTGGACGGTACTCAGACCAAACTGATCCACCATCCGATGTAGCTCCTGCGCTCCCTTGGTATTGGCGGCAATTTGAGCCTGCAAGTCGGCTAGGTTTTGGTCTGGATTGCGAGCGGGATAGGGGGATGCGGAGATGCGATCGCGCATCCCTTCTTCCTGCAACATCCCTTGATCCACCAGCTTAACGTTGTCCAGCAATACTCCTTCTTGGTCAAGGTGGGTGCTGTGGGGCGGCATTGATCCAGGGGTAATCCCACCAATATCCGCATGATGGCCCCGTGAGGCCACAAAGAACAGCGGCTGCCCCTTCACAAAAACGGGAGTAATCGCCGTAACGTCGGGTAAATGGGTACCGCCGTTATAAGGATTATTGGAAACAAAGACATCCCCCGGCTGAAAGGGTTCTGTTTGATCGGCAATCAAAGCCTGAACGCTCTCTCCCATTGACCCCAAATGCACAGGAATATGAGGGGCATTGGCCACAAGATAGCCCTGGCTATCAAAGATGGCACAGGAGAAATCTAGCCGTTCCTTGATATTCACCGAGGAACTGGTGTTTTGCAGGGTAAATCCCATCTGCTCGGCAATGGATTGAAATAGATTATTGAAAATTTCTAGGCGCACCGGATCGGGAGCGGCAGAAGCTGGCTGATCTGAGGTATCAGTCTGAGATTCTGGTTTGTGAGGGGACTGATATTGCAGCACCAACATCCCCGTCTCGGTGACGTGGGCAGCCCACCCTGGCTCAATTACATTGGTTCCTGTTTGCTCCAAGATCACGGCTGGTCCCTGAACCGTGGTTCCTGTAGATAAGTCTTGACGCTTAAAAACGGGCGTATTCCACCACTGATCCTCAGAAAAGAGTGAAATATTAGCCATCGCTGTAGGTATGGCTGTTTGGGGTTGAGAAGCCATAACCGGATCGAGAGCCGTTTTACCCACGGCCTCAGCGGTAATCGTCGCTACCACCAGTCCTTTATTAGGTTGAATCAGACCAAATCGCTGTTGATACTGCTGCTCAAACTGGGTCTGCATCTCAGCTAAAGCACCGAAGTTCACGATCAAAGCAGAGTCGGTACCTTCGTAGCGGAGATGAACTTGTTTCACAACCTCAAAGGTCTGAATATCGCTAGTTCCCTGCTGTTTTAGCTCTGTCAGCGCAACTTCTCCTAAGCCTTGAATCTCTGCGGTCAACTGGGTCATGCTCTCTGCAGTCAAAGCAATTTCTAGGGATTGCTCCTTCAGCACTCGCCGATCCGCCAACCCCATACCATAAGCCGACAGGACTCCCGCATAGGGATGAATCACAATCGTTTCCATCCCCAAGGCTTCTGCTAACCGACAGGCATGTTGTCCTCCCGCTGCCCCAAAACAGCAAAGGGCATAGTCACTGACGTCATAACCTCGCTGCACCGAGATCTTTTTGATGGCATTGGCCATATTATCAATGGCAATGGCCAAAAAACCCTCTGCGACTTGAGCCGCACTGCGTTGGTCTCCCGTCGCTGTAGCAATCTTTGCTGAGAGGGTGGCAAATCCCTGTTGAACACTCTCTACATCTAGGGGGTGATTGCCCTCAGCCCCAAAGACCTGGGGGAAAAACTGGGGTTGAATTTTACCCACCATCACATTGCAGTCCGTTACCGTCAGGGGACCGCCATGACGATAACAGGTGGGTCCTGGATAGGCTCCTGCTGACTCCGGTCCCACTTGGTAGCGCGCCCCATCAAAGTTGAGAATCGAGCCGCCACCCGCAGCTACGGTATGAATGGCCATCATGGGTGCCCGTAATCGCACTCCGGCTACTTCAGTTTCTAACACCCGTTCATAGGTACCCTCTCCTTCACCCTTAAAGTGGGCAACATCAGTGGAGGTACCGCCCATATCAAAGGTAATCAGCTTCTGAAAACCTGCGGCTAGACAGGTTTGCACGGCCCCGACAATTCCCCCGGCTGGCCCCGACAAAATACTGTCTTTGCCTTGGAAAAACCGGGCGGGGGTTAGTCCGCCATTGGATTGCATAAATAACAGCTGAGGCTGGGATTCAGCAGTTGAGTTTTTAGGTCTAAGTTTCCCTTCTATTCGATCTACGTATCGCCGCAGAATGGGAGAGAGATAGGCATCGACAACAGTGGTATCGCCTCTGCTGACCCATTTAATCAAGGGGCTAACTGCATGGGACATCGAGATTTGAGTAAATCCCACCTGCTTTGCCAAAGCCGCCACTTGCTGCTCATGGGCGGGGTATCGGTAGCTGTGCAGACATGCGATCGCACAACTCCGAATTCCCAAGTCATAAGCCGATTGCAACCCTGCTCGAACCTGACTTTCAATCGTCGGGGTCATCGCTCGCAACACTTCCCCTTCTGCCGTGACTCGCTCATCCACTTCCAGCACCTGTTCGTAGAGCATTTCCGGGAGCCGAATCTGGCGAGCAAAAATATCAGGTCGATTCTGATAGCCAATCCGCAGGCCATCTCGGAATCCTTTGGTGGTGATCAAGAGGGTGCGATCGCCTTTGCGTTCCAATAAAGCATTCGTAGCGACCGTTGTTCCCATCTTGACCACTGCAATTTGGTCCGCAGGGATGGGGTGGTCCGCTTCGATGCCCATCAGATCCCGAATCCCCTGTAGTGGCGCATCAGGATAGCGATCTGGATTTTCTGACAGCAGCTTATGCAGGACGATGGAGCCGTCAGGCTTTTGGGCCACAATATCGGTAAAGGTGCCCCCCCGATCAATCCAAAATTGCCAGTTCCTTGCGCTTGATTCATCCATCAATATTTGGCCCCAACTTTAATACAGGACAAAACTCTTTCAAACGAGCTAGGGATAGAATTTCAGGGAGAGAACGATTTCTCACAACTAGATCCAATACTCATGCTGTTTTTCTAGTCAGCAGCCTAAATTATGCTGCACTAGTTCCCTAAATCACCCATACTGGGGGACTTTAACGATAGATCATTGAGGCATGGTGTTAGCCGCTAGCGGCCAGCGCTCTAATATTTGCCAAGTCTCTACTGCAGTCCAATCCTGTTGTGGCTGTACCACTGCCAGGGCATCGAAAATAAACGTTTTCTTAAGGCTCAAGGATTGAATGATCATCTGCCGTTCTGGTGCGGCCAGTTTTTTGTAAATCAAGCTGATATGGGGCATAAAGGGTTTGGAGATGTTTACAGGCCATTGCTGATAAACCTTTTGCCGCAAGGCCACCAGTTGATCGGCTAAAGAGGTACGGATATACACCGTTCTGAACAGCTCTGAGCTATGGTCTAGCCCTTGATTCTGCAGCTGCAAAAAAGGCGTGGCCGCAGCAAGAGTTGAGAGTGAAGCGTGATCAGGGACCTGGAGGTGGCCCGCAACCGTGACATGAGGGCTAAAATGTGGCGCTTGGTATTGAACGGCAAGCTGGTCAATGATGTCTTGCAAATAAGCATGATCATCGGGTTGGGGAACAAGCCATAGTGAGACATTTTGCGTCATACCCATTATTTTTTGCCGAAGGAACTAGCAATCCATAATCACCTATACAAGCATTTATGGACACTACAGACTTTGCAGGAGACTAAAATGCGAATATTGACACTGACTCATCTTGGAGGTCAATGATGGTTGCCAATCCTCAGCCCCAACGCATGACGCCAGAAGAATATCTTGGATGGGAAGCTGAACAACCCATTAAGCATGAATACATTGAGGGTCAAGTCTATGGGATGGCAGGGGGGACGTTGCCCCATAATGACATTATTTTGAATCTTTATAGCCAACTAAGATCGCACCTACGAAGCAAGGGATGCCGAAGCAATGTTGCTGATGTAAAAGTCCGCATCAGTCCAGCCGGCCCTTACTTTTACCCCGATATGGTGGTGAGTTGTGACGAACGAGATCGTCAAGCCACTGACGCCATCTGCTACCCGATACTTCTCATTGAAGTCCTCTCACCCAGTACAGCAGGGTTTGACCGTGGTGATAAGTTCAAATACTACCGTCGTATCCCTACTTTGCAAGAATATGTATTGATTGATGCCGAAAAAGTGGGGGTCGATTGCTACCGCAAAACCAGCACAGGCAGATGGGAACTGACAGCCTACCCTGAGCATGCGGCTAATCCCGAAAACCCGGTTCTAGACTTAGTGAGTGTTGATTTTCACTGCCCACTAGCCTTCGTGTACGAAGCAGTAGAACTACCCCAGCTACCTGAAACCCTCTAAGAGTCTCACTATTACTCAAGTTTCAACTAGCGGCTGATATTGATCTGGGTCATCAAATCCTGCAATCCAGGCCGCTGCTTGATGGCAAGACTGCATCGCAGGCGGAACGCGGATAATATATTGGTCTGCTGTTGAAGGGCAGAAGACCGATAAACAGACCAAATCTTCATCCCCTTCTAAAGGGACTCGGAGTAAACGCCGTTCGCCCCCCGGATCTGCATCCGTATCTAAGACCTCAGCTTGAGCCTGCAACATAAAACGGTCATAGCCAAAGCGTTCCAAGAGCACACGGCGAATTTCGGCATTGCGTTCCGTCAAAATTTCATCAACGGTAATGGTCTCGGGACGCAGAACAATACGCTCTTCCACAAACACATCCCGCCACCGCAGTTGTACCCCCTGAAGAGAAGCTGGCATCTGGGTAATGCCTGTATCGGCAATATCAGCCCAGGAGCTAACGCGTAGTCCTTCGGGCAGTCCTTGTAACCGACTACACCCACTGATATCTAATTGGGCTAAGGGACCGATAGTGGTGGGCAAATCAGTCAAACTCACACAGCCACGAGCATAGAGGCCCCCTTGCCCCATATGAATTTGCTGTGGCCAAGTCTGAAGTTGAGGACAGCCTGAAATATCCAAAAACGAGACCGATAACCCTTCCGGTAACTGGGAGAGCGATCGACAATTGCGTAAAATCAGCGTTCCTACCTTGAGGTGGTCAGGGAGTCTTTCTAGGGATTGGCAATCGGATAGATCGAGCTTGTAAGCCACCTGCAACGAATCGGGCAGACGCGAAACGGCCGTTCCTGAGAGGTCTAGTTGATAGCACTTTAAATGGCTAGGCAAATGGCTAAGACTTGAACAGCCTCTAAGGTTGAGGTTTCGGACCTGTAACTGGGGTGGCAAAGTGATGAGTTGAGAACAGTGATGGAGATAAAGGGTGCTGACCACCAAGGTTTCCGGTAGCTGCTCAGAGCGAAGCTGGGGAGAGTTGGCAAAGCTTAAGGGGCCGTCCACTTGCATGGCAGTGGGCGCTTTACCCTCCAGGATCAATTGAATCGCTTCCTGGGCAGTAAAGGCGGAGATTTTCAGTTCAGTTGTTTTCATAAGCCCAAGCGAAGAGGAAGAGCATCAGATAGGGTGGACTTCAGTCAACGATTCTGCGAATCGCATGGGGGGTATATTCCCGCTGCTGCCACACTCGGTAAGTCCCCTGCGGTAAGGTAATGGGCTGATGCTCTTCGTGAATCACTCTGGCCTCTGGACTGACGATGCGGAGGAACAATTGCCCTTCAGCTTCAAAAAGTTCAGCATCTCCTACCCGTTCAATGCGATGACTATGCCCAGTGACTTCACCATGAGCCAGAATACAATGATGCTTTTTATGGGCATCCGGGGGAATCGTGGCAACTGCACCGATTAATACATCTCCATGTCGCCACAACATCTCAAATATCCTCAAACAATTGCAGTTCAATTGTACTATATGAAATTCTGGAATGACCAGCCAGCCTGCAGAAGCCCCGCTGGAGCCAGGATACTTGTACACTGCATGTAGAGTGCTTTATTTCGCCCCCAAATTTATGGTTCACACATTTATCTCACTGGTCTTAATTGGACTACTGTCCCTGGGTAATGCGGGGCTGATTCCGACTGAATCTAGCCCGGTGCTCGGTGCTCTGCCTGGTGCAGCCCGACTGTTTGCAGGGACACCGCCAGAGTTAGGGGTACATGAGGGGCAACTCGCTCCCTGTCCCGAGTCTCCCAATTGTGTGGTCAGTCAAAATGCGGATGCGGACCATGCGATCGCACCCTTGTCTTACGGTAGCGATCGCACCGTTGCCCGCGAAGCAGTCCTCAAGGTGCTGAGTGTTGTCCCTCGTACTCAGGTGGTGGAGCAAACGGAAGATTATATTCGGTTTGCCTCGGGAAGTCGACTCTTGGGATTTGTGGATGATGGCGAGTTTTATTTCCCGGCCGAAGATAATATCATTCAAGTGCGCTCGGCAGCACGATTGGGTAACTCTGATCTCAGCGTCAATCGCCGCCGCCTTGAGCAAATTCGCCTCGCGCTCCGGGACTTAGGTGTATAGCCGTGATCAAACTGCTCCGGTGGATGTTGCCACTCCTCTGCTGTGTGTTGTTAGTGGGCTGCAGCTTGCCCCAAGTGAAGGCGGAAGACCGTGTTTTTTTGAATCTATCCTTAGACTATTTGGGCGACTATCAGCTCTATCCCACGGAATTTGACAATACTCCGGTGGGAGGCATTTCGGCCCTGACCTATGATCGAAAGCGCGATCGCATCTATGCCTTGTCTGATGATCGAACACAACCTCGGTTTTATACCCTCCAGCTCCAGCTCGATCAATCCAATCCAGACCGTCCTCAACTGAAGACCCTGACGCTCGAAGACGTCACCTTGCTCAAAGACGAGCAGGCCCAACCCTACGCCGTTGACCAGATCGACCCAGAAGGACTGGCCCTGACCCCCCAAGATACCCTTTGGATCAGTAGCGAAGGGGTGGCGTGGCGACAAAGTCCACCGGCTTTAATGGAATTTGATCGTCAAGGTCAGTGGCAGCAGCAACTGCCACTGCCTAAGCATTTTTTGGCGATCCCTGCAACCGATGATAATCCCGATCCACCCCCCCACGGTATTGACAATAATCGGGGCTTTGAAGCCCTCACCCTAAGTCCCGAAGGGGACCGCATATTCGCCGTTACAGAAGCACCGTTACAGCAAGATTATCCCGATCCTCAGCTTGAGGATCCAGAGGAGCCACGGTTTTATAACCGCCTTCTCCACTATTGGCTGGGTGAACCGCAGCCTCAGCTGTTGGCCGAATATCTCTATCCGCTGCAACCTGCAGGTTTGTTGAAGGGCATTAATGGTTTAACCGAACTTTTATCGGTGGATAACGGCGGCCATTTTCTCAGCCTGGAACGCTCCTACAGCCCCATCACTGGGTTTAATGCCCAGATCTTTCAGATCACAACCGCACTGGCCAGAGATACCTCCAAACTCGATCAGATTCCCACTGAGTTAGCGGGGATTACGCCCATTCAAAAACAGTCTCTGTTTGAGTTGAAGCAACTTCGGATGCCCGTTAGCAACTTGGAGGGGATGACATGGGGACCGGTGTTAGCGGATGGTAGCCCCTCACTGGTACTCGTGAGTGATAACAACTTTGACGCCGATCAGCCCACCCAGTTTCTGCTCTTTCGGCTGCGCCAAAATCGACAACGCGTTTCTTAATCTGCAATCACTAACTCCGCTTCGGGTAAGGTACCAATGCGGTTAAAGGGTAAAAACCGAAAAATCGCTCGACCCACCAAATCGTCATGGGCCACCAGCCCCCAACAGCGGCCATCATAACTATTGCCCCGATTGTCGCCCAACACCAGGTAATGATTAGCGGGAATGGTTTGGGGTTTAGATAAAAAGATGGGAACGGGGGGATCGATGGGTTTGCTATGGAGTTCAGCCGTTTTAAAGTTGTTGCCGCATGAGTCTGAACTGGGACTGGTGGTGGTCTTGTCCGCAGTATAGTTTTCCTGAATCGATTGGCCGTTGAGCCACACAATGCCTTCTTTGATTTCGACACGATCGCCGGGAATACCAACCACTCGCTTAATAAAGGCTTCTTCGAACTTGGCTCTTTTTAAGGATTTTGTGGGATTAAAAACCACAATATCGCCCCGCTCAGGCTTGCGAAAACGATAGGTGACCTTGTCAATAATTAAGCGATCATCCACTTGCAGCGTGGGCTGCATCGATCCAGAGGGAATAAAACGAGCTTCCGCCACAAAGGTCCGAATTCCAAAGGCTAGCAATAAACTTAAGCCAACCGTCTTGGCTGCTTCTACCCACCAAGCCTCTTCTGGTTGTTCAGTTTTATTCAGATCAGGCGTTTCGGGTTGCGTCATAGAGTTCAGATCAAGGGTGGCTTTTCAGGCCTTTTAGGGAGGGAAGTGACAGTATCAACATCAGTTTTCCCAGTAACATTGATTTATAGCACAATCTTGTTGAACCCAGACTTGCGTTGAATTACAACTGCTCAGCCCTCAAGGCTGGCTCCACCAAAATCAGGGTTAAAAATGTTGGAGAATCGCAGTGTATTGGGGATGTCAATCGATATTTAATCAGGAGAACTGATAAATTCTCTACTGAGCCGGATAACGAGGGCTAAATGCGGCTACCTCTCCTACGGATAGGGGGGCAGAAAACAGATAGCCCTGAGATTTGAGGCAGTCTTGCGATCGCAAGTCCCAATACTGCTGCGGGGCTGCAATGCCCTCCGCTGTCGCATCCAGGGTCAGGCTGTGGGAAAGCGCTAACAGCGTTTTAGCGATTTCAGTATTGGGATTTTCAGTGCCAATTTCCTTGACGAAGGACCGATCAATTTTAATCGCATCCATAGGCAGTTGAATGGACAGGACAGTAGGTGAAGAGAAACCCTAGCCTGCAGCATAGGTTATCGCTCAGCCTCCCACTCGGTCATCGATTCTGAGACAATAGACAGTTGAGCAAGGTAAATAGTCTCAAACCTAGTTCTGCCACTAGCCTGTCGTCATTACCTTCTCTTGTATCTGCGTCGTGAAAAGAAGAGACCCTTATGTCTGACAATCGCAATAGCCAAGTCGTCACTCAAGGTGTTCAACGGGCACCGAACCGGGCCATGTTAAGGGCCGTGGGGTTTGGAGATGAGGATTTCACCAAACCGATTGTCGGATTAGCGAATGGTTACAGTACGATTACTCCCTGCAATATGGGGATCGATTCCCTTGCAACTCGAGCAGAGGTCAGCCTGAGAACCGCAGGATCCATGCCTCAGAAGTTCGGTACCATCACCATTAGTGACGGTATTTCCATGGGCACCGAAGGGATGAAATATTCCTTGGTTTCTCGCGAAGTGATTGCCGACTCCATCGAAACCGCTTGCAAGGGGCAGAGTATGGATGGGGTGTTAGCGATTGGCGGTTGTGATAAAAATATGCCCGGTGCCATGCTAGCGATGGCCCGGATGAATATTCCCGCCATTTTTGTCTATGGCGGTACGATCAAACCCGGCCACCTGGATGGCAAAGATCTAACCGTCGTCAGTGCCTTTGAAGCGGTGGGGCAGCATAGTGCTGGACGGATCAGTGAAGCTGAGTTAACGGCAGTCGAAAAACATGCTTGTCCGGGTGCTGGATCCTGTGGCGGGATGTATACGGCGAATACGATGTCGTCCGCGTTTGAGGCAATGGGGATGAGCCTCATGTATTCCTCGACAATGGCGGCGGAAGATGAGGAAAAAGCCGTTAGTGCAGAACAGTCGGCCACTGTACTAGTAGAAGCGATTCGCCAACAAATCTTGCCTCGGGATATTCTGACCCGTAAAGCCTTTGAAAATGCCATCGCCGTGATTATGGCTGTGGGCGGTTCCACCAATGCGGTTCTCCACCTGCTGGCGATTTCCCGTGCTGCGGGTACGCCGCTCACCCTGGATGACTTTGAAACCATCCGAGCTAAAGTCCCTGTGATTTGCGACCTCAAGCCCTCGGGGCGCTACGTTGCCACGGATCTCCATAAAGCGGGTGGTATCCCTTTGGTGATGAAAATGCTGTTGGAGCACGGTCTTCTTCATGGTGATGCCCTGACAATCACGGGTAAAACGATTGCGGAGCAACTGGCCGATGTGCCCTCGGAACCCTCTCCAGACCAGGATGTGATCCGGCCCTGGGACAATCCCATGTACAAGCAAGGCCATCTGGCTATCCTGCGGGGGAACCTAGCGACGGAAGGTGCAGTTGCCAAAATTACGGGCATTAAAAACCCTCAAATTACGGGTCCAGCTCGCGTATTTGAATCGGAAGAGGATTGCTTGGCTGCAATTTTGGCAAACAAGATTCAGCCCAATGATGTAATTGTGGTGCGGTACGAAGGCCCGAAGGGCGGCCCGGGGATGCGAGAAATGCTAGCGCCCACCTCTGCCATTATTGGGGCAGGGTTGGGGGATTCGGTGGGATTAATTACGGATGGCCGATTCTCAGGGGGCACTTACGGCATGGTCGTAGGACATGTGGCCCCAGAAGCTGCGGTGGGCGGGACGATTGCCCTGGTGCAGGAGGGAGACATGATTACGATTGATGCCCATGCCCGGAAGTTGGAGGTACATGTATCGGATCAGGAGTTGGAGGAGCGGCGAGCTAAGTGGGAGCGGCCTCAGCCTCGATATACCACAGGGGTGTTGGCGAAGTATGCCAAATTAGTTTCTTCCAGCAGTGTTGGTGCAGTGACGGATCTAGATATTGTCTGATGCTTCGATTGCAGCCAGCAGTTTAGGAATGCTCTATCAGACGTTGCAAGGGAAAAATACAGTAGTGCTCCACTCAGGACTGGCTCTGTCGCCTATCCTGTGGAGCACTCCTCCGTCATCTTGACCTCTTTGAGAGCGGCTACTGATAGACACTGACAAAGACGGTGGCACCCGGCTGATCATACAAGGGCACAACTTTGTCCCGCAGATCTTGGTTGTACATTCTGATGCAACCTAGGGTCGAGAACAGAGATTGCTTGGGTTTCCATGCGCCCGGCCATCCGCAACCGCTACCGCCGCCATGGATCATAATCCCTGCCCGACCTAGACCCGCTTCTTGGTTTTCTAATTCAACCAGGTCGATACTATACCAGCCATAGGACATGCGATCGCGAGTATAGTTCGCATGCTCACCGGCTTGTTCATAGTCCCGATAGATTTGCCCGCATTTGTACAGACCTGCTGGGGTATCGCCATGTTTGCCAAAGAAATTGTCCTCAAATTGGCCGCGACAGAGGCACTGTACTTCCCACATTAGCGTGCCGCTATGGTCATAGCACTTGATTTTGCCGACGGCATCATTGGCGACTAGATGGTAGTCTCCTGGTTTGAAGCCATGAGCATCTGGATGGGACTTGGGACCTTTCATGCCCGCAACAGCCTGGGGCTGCCGAGGACCAGAAGGTTGAGTGGGTGCTGAGGGGGTTGGGGTTATTTTGGGTTCAAACCCTTTCACCGACGGCGGATTGGTTTTAAGCCGCTGTTCAATGGGTTCGCAATCCTGGGCAGTCTGAATTTCCTGGGCAGCAGCAGCACAGGCGGTTTTTGGTGCTTCGCCGCACCAGACTTTGGCCTCGGCATATCGGCGGCGACCTAGCCCCACCTCCACATTTTCGCCAGGGTTCCGGTACATCATCAGGGTACCGGGTACTGCCTGCCAATCTTTCTCCTTTAAGTTGCCCGTGATGGTTTTATGGTTTGGAGAGCCATAAAAGTCAGCGCCATTATTGTAGGCAAAGCTGGTTAAAGCAGCCCGCTGTTTATCAGTCATTTCATCCCAATGGGGGATGGTCGATTGCAACTTGCTCCAAAAGTCTTTGTGGCAAATGTAGTCGTATAACGCGTCCGCTTCAGTTTGGGTGATAATGTCTCCCATCTGGATAGCCGAACCATCTTGATAGTAGGTACTGCCCCAACCGATAGTGACAGGTAGGCCACCACTTCCAGCTCTCGGATCAGGGTAAGCTTGAATTCGCCCATCCGGTAATTTCTTTTGACAGCCTTCGTAGAAATGGTTAAGTTGGGCGACCTCTGGGGGTAATAAGGGGGCGGATACCGTCTCCGGCTGGGAGGGGGTAGAAGCCGGTTCGGGTAATGTCAGGACCTCTGGTTGATCCCAGGCATCGTCTGGAATATTCCACGATACTGGATTAATATATCGGGTAACCCCCATTTCAATCGTCGGGTAGTCATCGTGCCAGGTATAGGGTCCTGCTAAGATAATCTCTGCCAACTGAGGATTAACCGCAGACACTTTAATGACGCCTAAGATCCCGCCCTCATACACTTTCGCCAATCGGTTTAAGGGTTGATCTTGAGGTTGATCTGGCAAAGGTGCTAAAAGAGTATTCTTCTTCGCTGTAATAAACGGCATTACCAGCCCTCCTGTAAAACGGCGGTTAATTCTTTCTCAGGGGTTTGGACCTTGATGATTTTGGAGGTAGATGAAACCACTTCAGTGGATGGTACAGCTACGGTTTGAGGGACTGCCACTTTTGTGGGCAAACCATTGGATGCAAGCTGTTCGTCTCGCTCTGAGAATTTTTGCAAGCCCTTCATGCCTGCACCGCCAATGGTTAAGGCCCCGGTCAGAATGTATAGGTTTTCTGAGAACGCTTTCCCTCGCCATTCTCCAGCACCCATCGTAATGGCGAGGCCAAGTCCCACCAAAACCGATGCAGTGGTCTGCAGCCTCCCTGAGGATCGCTTGCCTTTATCGTCTTGAAATATTCCGGGCATGATGTCATCTCCTTGAAGTATCGATAAATTGTGTTGTCTGCTGCCTGTTGCCCAATCCTCTGATTGATGCAGATATTCTTGAGGAGACTCAAGAGAAGTATCGTTAGCCCATTTGGGGCAATCTATTCGATCCTTCAAGTCAGTCTTCCATAGCTTCCGGTATTATTCTATTCCCGAGAGAAATAGAGAGTAATATCGAAAGATTCGTGTGAACTGATTTATATCTGAATTAGAGCACCCGTTTTTGAGGCATTCAGTGATATGCGATGATTTTTGAAGTGATTTTGAACACATTTTGTGTGTTAGTTATGTTCAAAGCCATAACCTGGCCAGGGAAGGCGCGATTGTCAAAATCACAGGCATCAAACACCCACAAATTACGAGATCCAGCCCGCGTGTTTGAAGCGGAAGAGACGGGCTTGGCTGCAGTTTTGGCGGGCCAGATTCAGCCCAATGAGATTCAAGAACGAGCTGACCTGTACTATTCCCGTTTCTATACTCTTCTGAAACGGATTGCAGAGGCACAACCTGCCGCTCCTATCGCTATGCTGGAGTTGTTAGAACGTGCGATAGAAGAAGCTCAAGGAACAGTTAGTGCTTTGGAAACAACGTTGCAGGAAATTCTAAATGATTGGGATGTGTTATGACACCGTCTTCCCAGACACCTAATTTACAGAAAGTACAAGAAAGAGCGAGCCAGATACAAAAAATATGCCAGCGCGCTGACGCCGGGATTTTGCTTTTAGATGATTTAATTGGTCAATTAGAAGAGAATGCCCGATCATCACTGCTGCACCAATATCATTTAAAGAGAGCAGGGCATTTGCTAAAGACAGAGGTGAGATCGCAGTGATCAAAACTCTGGTGAATGAGATACAGCCATCTTTTTCCTAATTGCTGATATACCAGAGCTTAGGCGTGGCCTTTGCAATAAATGCTTTTAGCACAACATCCCTATCTTTAAGACATCGCCAAACTCCAGCGCTGAATCCAGGTCACCATTTCCTTGGGGAGTGGTTTGCGCTGGCGGTTAATGGGATTGATACAGACATGCCGAATCATCGCTTTTGCAACGATTCGCTCACCCTTATTGACTGCCGTAATGGTGTAGCGAACCTCAAAATCATCTTCCGCCAACTGGTGGGTACTGAGCTGAACCACTAGCTGATCGCCGCAAAAACTGGGCCTGAGAAAATCAATATTGGCATGGACCACGGGCATCGCCGTGTCTGGATTGCTAAAGAAGGTGCGAATATCAATCCCCGCTCCCATCAAGGCATCTTCAAAGGCTTCATGACAGATATCAAGAGCACTGGTGAAATAAACCACCCCAGCAGCATCGGTATCTTGGAGTCGAACAGTACGTGTGTACATGGGCAGGTCAATCAATCTAAATATATAGGAGGGGTGATATAGAGCCTCCTTTTTTGGTCAGAGCATGTTTTTTTGCTCAAGAATAGAATAGCCGATTTTACCCCTCTTTGAGTAGGTAGGCACATCCTGCCCCCATCATCTCAGCGCCAATATTCACAAATCGATAGATCGCCACCGTCGCTAATAACAGGCCAGGCGATAGGTAAGGGTGCAAAATATCGATCGCAGAGGCCTCAAATACCCCCATCCCTGCCGGAGTCGGAATCACCAGGCTGAGCAGCCAAGCAAAACTGAAGCCACCCATTAACGGACTTAAGGCCGACCAGTTAATGGGAGTAAACGCCAACACAATCAGTAGAAAGATTAGGCCGCGCAATAGCATAAATAACAACGACCCCATCAGCACTCGTAGGGGGTAATAGTGCATACGCACGGTACTAGAGTCCTTGCCTTGAAATTGGCGGAACTGATGCCACAGAAAATTGAGCACACGCGGATGAACCACAATTAAGATAGTCCCTAGTATCGTCCCCATCAAGGCAGCATAAGGGGTATTGAGCAACGCCAATCCTAAGGCCCCAGCAATCACAAATAGAGGTTCTAGCAAAACACTTAGGGTCGCTAACTCCAGTCCTAATCCTTGTTTCTGCGCTGCTTTGACCTGACCGTACAAATGCCAGATACTGCCGGGGATATATTTAGCAGGTGTATGTTTCAAAAAGGTGACGATTGCCCATCGTTGGGGCGTTGGCTGTTTAAACGCCGCTAAAATCCAACACCATAAAACACCGAGCCATAGTTGAGCAAAGAGTGCGATCGCAAATGCAGCACAACCATACAACCAAGCCTGATGCTGGAATTCCAGCGTTCTCACATCTTGCCAATGGCTGAGTAACGTCTTGATTAAGAAAAAGAGGGTGACTCCTAATATTCCCCAGCGAATAAAAAATTTCAGGTACCGCCGCATAAACCTATTCCTAACTGCCCCTCGGCTCTGTCCATAAGGTACCCAGATCCGCAATGGGTCTGTAATGTAGATAAAAGACTTAATCCTTTGAGCATGCCCATCATGCGCGATCTGCCCTAGTGGATGTTGTATGGTGGGTCACATGAGCCAATACATGGGTGATCCGTCACTGAATCTCGTAGCGCAGCCAACTCGTCTTCAAAAATCATGAGAGATATCGGACTAACCCATATAGCCCTCCCCGTGGCAGACATTGAACGCAGTATTGAGTTTTATGCCACCTATGCTCAGATGCAGGTGGTTCACAAACGCATTGATGGGGCATCCGGTATTCCAGTGGTGTGGTTGTCGGATGGCACTCGCCCCTTTGTGATCGTGCTGATTCAAAAAGAGATTGTGCAACCCGTCTTATCGCCCTTGGCTCATTTAGGGGTGGGTTGCTCTAGTCGCGAAGCATTAGATCGACTCTGCCATCAAGCCCAGCAAGCAGGAGTCCTCTTAGATGGCCCGCAAGATGCAGGGCATCCCATTGGCTACTGGGCCTTTTTGCGCGATCCAGACGGTCACACCTTAGAGTTGTCCTATGGTCAAGAAGTTGGATTAACTGTGGAGCAGGCGACTCAGCAAAAATAATATCCTGAATGCTCTCTGCACCAATCCTTAATTTCCCTAGCAAAGCGTACTATCCCCCTCTATCCCAGCCAGGATCGGTATACTGATAAACGGTTGATTGAACAGGCGTTGGTTAGGGCAAAAGTCCAATATGCAAAATAGTCGCAGCAATAATTTGATCACGCTCTTGAGCGTTGGCCTTATGGCCTTAGTCGTGGTCTTTAGCAGTTTTTTTGTCATTAACCCTGGCCAAGCAGGGGTGGTCAGCATTTTAGGCAAAGCTAGAGATACTGCCTTCCTGGAAGGGGTTCATATCAAACCACCGATTATTTCTGCCGTCGATGTTTATGATGTGACGGTCCAAAAGTTTGAAGTACCCGCCCAAAGCTCAACCAAGGATCTGCAAGATCTCAATGCCCGGTTTGCCATTAACTTTCGCCTTGATCCCATGCAGGTGGTCGACATTCGTCGTACACAAGGGACTCTTGCGAATATTGTCTCCAAAATTATTGCACCTCAAACACAGGAATCATTTAAAATCGCAGCTGCTCGTAGAACGGTGGAAGAAGCTATTACCCAACGGGCAGAGTTGAAGCAGGACTTTGATGATGTGCTCGAAAAACGCCTAGAAAAGTACGGCATTATGGTGTTGGATACGAGTGTTATTGATTTAGAGTTTTCACCTGAATTTGCTAAATCCGTTGAAGATAAACAGGTGGCAGAACAACGGTCTAAGCGAGCAGTGTTTATTGCTCAAGAGGCAGAACAGCAAGCCCAAGCAGATATTAATCGGGCTAAAGGTAAGGCAGAAGCGCAACGATTATTAGCCGAAACCCTTAAGGCTCAGGGAGGAGAATTGGTACTGGAAAAAGAAGCGATCGCAGCCTGGCGCGAAGGCGGATCACAAATGCCAGAAGTGTTGGTTACCCAGGGAAGTGAGCAATCAAGTGCTCCATTTCTCTTTAATTTCAATGATTTACCCAAATAATTAGCTCTGTGTCCTGTTAATTCATCAACAGTAGACAATAACGTCCAAATATAATCCTAAAAGTTCTCTTTGCTGTAGGAGAATCCATATTGATAACATTTACGTCTTAAAGTGCCGGAAAGCCCTCTAGGTCCGCAGTAAAAAACGTCAACGTTTTTATCCTTGTATTCCTCTTTCTGGTAGTGATTCTGCAGTTCTTTAAAGATGTCGTCCCAGACAGGTCGGCCATATTGAAATTGTTTTTTTAGGCCAGTAATAATGTCAACTTTCTGTTCTTGGTGCAGTAAATCTATTGCTGTATACAAAGTAATGAATCGAGGAGCATCTCTATCTTTGGGAGCGCCTGTTTGATATAGATTAATATCCAATAAATTAAACGTGTCTTCAGCTTCTAACCGTTGAAATATTTCCAATAGCCACTCAAAAGAATCTTGGGTGCGGTTAAACCAGTAGAAATGGATTTTCTTCAGTTTCAACTGCTCTGACTTAGTCTGACGCTGATGCAGAATGCTTTGTAATAGAGACGCATAGGGAGTAACACCAATCCCTCCTGCAATTAAGATGGCGTATTCTGACTGTTCAATATTGCTACTAGGACTGTGGTAAGGTCCATCCAAATAGACTGGGATCTGAGGTACAGAAACATCTTTATCGCGCTTTTGAATCAAATCTCGAAACTCACTGAAGAGTGTTCCAGTCCAGCTTCCTACTGCCCTGATATGTAATGACAGGGCATTTCCTTGTTCAGGAGGACTACTAATTGTGAAGGGATGCCACTCATTTGTTGAAATATTGGGGCATTTCAAATAGAGATAGTCTGAAGCTCTGAAAGAAAAATTATGGGGGCGAGCAATTGCTAAGGATAAAACATCGTTAGGCAATATTTGCGCATCGATGACATGGGTTTTTTGCTTTCTACGTTGAAACCGGACAAGGCGTTCAACCAAAAAGGCTGCAATTGGCACAGCCGCCCATCGGTAAAAATGAGGTCCATGCACAAACAGGAGGCTAATCAAAGGGACATATGCCAAGTGCATATTAAAAAAAAGGTTGAACTTCTTCTTTTCTCGAATAAAGGGTAGAGAGGTATACCACATTAGCAGTAGAAGTAGCATCAGCAATGACCCGGTATACCCTGGTCCATATAGCAAGAAAAAGTGCAAAGGGTAATTGATTTTGAATGCTTGACTTTCAAAGATATGATTAACAATATGAGCAACGGTATGGATAACAGCCAAGACAAAGATCATATGCCCTACGATCTTATGAAATGCAATATGTTCATCTATTGGCAAATATTTATTGAGTTTCGTATTGCGTAACACAGTCATCCAATGCCGCATGATCGGCACCAACACCAAAGCACCATTAAAGTTCAGTGCCAGTCCACACCCACGTGCAATTCGATACCAAGGAGTGTCAAATCGATAAGCTGGAGACGTATAAGCATGAAAAAACAGGAAAAAAGTAATTGCTAAGTATAGAAAGAGAAAGAGAAATTTCCCCCAGTTGTTCTTGATATAGTGCCACCGCCTTTCCCCTTGTTCTTGAAATATATTCTCTGTTGAACCATTGGAGGATGGAGCTTTAAGCCATTGTTCGGGATTGACAGACAGTACGTCTTGTAATTGAGGAGATTGACTCAGAAGCTTCTTAAATTCGTTAAGTGAGATTTCACCATTTTGATCAGTATCAGCCTTTTTAAATAAAATATCTAGTAGTTGTTGGCGTTTCTCTGCAGTTAACTCCAGATTTGCCTGCTTTAAGCTAGCTTGAATGAATTTAGCGAGTTCCTGTCTATCAATAAAACCATCATCATTACCATCATGCAGTTGAAATGCGAAGTCTAGCTTTTCTACCTTGGCTCGATGTATTCCCTGCTGGAACTCTTGGAAGTTAACTCCTTGAGTTTGATCCACATCAAATATGTGAAATAAGCGTTCACTTAAATACTTATTATTTAGCTTCAGAGCCTCTTGAAAATCTTCGAAGTTAAGCTTTTTATCCTCGCCCGCAAACGCCAGGAATTGTTCCTCTAAACTCTTAAAGTCACTCATAGTGCCTTTGCCTAATTACGAATTGGGGTATGGTTGTGGCCTTTTTCTGGAAAAGTGGACAGTCAAAAGCAGCAACTAACCAATAAGATATGCCAAAGCTACTTTTACTCAATAAAGATTTTGAATGTATTTGGACTAATCTGCTAGGTTGCAACAGAACGTTGAGTAGCCCCGAACCATATTGAATGAGCGAGGAGGAGGGGGTTGACCTTATACCAGGGTATAGGGTCTATCATCTTCAAGTAAGTCAAATTACTCAGCGTAGACAACATGCTGAAGGTTCATCAGGTTGCCCAACAGCTAGGGTTAAATGCTCAGACCATCTATTACTACGAACGGATTGGGTTGATTCCATCCCCTCAACGCAATCCCTCAGGCTATCGATTGTTTAGCGATCAAGATGTTGAGCGGCTGACATGGATCAGTCGAGCAAAAGCACTCGGATTGACCTTAGAAGAAATTCGGGAAATTCTCGAACTCCGGGCCGATCAATCGTTGACCTGTCAGGAGGTGCACCAACGATTAGTGAGTAAAGTTCAGAAAATTGAAACATCAATCGCTCAATTACAGGAATTAAAAGGGGAATTGCTAACGCTAGCCCATCGATGTGAGCAAACCCTCAAACATCAAGACCCAGACACCGACTGCGGTGTATTTAGTGGTGACCCCTGATCAACCTCAAAACCAACTGTAGACCTGCGGGAGAATAGAGGCTGATGGTACGAATTGGCATCAATGGCTTTGGCCGCATGGGCCGCTTAGCCCTACGAGCTGCCTGGAACTGGCCTGAACTGGAATTTGTTCATGTGAATGAACTCCACGGGGGGACTGCCGCTGCTGCTCATCTGTTGAAATTTGACTCCGTACATGGTCGTTGGCAACCCGAAGTCCAGGCCATTAGTAACAAGCAGTTTTTGATTGATCAACAGCCGCTGAGTTTCAGTGAATATCCCACACCGGGGGAAGTGCCTTGGGATGAATTTGGGGTCGATATGGTGTTGGAATGTTCTGGAAAGTTTCGGACCGTGGCGCTGTTAGACCCCTATTTCAAACAAGGGGTGCAGAAAGTGATTGTGGCAGCTCCTGTAAAGCAAGGAGCCCTCAATATTGTTATGGGCATTAATGATGATTTGTATAAGCCCGATCAACACCATTTATTGACCGCTGCGTCTTGCACCACCAACTGTCTTGCTCCAGTAATCAAAGTCATCCATGAAGGGTTAGGGATTCAACATGGGGCGATTACAACTATCCACGACATCACCAATACCCAAACCATTGTGGATGCGCCTCACACCGACTTACGCCGAGCACGAGCGAATAGCCTATCATTGATTCCTACAACCACTGGCTCAGCAACAGCAATCACGCTAATTTACCCAGAACTAAAAGGAAAGTTAAATGGCTTAGCAGTCCGAGTTCCCTTACTCAATGCCTCTTTGACAGATTGTGTGTTTGAGGTGTCACGCCCCACCCAGATTGAGGAAGTCAATCACCTGCTCAAAACAGCCGCAGCCGAACAACTCAAGGGCATTCTGGGGGTCGAAGAGCGTCCCCTAGTGTCCATTGATTATAAGGACGACCCTCGTTCCGCCATTATTGATGCCCCTTCGACAATGGTGATCGATCAAACTCAAGTCAAGATACTCGCTTGGTATGACAACGAGTGGGGCTATGTCAATCGCATGGTTGAACTTGCCCAGAAAGTTGCCAGGTCACTCGCCTAACGTCCAGAATTTCGTTCCACTACAGATCATCATGCTGTCAACGCCAACCATTCATCAACAAAGTGTTCGCGATTACGCCGTTGTGACCCTAGCCTACTGGGGATTTACACTAACCGATGGCGCCCTACGAATGCTCGTGCTGCTCTACTTCCATACCTTGGGTTATCATCCGTTAGCAGTAGCAATGCTGTTTCTGTTCTACGAAGTTTTTGGCATTGTCACCAATTTGTTGGGCGGGTGGATTGGCTCGCGATTTGGGATCAAATTGACCCTCTACAGTGGTATCGCGTTGCAAATTGGGGCATTGCTGATGCTGACCCCAGTGAATTCTTCATGGGCGACAGCCTGGGCTGTTCCCTACGTGATGATCGCTCAGGCTATTTCAGGCATCGCCAAAGACCTCACGAAAATGAGTTCCAAAAGCGCGATTCGCTTGGTCATTCCTCAAACAGCCCAATCATCTCTATTTAAGTGGGTTGCGATTCTGACAGGCTCAAAAAATGCGCTCAAGGGGGTGGGCTTTTTTGTCGGCAGCCTCTTATTAGCAACTGTCGGTTATATCCATGCATTACTCGGCATGGCAGCCGCACTATTTTTGATTTTGTTATCCAGTCGATGGTTGCCAGCGGGGATGGGTAAGATCAAAACCAAGGTGAAGTTGCGTCAAATGTTTTCCAAAAGCCGAGAGATCAACATTCTTTCAGCAGCTCGGTTTTTCCTATTTGGTGCCCGAGATATTTGGTTTGTGGTGGGCTTGCCTGTGTTTCTCTACAGTGGGTTGAGCTGGACCTTTACCCAGGTGGGTGGGTTCCTGGCACTTTGGGTAATAGGCTATGGCATTGTCCAATCGCTGGCACCGACGATTCTGAAGCACTTCGGTTCGAGTCATCCTCCCCAAGCCCATACGATTCGGTTTTGGACAGGGCTATTGACCGCTATACCAGCAGCTATCGGGCTTGCTTTGCAAATGGGGCTGCCCACAGGACCCACGATTATCCTGGGACTAATGATCTTCGGGATTGTGTTTGCGTTTAATTCAGCCGTGCATTCGTATTTGGTGTTGGCTTATACGGAGGATGACAAAGTATCTCTAAATGTGGGCTTTTACTATATGGCCAATGCAGGCGGACGACTGGCTGGAACAGTGCTATCGGGGCTTATTTTTCAGCTGTATGGATTAGTGGGATGCTTATGGGTCTCAACCCTGTTTGTCTTGTTGGCCGAATTGGTCACGCTAAAGTTACCCAATCCGAAACCCGCTAAAGCGCTAGCCTGGACTGTCAAAAGTAGTAACTAGCCGCCAACGGTCGCACACGTCTGCTGTAGTGTCGCTTCGTCCAAATCTAAAACAGTGGTTTGTGCTTCGACGGAACCTTAACCAGTTGCCTGCAGACGTTTTGAGCTAGGATTTCAGTAGATCAGATACAGATGTCTTGATATCCGCTTAACTATCCTCCAGGAGGCAGTGTGTTTTCGGGCTTAACGCAAACCGCCTCTCGGCAGCGCGAAATTATTGAAGTTGTCCTCCGGAATGGTTGGGACTTCATGCAGCAATTATTGACCGGCGGCAAAGCCGATCAACCCGCTTTGCCCACACCAACGGTTCTTCGTAATATTCTTGTTGATTTAGGGCCAGTCTATGTGAAGTTGGGCCAACTTCTAAGTACTCGGCCTGACATTTTACCGGCGTCCTATATTGAGGTCTTATCCACGCTTCAAAGTGAGGTCCCTCCTGTTCCCTGGCCAGAGGTCAAAACCGTTATTCAGCAGCAAATTGCTCAAGAGCTGCGTGCCCAATTTAAGGAGGTTGATCCAACCCCAGTTGCCTCCGGGTCCATTGCTCAAGTGCACCGCGCTACTCTCGCGAATGGCCAGCCCGTTGCGATCAAAATCCAGCGACCGGGGATTGACCTCATTGTTAATCAAGATATTACCCTGATTCGCACGCTAGCCGACCTAGCCTCACGCACCGATATTGGCAAAGACTATGACCTCAAGGCCTTAGCAGAAGAGTTTTCCAGTGCACTTTTAGACGAATTGGACTTTACGGTTGAAGCGAGACATACGGAACAGCTGCGCCAGAATTTATCCAGGAGCCGCTGGTTCGAGCCACAGCAGTTGGTGATTCCCAAAATTAATGTGGCGTTAACCACCCAGAAAGTGCTGGTCATGCAATGGCTAGACGGTGAGCCGCTGCTGTCAGCGAATTTACCGGTGACCCAACAAGAGCCACAAGTCAATGCAGCGCGGCGGCGGGTAACGACGCTCCTGTTTCGGGCCTTTCTTCAGCAGATCTATGTGGATGGCTTTTTCCATGCGGATCCTCATCCGGGCAACTTATACTATCTGCGAGATGGTCGAGCAGCCATTCTCGATTGTGGGATGGTGGGGCGGTTAGATCCCAACACTCAGCAAATTTTGACGGAGATGCTACTCGCCATTGTTGATCTGGATGCCCAACGCTGTAGTCAACTAACGTTGCAATTGGCAAAAACAAGGCGAACTGATAATCTCGCCCAGTTGGAAAGTGATTTCGAAGCTTTGCTGCGGAAGTACTATAACCGCAATCTTGCTGAGATTAATCTGGGAGAGGTGTTGTATGAGGTCCTCCAGGTGGCCCGCAGTAATAAGCTACAGCTGCCTGGCAATGTGGGTTTGTATGTCAAGGCCTTAGCGAATTTGGAAGGGGCCGCTCGAACCTTTGATCCAAAATTTAATGTGTTGGATGAAGTCAAGCCCTTGATGAGTGACTTATTCCGACGGCAGTTAGTGGGCGAAGATCCGCTGCCAACCTTGTTGCGAATGGCACTGGATGTCAAGAATTTATCGTTGCGATCGCCCCGTCAACTCGAACAACTTCTGGATCAAGTGACATCAGAATCGTTGCAGTGGAACTTGAATTTATTGGGGCTTAATGGCTTGCGGCTGACCTTAGACAATGCTGCCAATCGCCTCTCTTTCAGTATTTTGGTAGGGTCGCTGATTATGGGAGCAGCCATGATTTCAGCGGAAAAACAGACGGCACTGTACTGGCTTAGCAATACGTTGTTTGCCGTAGCGAGCTTCCTGGGATTGTGGTTGGCGATCAGTATTTTGCGGTCGGGCAACCTGCGCTAAATCGAAGTTGGCCTTTGTTGATTGAAGTCAGGTCGATTGAGTTAGGGCTGTGGGCTTAAACTAGGAATATTGCAGGGGTAGCTGCATCTTCAGAGCAGTCCTATTTGTCACCACAGGCTTATTTAGCCAACATTCAGGACAGCCTTGTAGAATGTTAACTTATGTTATAAATTATAATTATTTATAACGCTATTTCTACTGTCTTGCCGTTAACAGAGTGTTTGTGAGGATGAGCAGCTTGTCCATGAGTTGGCGCATCAGAACTCTGCGATCGCAAATATGACTTTATAAATTTCTTGGAGATACAGGTCCCTTGGGTAGGCAACATAAGATCCTGGTTGTTGATGATGAAGCGACCATCCGTCGTATTTTAGCGACCCGCCTATCAATGGTGGGGTATGAAGTGATTGTTGCTGCTGATGGTGTCGAAGCCCTAGAACAGTTTGAGGCTGAAAAACCCGATTTAATTGTCTTGGATGTGATGATGCCCAAGATGAACGGGCTTCAGGTTTGCCAGACGTTGCGGCAGACCACCGGGGTTCCCATTATTATGCTGACAGCCTTGGGGGAAGTGAGCGATCGGATCAAGGGATTAGAGTTAGGTGCAGACGATTACTTACCTAAACCCTTCTCTCCTAAAGAATTAGAAAGCAGAATTCAGGCTATCTTAAGGCGTACCGTGTCTGCAAAGACTGTGGGCAAGGGAACAAACGGCTCTAAGGATCAAGTGATCATGGAAATTGGACCGTTACGGATTGAAACCCATAAACGCCAGGTGTACCTGCACGGACAACGCGTTCAGCTCACAGGGATTGAGTTTGATGTCCTCAAGTTATTAGTCTCAAAAGCCGGGCAAACGGTGTCTCGCTCCGATATCCTGCAGCAAGTTTGGGGCTATTCTGCCAACCACTATGCTGATTTGCGAGTAGTGGATGTTAATGTCTCTCGCTTGCGATCCAAAATTGGCGACAGCTCTAAGCAACCCGAATTTATCCATACGGATTGGGGGATTGGCTATTTTTTTCAAAAGATGAGAAAAACATCCCCTGAACAAGTGATGTGTTAGCTTGGCTTGCGATCGCAATGCGGTCAATCCACTCCATATGATGGCGTTGGCAACCCTTGTTCACAGTCTGCTGTCCAATCTATTTCATAGAACGGCGATGGTTTGCTATCCTGAGCAAGATTTATCAAGTGAATTCATTGGAAGTAAGGACTCAAGACTATGGGGTTGAAGGATCAGTTTGAAAATGAAGACAAGCAGGCCAGCATTGCCGCCGATTGTGCTCAATTGATGGATGAGCAAGTGGCGACCAAAACTGGACTCTCTGGTTTGGCCATCAAGACAGCATATCGAGCGTTTAAAGGCATTGGCCCTGGCTACATTCCTAGAGTTCTACAAAGCTTAGTTCCTCAGGCCTTGGATGCGCTAGACCCCATGTGGACGGAAGGGATGCAATCCGGTGATCCTGTAAAGCATCTCAGTCAAAATTCCTCAGCAACAGCAGATGTATTGCTAGGCGTAACGGATCAAAAATTGAGTCAGGCCAAAAATAAAATTGTGATTGCTACCTATAAGAAGGTTCGCAAATCCGTGAAGGGAGATGTGGAAGAAGCGGTGCCCGGTTTAGCCCAAATTCTGGGAAATTATGCCAACACATCGATTTGAACTCTCAGTACAGCAGTCGCCATTCTATTTAGGGCGCTAGGGACAAGACATGTCCATCTCGCCATAGCTTTCAAAGCCTTTTGGTTCAATCAGACGAGCCTTCAGCTTTTCGAGGGCCTCTCCACCCATCATGAAGGAGACAAGTCTATGCAAAACGTCTAAGTACAGGACAACACGCTTGAAACTTTTACTGTAAAACGATCAGCACTCACTCGTTTGCTCAGTCTAGGTGATGATATAAGCAATGGGATCTTCTAGACCTAGCTCGGCAAATGCAGCTAGGCGTAATTTGCAAGAGTCGCACTGACCACAGGCCTTGGGCGGTGTTCCCCCTCCATCACTGTAACAAGACCAAGTTTGTTCCCAAGGCACACCGAGACGATTCCCCAGATTGATAATGTCAGACTTATGCAAATTAATGAGAGGGGTACAGATTTCAATAGATTGGCCTTCACGACCTTGTTTAGTGCCTAGTCGAAATACCTCTTGCATGGCCTGGATAAAGTCAGGGCGGCAATCGGGGTAGCCAGAATAGTCCAGTTGGTTGACTCCGATATATACCTGATCGGCAGCAATGGCTTCAGCGTAAGCGAGGGCAAAACTCAAGAAAATGGTGTTTCGAGCTGGGACATAGGTGGTCGGTATATGATTGGCCATCTCAGAAATTGAGCGGGTGGGGAGATCCATTTGGGTATCGGTAAGCGCAGATCCGCCCCACAGCCGAAGATCAAAGGCCACGATTTGATGTTGCTGAACTTGAGCAGACTGTGCGATCACAACGGCTGCATCTAACTCTTGGCGATGGCGTTGCTGATAATCAAAAGAAATGGCATAACACTCTGCACCATTCGCTTTGGCTTGGAATAAAACGGTTGAGGAGTCTAAGCCCCCTGACAATAACACCACTGCTTTCATAAGGCTCCTTGGGGGACTGATCAGTTGTTGCGCGCTATCCAGAGATAGGTCAAAGTCTTAAACGAGATATGGCTATCGTTCTGTATCCATACGCCACTGGATGCCGAAGATAATAACGCCTTATTGTATCGACTTCTCAAGGGAAGTGTAGATAGGGGCATGAACATTACCTGAACCAAGACAGTATCCACCGTCAAAACGGTACCAGACCATGTTTTCTGTCCTCACCGTTGATTTCAGTGGGCAATCTCTACATAACACTCTATAGATACTGCATCCATGTCCCAATCACTGATTCTCAAGCCATATTTCTCAGTTATAAAGTGACTATTGCAGCCAACCAGACCAAAGAGCTGACATCATAAATGCTGCTAATGCTGCATCCCCTGATTCCTTTCAATCAAAAAAGATGAAGACTTTGTAAAGTATGTCTGCCATCATCCCCCTCCAAAACTAGAAAAGAACAAACACCTATAGCCTTAAGCCGAGCAACTTCAGCGAAAAATTACGCTGCACAAAGCCAGTCATAGCAAAGGTTCCCCAAAAAAATATAAATATCCATAGCAGTGACATGAATCACAATGCATAGGTTTGGGCATACTGGCAATAAGATTTAAAATATGTTAAGTTAATATTAGTTAACAACCTAAAGCATTCTAAAGGAAAGCAAATCATGTCTTCCGATTTCAACAAAGGCATCATGAAGTTCGACAACGCTGATAACCCCTTCACCGTTGCTGTATCAGCCATCATTATTTTTGGTAGCATTGGTCTTCTGATTGGCTGGAGCTTAGAGACAGCATACTTAGTTGGCCAACTGGGCTAAGCTTTGGCAATCACTGCCACTCCCACGACCTGTAAGCCAGCGTCTCTCAGCGTTTGCGTAGCTGCATAAACCGTTGCTCCTGTTGTATAGATATCATCTAGCAACAAAATCGGTTTCCGATTGATTTGATGGGAAAACTGGGACGCCACACTAAAAGCCTGAGCCACATTGGCAAAGCGTTCCGACGGCGTTAGGTTGAACTGAGCCGTTGTCTCTCGCACTCGAAAGAGTCCGTGAGCGGTTAATGTCAGACCTGTCACATGGCAAAACTCTCTGGCGATCAAAGTTGCCTGGTTGTAGCCGCGTTTTTCTTCCCGTACCCGGTGTAATGGGATAGGCAAAACCACGGGTCGAAACGAGTGAGGTTGAGTTTCTAGCCAGGCCAGCCCCAACTGTAATCCTAAAAATTGAGCAATCTTGGCTTTTTGACTATATTTCAATTGGGCAAGAGCTTGTCTGAGGAACCCCTGATATTGCCCCCATGCGAGTAAGCGTAAGTCATCGTCACGCATAACAGATGCCAGGTTTCGGCAGTCCTCTAGTTGATGACGGCAGTCTGTACACAAGATGTCCAGAGCAGACCGCTCACACATCGCACACTGCGGTTTAAAGCTGAGCTGACGTATCTGGGATAACAGCAATTTTCCCCATTGAAGACTCATATTGTGTCCAAAATAAAGGCCTCATCAGTCGCTGTGGCGACTTTGCCAGCGGCACTTAAATTATCTATTATTTCCAGATTGTCTTTCATATTACGATTGGGAACTAAAGATATCGATATATTGCTTCATAGGCTTTGTGATATCTCCTGAACCGGTAGGGGTTTGGACTAGGATGAGATCGGCTACTCAAGACTTTTCTGTGGAAAGCCTGTATTGGTTCGATCAATTTCAAAACGCTCATCCCTCGGTGGTGGGTCAAGCTGCGCAGGAATTAAGCGACCTGGCCCAAAGTGATGTTCCAGTCTTGTCTGGACTGGTGCTGAGCGCCACTGCACTTCAGGATTTCTGTCACTCAGTTCCTTGGTCTTCCCCTTTCCTGAGCGATTTTCCTCACCTGAGTTTACGCCTACAACAAGAGCAACCGTTTCAACTGCAGGCAGTTGCCGATGAAATTTGCCAAGGGTTAAAAACGACCTCATTTCCTCCCCAATGGTTGCAAAGGATTTTGGCAGACTTGCAACCTCTCCCGGGTAATGGTATTCGTTTGACGCCTTCTTTGGCGCTTCCTCAACGATGGGCCGAACATATCTCCCATATCCTTAGGATGTTGCCAGTCCACTATTGTCAACGAACACCAGTATCTGTTGAGCAGGCGATTAAGCAGGTATGGTCTTGTCTCTATACGGCTCAGACCCTATTTTTGCTTCAAGATCTGGCCATTCCTATCGAACAGGTCAAGTTAGGGATTATCTTTCAACCGGTTGAGTTGGTTCAGGCTGCAGGTTTCTTGACCCTCACCCCAACCCACTTCCATATTCAAGCCACTTCTGGTCTGAGTCAGGGCATTTTGGCAGGAGAAGTACTGCCTGATCTCTATTCCTTTGACCGCCAAACGGAAACTTGGCAGCAAGATAGAGGTAATATTACCTGTTCCTATCAAGCCACTCCCCTGAACCCTGCCTTAGCCAAAGCCGATACTGTAGTGAGTACTACTCTAGACCCCGCCCGAAAACAAGCCTTTGTTTTGAACACTAAAGGGTTGCAGCAACTGTTGACTTTGGCCCAAAAGCTCTCCTCATCCTCTCTGTCTCTACCTGTTGTGGAATGGGTGATCGCCCCTCGTGATCCTGAAAACCTAAAAATTGTCAGTGTGTGGACGGAGCCTCCTTTACCGTTGCCGCCATTGAGATCGACCCCAGATGGGCCGAGAGTCAGTGCTGACGGCCCACCTGCTATAGTCCAAGGATTGGCTGCTGCCATCGGACAAGTGAAGGCGCCGCTGGTGGTCTTGGAGGACCGTCACCCCGTTCCCCCTCAGGACGTGATCGGCCAGATTGTCGTTGTGGACCGTGTGGTGCCAACAGATGTGGTGTGGCTACAGCAGGTGGCAGGATTGATCTGTACCACAGGCGGTTATACATCTCACGGTGCGATTATGGCGCGTGAATTAGGATTACCTGCTGTGGTAGGTGCAACTTCTGCATTAGAGATTTTTCAATCTGGCCAGGTCGTCGTGCTAGATGGTGCTCAAGGTCAGGTATATGATGCCTCTCAGTTGCGCCTGAGAACACAGGATACGGCTACGCCCAAGGATCAATATCCGGTTGAGTCCCCCCCCCTAAACACACAAGTGTGGGTCAATTTAAGTCAACCCAAATTACTCAAGCGAGCACTACAATTACCGGTGCAAGGTGTCGGCTTGTTGAGGTCTGAATGGTTTCTACTCGATATTTGCCAAGGACAATTACCTAGCGTTTGGATTCAACAGCAGGGTGCGACCCAATTTGTGGCGCATCTGAGTCAGCATTTACAGTCGTTTGTCCAAGCTTGGTCTCCTCGTCCAGTGTTTTATCGTTCGCTGGATTTGAAGAATAATGCATTGATTGGCGTTTCCACAGACCTATCCTTGGAAACCGAGCATTCTATGTTGGGCTTGCGGGGGGCCTCGCATTATGTCTATGACTCAGCGCTATTCGATCTGGAATTGCGGGCGTTGGCCCATCTTTATGGTCAGGGCTGCTCAAATCTGCGGTTGATTCTGCCCTTTGTTCGCTCGGTGGAGGAATTTATATTCTGCCGCGATCGCATCCAAGCGACGGGCCTTGATATCCAGATCTGGATGATGGCGGAGGTGCCTGCTGTCTTGTTTCAGCTCCCTGAGTATGTGGAGGCAGGTGTGCAAGGCATTGCGATTGGCACCAGCGATCTCACACAGCTCCTGTTAGGAGTGGATCGAGATCATCCTTACCTAACCCAGCAATACTCTGAAGATCATCCGGCTGTGGTGGCGGCCATGTCTCAGTTGGTGCAGACTGCTCAGCGCTTAGGTATTCCCTGCTCCATTTGTGGTCAAGCCCCTGTGCATCATCCTCAACTGGTTGAAACGTTTGTAGAATGGGGTGTCACAGCTATTTCCGTGGATATGGTCGCAGTGGCAGAGACTCAGCGTGCGATCGCCAACGCGGAACAACGCCTTCAAGTAGAGGGCGAATCTGTTCTCCATCCTTCGGCTACCCAAAACGGTTGATGGGCTGAGATAATGACTGTGGGCGTCTCGGATACGTCTGGTTCCTAATTGTTTTTTCCCGCCATGCAAACTTATCACTACGCCCTTGCGAGTCAACACTATCTCTTTGAAGAAGAGCCCTTTGAGGAAGTGCTCAAAGAGCGCCATCGCTACTACCAAGAGAAAAATAAAGAGATTGACTTTTGGGTTGTGAAGCAGCCTGCTTTTTTAGAACTGCCAGAAATGCAGGAGATTAAAGCCAAATGCCCCCAACCTTGTGCAGCGATTGTATCGACCAATCCCACCTTTGTTACCTGGTTAAAGCTGCGCTTGGAGTATGTCTATGTTAGTGAGTTTCAAGCCCCCTCAGAAGCCATTCCCGATCCCCTGGCTTCTCTTGCCTCTGTTTGATGATTTTAAGGGACTCGTTGACTCTGAATAGGATGCAGAGGTTACAAACCGCTGGGTGGGGTAGGCAAAGGAAATATTGTCCTGCTGGGCAAAAGCTCTTAAGATATCTTCCCAAAGGGCCTGCTCGGTACCGCGCCGTTGGCGCGGTTCGCAGAGATAGCGGATCGTGAGCAAAATACCGCTCTCTCGAACTGAGGTATAGACCGTTGGAGTGAGCTTGGAGTAGAAGATCATATACTTTTGGGCTGCTTCTTGCAGTCGGGATTGAGCCGTGTCGCTTAAATGCTCGGCATGGCGATTGGCAATGGTCAACAACAGGCGTTTAGCCTGCTCCCAATCGCTTTCAAAGGTAATCAGAACAGGAACTTCATTCCAAAGATGTTGAAATCCTTGAGAATAGTTGGCGATGGTGTCCTGGAAAACTCTGCCATTGGGAACATGGATCACCCGCCCTGTGCTTTGATCTGCCGCAACCCAGTTGCCGATTTCCATCAGCGTAAATTGAAAAATGCGAATATCGATTACGTCTCCAGCGTGATTACCGATTTGGATGCGATCTCCCACTTTAAAAGGCTGTCGTGAGAGGACAAAGGCCCAACCCACCACATCGACCAGTGGCTCCTTCAGGGCGACGGCCAGACCCGCCGTCACAATCCCCAGAAAAGTTGAGATATTCTGGAGTTCAGGAATCCAGGGGCGTCCCAAAACCAAAATAGCGACACCAAAGCTAACATAACCAATCCCCTTGCGCCATTGATACAAGATACGTGGATCTTTGATCCGACGGTTGAGCAGCTTTAGCAGGATCCAGCGTAGTCCTGCCACTGTTATCAGACCGATAAAGGAGGCGATTAGCTTATTGTGAACGTCAGGGTCTAGGCCGACAAAGGTAGAGAGTTGGTGGAATACATCCATTAAAACTAAATGCAAATGAAGGGTGGGCTTGGGGAAATGGAGCTTCGGACCCATTCTCGGTAGAGGAACTATCGGATTCCCGTAAATTTGAGTTATCCAGAGAACGCACATTAACAGCAGTAGCAATATTCTGGTATATTGAAGCCTCTACTAATATGGGTCTGAATCGATCATGCCAAAGGCACATTCAGAACTCAACTCCCCTTTCCCCAAAACGGGTAAAGATGAACATCTGCTGTAGACGGTGCCGACCCTTTATTCAAGTTTTTTTCATGCAGGTGGCCATCTTCTACGGCCATAATACGGTTGGCACACCCGAGAATACGATGGTCATGAGTCACAATTAACACAGCAGACCCCTGCTTCTTGGCAAGGTCTTGCATAAGTTCCACAACATCACGCCCTGTCTTGCTATCGAGGGAGGCAGTGGGTTCATCGGCCAAAATGAGTTGAGGACTGATGACGAGGGCTCTAGAAATTGCAATCCGTTGTTTTTGTCCCACCGAGAGTTGTTGGGGATAGTAGTTGATATATTTGCCCAGGTGCATGGCCGACAGCATTGCCTCTGCTTTGAACTCAGCCTCTTGCTCAGATACATGATCAAACAGCTCAAAGGAAAGCTGCACGTTTTGCTTGGCCGTCAAAAAAGGCATGAGGTTGTGAGACTGAAAGATAAAGCCGATCTGACGTCGCATCTGAATCCGTTGGGTTTCGGTTGCACCTCGTAGCTCTTGTCCCAAGAACTGAATACTCCCTGCTTGTACTGAACGCAATCCGCCGAGTAATGTGAGGAGTGTCGTTTTTCCTGCTCCAGAGGGTCCGGTGAGAATAATGATTTCTTCAGACTGAATGGCTAAGTTGATGTCAAAAAGGATCTGGCGCTGCAGTTCGTACTCACCAAAGTAGTGATTCAGTTTGTTTACCGTGAGAATGGAATCGCGTGACATGATGGCTAGCCGTGATTAAACACAATCAAAACACATCGACGGGGTCGGCAGAGCGTAGCTTTTGCATTGCCAACAGGCCGGAAACAGAGCACATCAAAGTGACTAAAAACAAGACTGTGATCCCTTTGCTGGCAGTCATGACGACCGGGAGCTTGGTCGCATTTTCGGCGATTGCATACACGCCGACTGCAGCCAAAGTGCCAGGAATATAACCGAGGATCGATAGCAGCAGCGCTTGCTTAAAGATGATGTTGAGGAGATAACTGTCTTTAAACCCGATCGCCTTGAGAGTCGCATATTCAATAATGTGATTGGAGACATTGCTATACAGGATCTGATAAGCAACGCCAATCCCCACCACTAGGCCAATGACAACCATAATCTTGAAAATAAAGCCTATCGGGGTTCTCAGGTTCCAGTAGCGCTTTTCAAGTTTACTGAAGTCTGCTAGAGAAAGGATCTGAACATCTTTGGGTAGGCTTGCCACTAAGCTGGCTCGCACCTGTTGAGGATTGGTCTCTGGCTTGAGCGTAATTAGGCCAATATTAATTTCCTCGGCCAGTCGATCTTTAAAGGTATGCAAAAAAGACGTCGCATTGACAATGATGTTGCCATCCACCCCAAAGGATGTGCCTAAGCTAAACAGTCCGCGAATCTCAAATCGCTTGGCCTCTGTGATTTCGCCAAATCGAGAGATTTCAACTTCAATTTTCTCTCCATTCTCCACGTGCTCAGAGATGGGACCAAACTCAGAGCGAGAATCACGGTCAAAAAGCGCAAAGTTAGCACTTTTAACCTGATCAAGATTTTGCATCACTTCAGGTGATCTAAAAGGCGGCAATCCAGGATCAATCCCGAACACAAAAATGGCGTACTTGCGGCCTGTTTCAATATTTTTGAGCTTCCCAAACTGGATATAGAGAGGTTTAACGGATTCAACCTGATCGGAGGCTAGAGTTTGATAAAGCCGACTTCTAGGAAAATTTTGTTGTGATGTCAGGGCTTGATATTGGGAACTCACCAGAAATAGATCGCCCTGCAGACTCTGATGGACTCGAATGGAACTTTCAAACAGAGCATCCTGAATGCCGAGCTGCATAAAGAGCAGGAGCACCACAAAGGCAATCCCCGCCAAAGTGACGGCAAAGCGGACCCGCTGATGAATGAGTTGTAACCACGCAACAGGGATGGCGGCAATCATAGCCAATCAGCTCTGAATTACGACTTGAACCTGTAAATTGCTGAAACTGGATACTTTCTGACTGCTAGCCGGATCTAGTCGAATCCTGACATCAATGACTTTATTATCAGTTTGCACTAGGGGGTTGGTGCTAAAGGTCTTTTGACGTTCAACCTGCAAACCAATATCGCTGACTGTGCCCACAAGCTCTCCTGAGAAAGCAGGGCTGGTAATGAGTGCGGTCTGATTGTGGTGGACTTTGTTAATGTCGGTTTCATAAACCTCTGCCACGACATACATTTCGCGGGTGTAACCCATGTCAGCGATACCGTCACGGTCAATCGTTTCTCCAGGCCATGCATGAATCTTCAAAATTTGACCCTCAATGGGGGCATACACATAAGTTAAGGCCAATTCGGCTTGGGCTTGGTTGGCAACAGCGATCGCCCGCACCAATTCGGCCTCTGCGACCTGCACATCCACGGGACGGACCTCCGCAATACTATTCAGTGTTGATTTCGCCTCATTATGTTGAATTTGTGTTGTCCTGATGGTTCTTTGCAGGGTTGCTTTTGCCTCCTTGAGCTGTTCCTGTGCTTGCTCTAGACGCAACCGCCGACTGTCGGCCTCTGAGTTAGATACGGCACCCTCCGCATTCAGGGTTTGATATCTGCGGTATTCCAAAGTGGCGTTATTCAGCTCAGCCTCTAGCCCCGCAATCGTGGCCCGCTGAACCGCAATTTGACCATTGAGTTCTGCCGATAGGCGGTTGACGCGATCCGCTTGGGCATGAATGTCCCCCTTCTTAGCCCCAGATTTCACTAGGGCAAGTTTGGCTCTGGCCACCTGTACCTCGCTCTGAGCCAGTTTTGCGGCGGCCAACCAACTATCGTGGTTGTTGAGGACAGCAACCACCTGACCCTGGGTAACGCGATCGCCTTGCTGTACCGAAAGCTTTTGAATTTTGGTGCTGGTTCCATTCAGAGAATTGGGGGCAGAGAGCCGCACAATTTCTCCCTTCGGTTCTAAGCGTCCAAGGGCTGAAACAGACGTAATTTTAGGCGTTGTCTTTTGGGCAGAAATGGATGGTTGAGACACAGTCTGAGATCGTAACAGACTTGATACCAGCGGCCTCAGTAGGAACGTTGCTCCGATTGACACAGATGCAGTGATAATGATCATGGCAACCCACTGGAATTTGGGGGAGGCGAGCTGCTGACCTTGCTTGCTATTCATAGGCCGTTTTATATCAACAAGACAAATCCGATTCCATCGATTTAAATAGGACACTATCGATGAGCAATAGAGAGTTCTAGTTGCACTCTCTCATTACTTTTCAGGAATATTGCTGGGAATATCAGATCCTCTTCAGAGGATAAACACGTTTGAGCTAATTCTGAGCATCCCATTCAACGCAGTTAAGTCAGCAATTTGTTATATGGGAATGGGATCTATTGAGGGATTAAAACTTATTTGACGTTAATACCGAAACTTTACCAATAGAATCTTTATAGGTCAAGGATTAAGATAAGTTCGAGTATTTTTTGATTAAAAATATATTAAATCACCGAAAAAAGTATAAAAAAATACAGCTTGTTTCTTTCTTTTCTTTTAGTGTTTAAGTACTCTGCATTAGAAACATCCCAAGATCAATATTTTTCGTGTGTAAGATGCTTGGGTTACACAATTGCGTGAACGTATTAAATTAAATATCGTTGTTTATATTGATAGCTTGGTGCATTGTTCTCCTATGTCCTAGCTGTCTTGTGTGGGAGTGGTTCTTTATTTACGAAGATCTTGATTTTGAATGCCTTCACCATTGCCAAGTCAATGAAGGCGAGTGCAATCTGAGGATGCTCTCAAAAAGATGACATGACCTTATAGGATCAAGGACTGCCGCCAATATCTAGGTTTTTAGGGAATGGACTAACTGCATAATATTTGAGTGAAGCTTATTGTTGGAACTTTCTATCTCCTATTTTAAGGTAGGTGACAATAAATTCTGTCATGGAATGATGAGAGTCATTCATTGCTCGACTTTTAGAGTCTGTTATCAGAATTTGCAGGAATTTTTTGAATAATCTTTTGGATTAATTAGAGTATGAACTGTTATCTTTAATTCTTTATGCGGTTATTCTGTGGTGTAACTGTTAATAAAGGTGCAGGATATTAAGTTGTAGATTGGTGGTTTTAATCCTAAGTATTTTGATGAAAATGTATGAGTTTACACTTTTTGTTAGCTGTACTTGATCTGCTCGTTTGTTATTGTCCTCGTAGATAGTAAAGCTAGGCTTTTGAAGCCGCTATTCTCAGAGCTTTGATTTTAAGTTAATAGCACGGTGGATATTCTGAGGTTGAGCTATGTTTGCCTCTGAAAAGAGATCTGCTCTATTGCAACTTCAGCAAGATATCTCTGATCTTGAGCTAGCGCTCTTTAAATCGGTTAGAGAAAAAAACTCTGTTAGAGAGAAGAACGCCATGTCTCGAACAACAAACACTTACCATCTTCAGTCGCAGCCGATTGCCATTATTGGCATGGCATCCCTCTTTCCTCAGGCAGAAGACCTGCAGGTTTATTGGGACAACATCGTTAACCAGGTGGACTGCATTACAGAGGTGCCAGCTTCCCGCTGGGATGCCCAAGCCTACTTTGACCCCGATCCTAAAGCAGTCGACAAAACCTACTGCAAACGGGGCGGTTTTATCCCTGACGTGAACTTTGACCCCATGGCCTATGGAATTCCGCCGAATCTGCTGGAGGTGACGGATATCTCGCAACTTCTGGCTCTATCGGTGGCGTCGCAGGCGTTAGAGGATGCGGGGTACGGTCAGTCAAAATCCTTCGACCGCAGCAACACTGGTGTTGTCTTAGGTGTTGCCGCTGGTCGCCAGCTGGCCGTTCCCTTCGGGGCTAGACTGCAGTACCCCATCTGGGAGAAGGTCTTAAAGAGCTATGGCCTCTCTGATCAGGAAACGCAAGAGGTCGTCGCTAAGATAAAAGCCGCCTACCCCGAATGGGAAGAAAATGCTTTTCCAGGGATGCTGGCCAATATTGTTTCGGGCCGGATTGCTAATCGTCTGGATTTGGGAGGGGTAAACTGTACGGTCGATGCAGCCTGTGCCAGTTCGTTAGCAGCTTTCAAAATTGCGATCAGCGAGCTACTGGAGGGGCGCTCTGACATGATGCTGGCGGGTGGGGTCGATGTGGATAACTCGATTTTTGCCTACCTCTGTTTTAGCAAAACGCCAGCACTGTCCCGCAACCAGCAGGTTCGCCCCTTTGATATTGACGCAGACGGCATGATGCTGGGCGAAGGTTTAGGGATGATGGTCCTGAAGCGCTTAGAGGATGCCGAGCGAGAGGGTGATCGCATCTACGCTGTGATCAAGGGCATTGGTACCTCCAGTGATGGCAAATACAAGAGTATTTACGCGCCTTCCGTCAGGGGTCAGGTCAAGGCGCTTAAGCGGGCCTATAAGGATGCAGACATCGCCCCCAGCAGTGTCGGTCTGATTGAAGCCCACGGCACCGGAACGATGGTGGGCGACCCCACTGAATTTGCCGCTCTCAATGAAGTGTTTGACACTGGCGAGCAGGTGGCGTTAGGGAGCGTCAAATCACAGATTGGCCATACCAAGGCTGCTGCGGGGACGGCTAGCTTGATTAAGGCGGCGCTGGCCCTCCATCACAAGGTTTTGCCCTCGACGATCAATGTCACTCAACCGAATCCGCGACTCAAGATTGAGGACTCGGCCTTTTATCTGAATACCGAGACTCGACCTTGGGTGAGATCGGCACATCCACGGCGGGCGGGGGTGAGTTCCTTCGGGTTTGGGGGAACGAATTACCACATTGTTCTAGAAGAATATGAAACAGAGCATAACGCTCCCTATCGACTGCACCGCACTCCCCAGCCGATCTTGTTACAGGCGGCGACGCCGGATCAGCTGCAGCTTGAATGCGATCGCAACCTGAAGCAGCTACGCTCTGATGCCGGCGACCGTCATTTTGCTGACCTCGTAGAGACCTCCAAGTCCCTGCAAATCACGGTGGAAGCGTCCCGATTGGGATTTGTTGCCATATCTCGGCCAGAAGCAGCCCAAAAACTAGAATGTGCGATCGCCTGCCTGAAGCACCAAGCCCAAGATGAGATCTGGGAGCATCCCACAGGAATTTTCTACCGTCGACAGGGATTAGCCCTAGCGGGGAAAGTCGTGGCTTTGTTCTCTGGCCAAGGGTCTCAATATGTAAACATGGGCCGCGAACTGGTGGTCAACTTTCCAGAATTACGGCAGACCTTTGCCGCGGTGGACGAGCTGTTTATCCAGGCCGATCTGGAGCCGCCCTCGGAGCGGGTCTTCCCAGCCCCGGCCTTCGACAAAGAGCAAGTTCAGGCGCAGGCGCAGGCGCTCCAGCGGACGGAGTATGCTCAGCCAGCCTTAGGGGCATTGAGTGTGGGGCTGTACAAAATTTTGCAGCAAGCTGGATTCCAGCCGGACTTTGTGGCAGGGCACAGCTTCGGTGAACTCACGGCTCTGTGGTCAGCCGGTGTCCTCACGGATCAGGATTACTTTGCCCTAGTCAAGGCTCGGGGGCAAGCGATGGCCAAACCTACGGAGACTGGGGCCGACCCCGGCACCATGTTGGCAGTGAAGGGGGAGGTGGACGCCATCCAAGCCGTCGTGAAGGCGTTTCCCAAGGTAACCATTGCCAACCACAACTCGCCGAAGCAGTTGGTGTTAGCCGGGACCCGATCTGACCTGGAACCCGTACAGGCGACTCTGAAGGAACAACGGTTTTCGACCGTATGGCTGCCCGTTTCGGCCGCATTCCACACGTCGTTGGTGGACTATGCGCAAAAGCCCTTTGCCGCAGCCGTGGATGAAATTGCCCTCCAGGCCCCGCAGCGTCCGATCTACACCAACGTGACGGCAGCGCCGTATCCCACTGAGATTGAGGCCCTACGGACCAACCTGAAGGAGCATCTCAGCCATCCGGTTCAGTTTACAGCGCAAATTGAGAACATCTATCAGGCAGGCGGTTCCTGCTTTGTGGAGTTTGGCCCCCGTCGAATTTTGACGAATCTTGTCCAAGAGATTTTGGGAGATCGCCCCCACTTGGCCATTGCTCTCAATGCCAGTCGGCAGAAGGATAGCGATCATCAATTGCGA
>NZ_JANQOY010000037.1 GCF_028285565.1 Acaryochloris sp. IP29b_bin.148
TCCCCCTAAGACCCGACAGCATTGTCCCGTTTCAACATCCCAAATCCGCAGCACCTTTTCATCACCACAACTCGCGATCAATTGTCCATCTGGACTAAAGGTGACGCCAAAGACTTGGCTAGTATTGCCTTGAAGCGTCCTTAAACGCTGACTCGAAATTGTGGGAGATGATATGGCAACGCCACGGTTTTGAGAAAGTTCATGACTCGATTGAGATAATCCCCAAAAGCGAACGGTTTGATCTTCTCCCCCTGTTGCCAGCATGGTTTGGTCAGGACTGAAGGCGATGCACCACACTCGATGAGTATGCCCTTCCAAAATTTTGAGGCATTGACCCGTGTCTACGTCCCAGAGACGAACCGTGTGATCCTCACTGCCGCTGCCAAGAAATTGCCCATCGGGACTGAAGGCAATAGACCAAATCCAGCTTGTATGCCCGCTCAGGGTGTTGAGGCATTGTCCGGTCTGAGTATCCCATACCCGCAGGGTTTGATCATGACTGCCACTGGCCACTCGTGTCCCATCGGGGCTGAAGGCAACGGCCAAGATCCAGTTGGTATGACCGAGCAATGTTGTTAGGCATCGACCCGTTTGCACATCCCAGATCTTGAGGGTCTTGTCTTCCCCGCCGCTAACGAGGCGTTGCCCCGCAGGATCAAATTGCACAGACCAGATGCTCTGAGTATGTCCTTCTAGTACTTTCGAGCACTCACCGTTGTGAATCGTCCAGAGGCGTAGGGTTTGATCTTCACTGCTACTGACCAGCATTTCTCCATTGGGGCTAAACATGACGGCACTAATGCGCCCTGCATGTCCGTTCAGGGTTGTGAGTTGCTGCCCTGTGTGGACGTTCCATAAAGAGAGGGTGTAGTCATCGCAGCCGCTGGCCAAGAGCGTTCCATCGGGGCTAAAGGCGACCGATCGCACCCAGTCCGTACTGCCGCTCAAGGTCAAGTGCAATTGACCGTCTGCGACCCGCCATAACAGAATGTCGCCATTACTATCTCCGGTTGCTAATAGCTGGCCATCGGGACTAAAGGCGAGGGTGATAATACTTCCAAAGGTTTGTGCCCAGACTGTGTTGGCAAACTCAGCCTGGGTGAAATTGACCTGTCGTAACTCCATTTCTTGAAGATAGGCATGCCAAATGGCCAATCTTGAAAAATCAAAGCCAGCAACATCGACTTGGAGTTGGCGACAAAGGTTTAATAGATTACCGCCGGCATAACTGGATTGGTATGCTTTTTGGCTTTTGAATATCTCTAGGCATTCCAGAATATGCGTTCTTAATTTTGCAGGCAATGGGAAGTGAGCCTGGAGTGTATGAGTAATGGGGTCTAAAATCTGTCGGCATTGACTATCTCGAATGAAATCCTTAACGGTTGTTTTGAGGAGTGCATGCTGCGTGAAGAGTGAGTAATTGTGATTGATGAGCTCTGATGAAATTTGTGCCGTTAACTGCGTCGTTACATACTCCATCACCACAGGCTGTTGAGTATACTGGCCAGACTTCGTTTCGATCAGCGATCGCCAGCACAAGGATTCCAGGGTTTCGAGCAATTGAAATTTGGAGCATGGCGGATAAATATCAGCCATCAGTTCCGCAATACTGGTCCAATTCCGATTAATGGCCAGCCAATACATGACCGTTTTCTCAAGGGGGGTGATTCGTTCAAAGTGATGATCGAGGAGCCGATTGATCCCGTTAAACAGGAACGTATCTTCTTGGATAAATAGCGAAATGTCTCCCGCAAAAACATCGCGAATGGAGCCACAAATGATTTGTAACGCTAAGGGGCTATAGCTGTAGTATTGTGCAAGCTGTTCCTTCTCCGCCTGACTTCCGAGCAGCTGCTTTGTTTCGATTAACGCTAATGCCGCCTCCGGCGACCCTGACAGCGGTAGACACTTGACCCAAGATTGAGCACCTTCAAAGGTCGCAAGTTCAGCTGATTTTTCACGACTTGTTAGTACGAAGCAGCTCTGATGATTTGCTTCTGTAACGGTTTGCAATAGATGACTGTAATCTTCATAGCCATCGCGAAACTGTCCAGCATAGACTCCACCTTTGAGAATCGTCTCCATGTTATCT
>NZ_JANQOY010000038.1 GCF_028285565.1 Acaryochloris sp. IP29b_bin.148
AATTGAGCGCGCCCTGGAGGACTCGAACCCCCGACATCAGGTTTTGGAGACCTGCGTTCTACCAACTGAACTAAAGGCGCATACGACTACCTTGGTGGTTTGGACAGCTACCAAGGTTTGTACAGGCTATTCAACCATCCTAATTTTACCGTGATACGGTAGCGCATGAGGTTGTTTGTGCGATGTGCCGAGGCATTGCTCGCAGCCTACAACTCTCTGTCAAACCGCTGTTGAACGCGGGTCGCCTTACCTACACGATCTCGTAGGTAATATAGTTTTGCTCGCCGTACTTTTCCTCGCCGCATCACCTTAATATTAGTGATCCGGGGAGAGTGTACGAGAAAAACTCTCTCTACACCGACACCCTGAAAAATTCGCCGAACAGTGATGGTTTCATTGATCCCACCATGCCGTTTAGCAATCACAGTGCCTTCATAGGGCTGGGTTCGTTCTTTATTGCCTTCGCGGATTTGGACTCCGACTCTGACAGTATCACCAACATAAATGGTTGGTAGTTTTTCCTTAAGATGCTCCGCTTCAATTGAGCGAATGATCTCCTCAGCGTGCATAAAAAATCACAAAAAGCCACAAGCTCCAAGGATACTATATTTTTAATTCAACTGTCTAGATCAAATCAATAATCCAATCATCAGTATGGTGTACCACCCATCGTTTGCTAACGCTACAGTGGCAACTTCGAGGCTACTATTTTTTTCATCTTAGATAAGACGGCTGTTTTACCAAGTGTCAGCCAACAATGCACTACAGGTTTTAGGTTCAGGATCTCCCAGGCTATGTCAATGGAGATGGGCTCAATGCTAAGTTGCGCCGCAGAGGGGGTGGCTGAGTCCGCTGTAGCCAGTTGGCCTGCAAGATATTCGTTGTACTGTCGACGTTGAGGGGACGGCTAAATAAATAGCCTTGGACAATTTCACAATTGAGCGATCGCAACATTTCTAACTGTTCTTCGTTATCAACCCCTTCGGCAACCACTTTTAAATCTAGCCCTTTGCCTAAGGCAATCACAGCATTGATAATCTCGGCATCCTTGGACTCAGGCTTTAAATCCTGAATAAAAGATTGATCGATTTTCAGCGTATTAAAGGGCAACTGCTTAAGGTAATTGAGGGAGGAGTAACCGGTGCCAAAGTCATCCATCGCAATATGGACGCCCAGTTCTTGTAAATTCCATAGGATTGACTTGGCAAATTCAATATTTTTGACCGCAATGGTTTCCGTAATTTCCAACTCTAGCTGTTGGGGATCTAGCCCTGTACTTTCTAGGACCTGCGCCACAATTTCAACCAGATTAGGCTGATAAAACTGACGAGCCGATAGGTTAATCGCAACGGATAACGGCGTGAGGCCCATTTGATGCCAGAGGACGGCTTGCTGGCAGGCCGTTCTCAACACCCATTCTCCTAATTCCACAATCAAGCCCGTTTCTTCGGCAATGGGAATAAATGTGGCCGGTGAGACCAAACCCATTTCTGGATGTTCCCAGCGCACCAGGGCTTCTAAGCCCACAATGTCACCGGTACAAATATTGACTTTGGGTTGATAGTGAAGAATAAACTCTTCTCGATCCAAGGCATGACGCAAACTATTTTCCAACACAAATTGTTCAGTTGCGTTCATCGTCGGATTGTAGAGCTGACAAGTGCCTCGCCCATGCTCTTTACTGCGATACAGAGCGACATCAGCATTTTGCAGTAAAATTTCTGCCTCTTGGCCATCTTCTGGATAGATGGCAATACCAATGCTGGTGGTGACAAATAATTCATGTCTGCGAATGACAAAAGCGGCTTTTAAGGCATCTAAGATCCGATAAGCCGTATTCATCGCATCGTTGACCGAGTCAATTCTAGGCAGAAGCACCGTGAATTCATCTCCACCCCAACGAGCAACGGTATCTCCATCCCTCAGGCAATCTTGTAGCCGGAGTGCTACTTCTTTCAGCAATTCATCACCTATGGAGTGGCCCAACGTATCATTAATGAGCTTAAAGCGATCTAAGTCCATAAACATCACAGCCACGCTGCGGTTATTGCGTTGCGCTTCAGCTAAGGCCAGATCAAGGCGATCGTTAAATAAGACCCGGTTGGGAAGATCGGTCAGCGCATCATGAAAGGCTTGATGTCGAATAATTTCCTCTTTATCTTGGCGTTGCAGTGCGGCACTAATGCTAGCTGACATCGCAAACAGAATGGACTCTTCTTGGAGTGACCAGTGATATTCTCGGGTGCAGTTGTGCAGTTCGATAAAGCCCCAAAAACGATAGTTAACAATGATAGGAACGACCAAAATGGACAAGATATTGTCTTGCGCTAGAACATGTTGCTCAGCTTCAGGTAAATCTTGGACCAAGCTACGGATGGTGACTTCATCGGTGAGGGAGTGATACCATCGCTTGAGGTGAGGGGAATGGTAACTTTGCTCTTGCCGATGCGGGCGATGAATCACGGGTTCTACAGATGCACGCGTCCATTCAAACCGCATGCTCGTCGCACTTTCGCCAGTATTCGGCAGGGAATGATTTTTACAAATACAGATTCGATCAACCCCTGCTGCCTCTCCGAGAATCGCCAATGCTGTATCGATGGCGTCGTAGCCAATATTCTCTAACAGGTGTGTGGTAGCCTGAGCTACACTTTGCAGGAGGCGATCGCGCTTGCGAAGTTCTGCTTCTGCCAGTTTGCGCTCTGTAATATCAAACACACAGCAGCGAATCAGATCACTTTCGGAAATAAAGTGAATAGATTGCTCATACATCTTGTCTGCAACGGTAATTTCCCGGACCAAGATGTGGGTATCAGAGGTTTGAATTAATTGGAGTAAGCCGTTTAAGGTTGGATGCTGCATGCCCAGCAATGGCAGTTCTGGAAAGGCATGTACTGCGGCTGGATTCAGGTAAGTTAGCTCCCCGTCGAGATTAATCTCTAACATGGGGCTGGGCGAAATTTCAGGAAAGGACGCGAGCCGAATCAAGGGGGCTTCGTCCAGTCCTTCCTCTTCTAGTGCTGAAGGTTGTTCAGGGATGACTGTGGCTTGAGAGGCAGGCGGAGAAAAGAGGGCTTGGCGATCGGCGTTACGGCAGTATTCCTCAAATTCTTCATCAGATTGGGGGGCAACGGCAATATATCTGGCTTTAATATGGTTACCCAGCGTCAATAGATCTTGATCTTGAAGACGGCGGGAGCGACATTTAACGCCATTCACCTTAATGCCGTTGGTGCTGCGTTGACCTTGCAAGTCTCCGTCAATCAGCAAAAAACCATAGTCGTTGGGATTAGAGCTGGTTACCCTGAGTAATAAGGCATGCTGACGAGAGACTGCCTTAGAATGCAGAACAATGGAGTTGGTTGGATCGCGTCCTAAGGAGTGCGAAGATGCTTCTAGAGGCACCAACCTTAACCCTTCTTTATCCTCAAAAAGGAGTAAATGTCGGGCCTGTTTTTTCTGATTGATCTCCACAACCAAGTCGTACTCAAGTCTATCGAGAGTTGTCAAAAGGCTTTTAAAAGCAGAGTCTTTTTTATAGGTATCTGCACTGAAATCAACAACCTCACAACCTATAAGCTAGGTTTCCCCCCTTGAGGTAGAACGAATTGGTTCTTATATTTAAGATGCCCAAATCAATCTGTTTAAATTGCATTTTTCTTCAGACATTGGCTAAGTAGTGTCGTTATAACCTGAGCGAATAGTTGTGTTAATGCTGATTCCGACCCATTGGACGCCATCCTAGGATGCCCTCACAAATTTGGTTAATCGGTGGTACGACAGAAAGTGTCGATTTGGCGGCTGCGCTCAGTCGTTGCCAACTTCCCTGCGTGGTGACGGTTCTTTCCCCCTCTGCCCAAGCACTTTACCCTGCTTTAATAGGATTAAAAGTGTGTACGGGAGCTTTCAACTACATTAAGCTGAGAAAATTCTGCCATACTCACCAAATTGGCGTTATTTTAGATGCTTCTCACCCCTATGCTATAGAAATTTCGCAATTAGCGATGCAAGCCTCTCGTCAACTTCAGCTCCCTTATCTCAGGTTTGAGCGGTCTTCGGCGATAATTTCTGCTGCTGGGCGGAATCCTTGGATCGTTGAGGTGGACACCCTCTCACAATTGTTGCAAGGTTCATATTTGCAACAACAGCGGGTTCTGTTAACCGTTGGCAGCAAATGGTTGCCGCACTTCCAGGAGTATCACGCTAGCAGTACATTATTTGTCAGAGTTCTACCACGGTCCTCGGCGTTGCAGGCAGCAGTTGAGGCGGGATTTAGGTGCGATCGCATCATCGCATTGCGCCCTCCCATTTCCTTTGACCTAGAAAAAGCCCTGTGGCAACACTGGCAAATCTCTGTTGTCGTCACCAAAGCCTCCGGTTCACCTGGCGGCGAAGAGATTAAGCGGCGTGTGGCTCAAGCCTTGGGGGTAACCTTGATTATCATTAAGCGTCCCGCATTGGCCTACCCTCAACAAACAAGCGATTTAGACACTGCGATACAGTTTTGTCGGACTGCCCTGAACGCTCAAGAGGGGATGCCAAGTCGCGACGGTCAATGGCCATGATCTGAAATAATATGCAGCTATGACTCCCCCTTCTACCGTTAAAGTCGACCTGCTTCTCCAAGGCGGACACCACCAAACTGTCTATCTGCAGTCTACGGATCCACTATTGCAGCGCTTATTTCAAGCGGTTCTACCCCCCTCTCAGCCTGCACAGCCGCCAGAATTGTTTCAAATCCCCTTACAGGCGGGCCATGCAGGGCTCTGTTTTTCGAGCCAGCATCTCGTGGGCTTAGTGACGGAGCCGCCCATGTATATTCAGTCAGCCTTGGATCCAGCACCTGCACCAGGGGTGATCCCATCGCCCTATGTGCAGATGGACGATTTTTTGACAACAGCTGAACATCACACCTTATTACAAACCGCCATTCAGCACGAATCTTCGTTTGTGCCCACCCAAACCACAACGGATACGCCCGATTATCGCCAGTCTAAGATTCTGCCCCATTTAGATAGATTGGCAGATCGGGTTTTGGAGCGTATTGAACAGGTTTTACCCGAGGTGCTGAAACAACTAGATCTCCCGGTTTTTCGGGCCTCTGAGATCGAAACCCAGCTCACCTCTCATAATGATGGCAACTTTTATAAGTTGCACAACGATAACGGCAGTCCAGATACGGCCACACGGGAACTGACCTACGTCTATTACTTTTATCAGCACCCTAAACCCTTTTCAGGTGGGGAACTACAGGTTTACGACAGCAAAATTGAAAATAACTTTTATGTGGCGGCAGATTCCTACCAAACCGTTGATCCCCGCAATAACAGCATCGTCTTTTTCCTCAGCCGCTATATGCATGAGGTCTTGCCCGTAAGCTGTCCTTCTAGAACGTTTGCCGATAGCCGCTTTACGATCAATGGCTGGATCCGCCGTTAACGAAGCAGAGATTATAGCCTCGCCAACGTCACCTGTTCTTCCTGGTCTTGATATTTACCTTGCCGGGTTTCGTAGCTGACGGTACAGGGCTCGCCTTCAAAAAAGAGCAGTTGGACAATCCCTTCATTGGCATAAATCCGACAGTCGGCGCTGGATGAATTCGAAAACTCCAGAGTTAAATGGCCTCGCCAGCCAGCTTCAGCGGGGGTCAAATTGGCGATTAGACCAATACGGGCATAGGTGCTTTTGCCAATACAGATCACCGTGACATTCTCTGGCACCGCTAAGCGTTCTAGAGCGACTCCCAGACCATAGGAGTGGGCAGGCAAGATAAAATAGCTGCCATTCTTATCCGTATGCAGGGCTGCGGGCTCTAAATTTGCGGGGTTGAAGTGCTTGGGATCAACGATGGTGCCAGGGATGTGGCGAAAGACGCGAAATTCGTTGGCACTTAACCGTAAGTCATAGCCATAGGACGATAAACCATAGCTAATCACGCGCTGAGAGACCCCTGGATTGCCTTCCACTTCCCGTACGAGCTGGGGCTCAAAAGGGCTAATCATGCCTTGATTAGCCATCCTGGTGATCCAGGCATCATTTTTGATCACAGAAACCTCTTCAGGACTAAGGGCAAACGTTGCGTCGCATCTCAGTAATTTGGTCGGCGACATCCATCAGGGATGAGGGCATATTCGGCCCCGTCAAAATCATATCAATATGCCGAGGACGCTGCTCAATCAACCCTAGGACTTCTGATTCGGGAATGAGATTCAGGTGAAGTGCCAAACTCAGTTCATCCAAAATCACAAGGGAGTAATCCCCATCTGCGATCGCAGTTTTTGTATGCTGCCACAGATCTTCCATGGCCTGCATTTCATCGGTCTCTAACTCTGGCGTATCAATACAGCGCGGTAAATTACAGCGATACCAGTCCAAGTTTTGGCAGAGGTGCATGGGGTGGTGGTGGCCCATATTGATGCCCCCTTTCAGAAATTGGACGACGAGTACTCGCGTCCCTTGCCCAGCTTCCCGTAACGCTTGCGCCATCACTGAGGTAAAAAAGCTGCGATGCGGTGCAGTAAAAATTTTGACCAAGCCTTCGATAATATGGCGTGAGGGAGAATCAACGGCTTTGGGAGGCGTATCTAGCTGGGCGACCATAGTTGAGGATGCTAACAACAGATGTAGCGTTTACCTGTAACTTTCCCCCATAGTCAACACCATATCTATCGGATTCGTCAACATTTTTATGGGAAGTATTAAGTTTTGAAAGAATCTTTTCTTAAAGCCTGGATGTCTGGTGGTTGATCTAGAGTATGCTGGTTGGGATTTAAATTGGCTCACCCACCATACTTAGGTCAGTGGTAGATGCCAGCCCCTGTGTAGTTGAGAATAAGCATACATGACTTGGCAACGTCCTGATGGCCGTCAACCGGATCAGCTTCGACCGATTCGGTTTCAACGAGAGTATACCCGCTTTGCTGCTGGATCGGTACTGGCGGAATGTGGACAGACGAAAGTGCTGTGCACGGTTTCTGTGCAGTCCGGTGTCCCCCGGTTTTTAGAAGACACGGGCCAAGGGTGGTTAACGGCAGAATATCGCATGCTCCCTGGCGCGACCCCAGAACGGCAGCGTCGAGAACTGATGAAATTATCGGGACGAACCCAAGAAATTCAGCGATTAATTGGTCGGAGTTTGCGGGCAGCCCTCGATTTGCAAGCACTAGGAGAGCGAACCTTAGTGGTGGATGCCGATGTCTTACAAGCCGATGCGGGGACGCGCACGACATCCATTACGGGTGGATTTGTGGCCCTAGTGGATGCTGTGAATCAGCTGGTGAGCAAGGGAGAAATCCCCCAATCCCCCATTCGTCATCATGTCGCTGCCGTATCGGTTGGGTTGCTAGAAGGTCAGCCCTTTCTAGACCTCAACTACCCGGAAGATGTCGGTGCAGCGGTGGATTTAAATGTTGTGGCAACGGAACAGTTAGAGCTGCTAGAAGTGCAAGGGACGGCTGAAGAAGGCACCCTACCTCGCCCCCAGCTCAATCAAATGCTGGACCTGGCAGAAGTTGGCATTCAACAGTTAATCGAGGCCCAGCGTCAGGCGTTAGCCTCGTAAGCGACTAAGCCTTAACTCGGGTGAGATGGTCGACAATGCGGTCTAGCCCGACGGAGTGGGAGGCTTTACAGAGAAGACGATCGCCCGGCTGAATATGCTGATCGAGATAGTCCATCAGGGCTTGATGTTCCGCAAACTGCTCCGTGGGGACCGTAGTTGTTCCCTCTGCTAAGGCAGTCCCTTCCGGTCCTTGATCGAGGATCAAAAGCTGATCCATGTTCAGCTCCTGGACTAAACGGCCCACTTGGCGATGGAGTTCGGGAGCATAATCGCCCAATTCTTTCATCGGCCCCAATACTGCAATTCGCCGTTGGCCTGGTGTTTGGGCGAGTAAATGGAGAGCCGCCTGCATGGATTCCAGGCCCGCATTATAGGTTTCATCTAGAACCACCACATCATTGGGCAGAGTGAGTTTACGAGCGCGACCGGAGGGCAATTCCAGGGAAATACCTTGCTGTAGATGCGCTAGATCCAAATTGAGATGTTGTGCGATCGCAAGGGCCGCTAAATAATTCAAGGCATTATGAGCCCCCGGCAGGGGTAATGGAAAGGAATGACCCGCTACCTGTAGTGTTTGATCCTCGGCCTGTCCTTGTAAATCGCCAGAGTCGAGGCCGTAGGTGACTTGCGCCCCTGACCAAACGGTTTTAGCGGTTTTAATCAGCAAGGGATTGTCTGCATTGAGAATCGCAAGGCTATCTGAGGGCATCTGGGCCAATAGCTCACATTTGGCCTGGGCAATCGCTTCTCTAGACCCTAGACGACCAATATGAGCGGTACCGACATTGGTGATCACGCCAATGGTGGGTTGGGCAATTTGCGAGAGTTCCGCGATTTCCCCAGGGCCTCGCATTCCCATTTCCACCACAGCATAGTCATGATCAGCGGTTAACCCTAACAAGGTTTTGGGAACGCCAATTTCATTGTTGTAGTTGGCTTCGGTTTTAAGCACGGATCCGGCCGTGCCGAGGACAGCAGCAATTAGCTCTTTGGTGGTGGTTTTACCCACAGACCCGGTAATGGCAATAATCGGGATTTGAAACTGCTGTCGCCACCACTGCCCTAAGCGTTGGTAGGCGACTCGGGTATCTGGAACCACTAACTGGGGAATGGCTGCGTCGATGGGGTGGTCAACGATAGCTGCGATCGCACCCTGCTGCACGGCCTGTTCTGCAAACCGATGACCATCAAAGTTGTCCCCAGACAGGGCAAGAAAAAGCTCGTTAGGTTTAAGGCTGCGGGTGTCCGTATTGACGCCTTGAACCTGCTGAGATGTCAAAGCCTGAGAGATATTGTGGGGCTCTGCGGATAGAACTTCGATCAGTTGGGCAAGGGGGGCCTGCAAGGTCATGGGATAAGGATGCGTTCTAAAGACTGCTAGTCATTATCTCCTAAACCCTGCGGACCGTCTTGTGACCCTAGTTGGAAGAATCTCGCAGTCCCGTCCAGCCGATACTGGCAAAACCAACGGCTAATAGGGTACTTCTAATCGCGACTCGCAGGCGGGTGATATTCCGTTCGCCTTCTGTCTGACTCACGACTTCAGCTTTTCTCTGTTCGGCTTTTGCCAGCTGTTCTGCGCCTTGTGTTTGCTGTTGTTGTAGCTGCTTGGTGCGAGCATCCACCGTTTGTTTTAACGCTTGCGGATTCTCCTTGAGCTGCGTTAGCAGTGTTTTTTGTTGAGGCGGCAGCTGGGGACTTTGCAACAATTGGTCTAATTGGGTGGGATCCTTACCAATTTGTTGCCATTGTTGTTCTTCGAGCTTGATCTGGTTAAGCTGTTGGTCCATCACGGTTTTGGTTTGGGTCCACTCTCGTTCCACAATGTCTAATCTCAGCTTGCTGACATTACCCGTTTTCGAAAAATGGAAGGGAATAATGAGTAAAAACATTAATCCCAACAGACTGGCGAACACAAAGGTCCAAAACTTAGAGTCTTGCCAAGCAGACAATTTCTTGGGGCTGGCTTGTGACTCCACGCTGGCGGTACGAGAGTAGCGGTAAAACCAAAAGCCAGCGTAGATTAACGCTAGACCAATCAGAGGAATCACGCCTCTTTCACTCAGTTCATGGAGAAGATTGACTTGGGAAGACTCAATTTCTAAGCGCTCAACCAGTTGTAGCAACTCGGCATTGGCAGCTTCCGGTTGTTGCAGCTTTGCTCGAAAGAGCTGGGGAGACATCAGGCGGACCACAAAATCAAGGAAGAAGGTCAATACCAGAACAAGGCCCACCCCGGTTAGAACACGTGAAGAGGGAGGTAAGTTAGGACGGTTCTCAGAGACAGTCATGAGTAACTTAAGTAAAGGGTGAACAACAATGCCAGAGAATGTAGCTTCGATAGATCTCAGCCAGCCAGGGCGAGGTTTAAGGCGCGATTCCCTGCTAAATCCTGACTGTGCTTCTGGGAATTTTAGTCTGTTCTATAATTCTCATTCTCTGGTCTTTTGTCAAACGATGACGGTTGATCACAGGCCTGAGTTGCTGAAGATGTTCAGGAAGAGGCATCGTCTTGGCCATCTTCCCTGTCCGCAACCTCCTGACGACAGACACAGGATGGGGACTCACTCCCTTCAATGCAACGCTTCAACAGTACAAAGCTTCGACAGTGGATTGTGGTCGACAGATTAGCCTATGAGTGGGGACGTTGAGGATTATATTAGGGAGGATGGCCCCTACCTGCAAGCGCACTCTTTAAGACAGTGACCACTCAAAACCGTTTGTCCTTCGATTCCAATCACACTTCATCTCAGCCGTCAGACCTTCCATCGTCTGAGACAGAGGCCACCCCTTCTTTGGCTGCACCTGAGCAATTTCAATGGACACAGCAGTGGTATCCCGTGGCAGTGGTTGAATTCCTAGATCTGAAAAGCCCCCATGCCATGCAGTTATTGGGCAAGGAACTAGTGATTTGGCATGATCAGCAGGGAGAATGGCATTGTTTTGAAGATCGCTGTCCCCACCGCCTTGCCCCCCTATCAGAAGGACGGATCGAAGTGGATGGCACTTTGATGTGTGCGTATCATGCTTGGCGTTTTGATGCGAAGGGTCACTGCTTGGATATTCCCCAAAGCCTTGATCTGGACACAGCCAAACGGCATCGGGCCAATCCGCGATCCTGTGCGATCGCATATCCGACTCAAGTTCAGCAGGGTTTAATTTGGGTCTGGCCTGATGCCAGCGAGGCGTCGCAGTCCTTGAGCCAAGAGCGTTCTCCTCGGATTGTTCCTGAGCTAGAAGAGTTGTCCGATCGCGTGATTAAACTCCATTGGTATGTCCGTGATTTTCCCTATGGTTGGGACTTTTTTATGGAAAACGTTGCTGACCCAGCCCATGTTCCCGTTTCTCATCACGGCATTATGGGCAATCGCTATCGGGATGCCAACTATTACACCATGAACACAATTCGCAAAGTGTCAGCGCAAGAAGGGTTTGCCTTTGAGATCCAACCTGTATCCGGCACTCTCAAACAAGCGATTCATGACTTTCAACCGCCATGCCTTATGCGGGCTGAATCAACTTATAAAAGTGGAGGAAAGATGATTCTGGCGCTTTATGCTAGCCCGACTCGTCCAGGCTGGTGTCGCCACATTGGTTGTCAAGTCTTAGTCAAAGATAAGGACGGTAAAACTCCGCCTGGATTAGGCTTTTTTGCTTGGCCAATGCCTGTGTGGTTAGGACATGTTTTAGCGCCGCTATTCCTTCATCAAGACTTGGTGTTTCTGCACTACCAAGAGCAGCGAATGGGTGACCTAACACAAGGGAATTGGTTGGAGACCGTTTATACGCCTAATCCGCAAGACAAAATGGTCATTACCTTACGACAGTGGATCAAGACCCGAGCTGGCGGGGGGATTCCCTGGCAATGTGACCCCCAACTGCCGCCCCCTCAACGCGATAAAGAACAGTTATTTGATGTATGGCAGAACCACACCAAAGATTGCCAAGTGTGCCGGACCGCCTTAAACCGGATTCAGATAACCAAGGGGGTGGCATGGATTAGTGCAGTGGTTTGCTTTGGGTTAGCGGTGATGCTAGATGCGCGATCGCAGGCCCTATACGCCATGACTCACCCAGATGCCTCTTTAGGTTTAATGGCTCCCCCACTAGAGTTTTGGGAGTTAGTGCTCTGTAGTGTGGCCTTCGCCACAGGGGGCTATTTACTGCAACGATTTAGCCGTATGTTTTATGTCTATGAGTTTGATCATGCTCATAATGATTGATCGTGACCACACTCAACAACCATAGGCGGAGAATATAGCGGAGCTTTGGCCGTGGCCCCGAAACTGTTTACAATCAGTATGCTATCTAACCTGCTATTCAAGACTTTGCAATTGCTTGAGAGTCCTGAAATCTATCTTTAATTATGACTGCGGTACAACCCCATAAAAAAGCCAAAGCCCTCAAATCCACGAGTCGTCGACCGGCTAAAGAACTCTGTAGTGAATGTGGACTGTGCGATACCTACTATATCCACTACGTCAAAGAAGCCTGTGCCTTCCTCAATCAGCAGGTGGCGGAGCTAGAAGAGAAGGCCCATGGCCGTAGCCGCGACTTGGATAATGAGGATGATTGGTACTTTGGGGTCAGTACCCAAATGATGACGGCTCGCAAGGTCGATCCAATTCCCGGTGCCCAATGGACGGGGATTGTTAGCACCATCGGCATGGAACTGCTGAAGCAGGGCAAAGTCGAAGGGGTAGTCTGTATCCAAAATACCGATGAAGATCGGTTTCAACCCAAGCCGGTTATTGCCCGCACCCCGGAAGAGGTCCTCGCTGCACGGGTCAACAAGCCGACGCTATCTCCTAATCTCTCAGTCTTAGAACAGATTGAACAGTCGGGCATGAAGCGTCTTTGTGTGATTGGGGTGGGATGTCAAACCCAAGCCCTACGGTCGGTTCAGGATAGCTTAGGGCTAGAAAAGCTCTATGTTCTAGGGACGCCCTGTGTGGACAATGTGAATCGGGCGGGGTTGCAGACTTTTTTAGAAACCACGAGCCGTTCCCCCGATACGGTGGTCCACTACGAATTTATGCAAGACTTCCGCATCCACTTTAAGCATGAAGATGGCTCGATTGAGACGGTGCCCTTTTTCGGCCTGAAGACCAATAAGCTCAAGGATATTTTTGCTCCCTCCTGCATGAGCTGTTTCGATTACACTAACTCCCTAGCGGATCTGGTGGTGGGCTATATGGGTTCCCCCTTTGGCTGGCAATGGCTGGTGGTTCGCAACGAGACGGGGCAAGAGATGCTAGATCTGGTGATGGATCAACTCGAAACCCAGCCGGTTATTGCCGAAGGCGATCGCCATGCGGCAGTGCAAAACAGCATCCCTGCCTACGATAAAGGGGTTACCCTACCCATGTGGGCCGCTAAGCTAATGGGCGTGGTGATCGACAAGATTGGTCCCCGAGGTTTAGAATATGCGCGATTCTCAATTGATTCACACTTTACCCGTAACTACCTGTATGTGAAGCGGAACTATCCTGATAAAGTAGATGCCCACGTACCTGAGTATGCGAAGCGCATTGTTAGTCAATACGACTTACCGGACTAAACCTGCATGACCCGACCGTCTGATTCTCTATCCCGGGCTCCCAATTTCAAGAACTTGGGGGGTTCGTTTCGCATTGTGGGCTGGATTAGCTTTTGGATCAAGGCGGTGTTAGGGATTATTTCGGGGGTGACGGTCCTGTTTGCCTCTTTGAGTCGAGCAGGGAATCCCAATCAGGCCAGTAACACCATTAGTGGCTTAGGTTTGCTCTTTACCGTCGGGGGTATCTTGCTCTTGGGGGTAAGTGTGTTTTGGAGTTTTCGCTATACCCGGTGGGGACGTCAGTTTTTAGCCCCTGCGGGGGATGTACCGTCCAAAACCAGCACGATCCGATTGATAAAAATGGTGCTACTCACGGATCTGGTCGGCATTTTAGTGACTGTGATCGGGGGTGAATGGTTTGTAGGGGCCATCATTGGTAAGGCTATTTCTCAAGGCGTAGCTGTGTTTAGTCTCAATCCGAATCAGCTGGTTGAACCCATTGATCTCTTCGTCATTCAAGCCTGTATTAATACCATTGCTGGCCAGTTAGCAGGGCTTGTGGCATCACTCTGGCTCCTCCAGCGCACTACTCAACAACGTCCAGCGGGATAAATTTATGGTTGCAACAGAATCTGACTTACCTGCATTAACATCAGAGACATTCTGGGCGATTTTGGACGAGAAGATACCGGATGAGACCGTTAATCAAATGCTCTGGCATCACTTGGGATACCGCTTTGACGAAGCGTCCCAGACATGGGATGTTTCGCAAGTGGCTGATGTGTGGACAGAAGCCTATCCAGAGCCGCCGGATTTTATTGGCAGTCGTCCAGCCACAATTAAACTAACCCGCTCCATTCCCAAAGAAAATAAACAGTTGCTCAAAGAAGAGTTAGGCTTTGGCGGCTATACCGTGGATCAACTGAATCCTCGTCGCACCCGACGAGCAACAGCAGTCAATTGGTTCTTAAATTATCTGAAACAGTCTCAAGGATAGGTATTCCTCGGTTGTCACTGTAGTCAGGCGAAGTGCTAACCTGCTGTTTTCAACGACGGGCGGCGATTTTTTTGAGTTCGAATTTGCTGGCGAACATCAGAATAGGCATAAGCTCTGCCATCTCCTTGTTTCTGCATATGCTTAATCACAAATTCTTGGTTATCGAGATATGCACCTACCCCAAACTGTTCTGCCGCATTTTTGAAAGCATCGGCAATGGCTCGTTCTATGGGTGTGCCGTAGGTCTGCTTCTCAGGATAAGCTTTATCGTTACCGACCCCCTCGCGGGTTAAGCCATCGATGGTGAGCTGACAACGCACCACCACATATTCTCCAACAATCACAGGATCGCTATAGGACACAGACCAGTCTGGACAAACTTCATTTAAACGTTTCCGAATCCGCTGCCAGGGAATAAAGAACCACTTGCCACCCCCTGGAAGCATTCGATCTTGGTGCTCTGAAGCCGGAAAGGGCGCTTTGAGTTGATTGAGGCGTTCAGTGTTCATCAGTCTGCCTGTAAGTACATATGTACTATTATATACCTCGATAGATAGAGAGACAATACACAAATTACTGAAACCATTTATCAGTCTTTGGTCGATCATTCCTTAAGGTTTATTGCAGAATTTACCGAAACCCTTATTCCTGTGTGAATCTGAAGATTAGTAAATTTAAGTCAAAAAAGCTTAAGTAGCCTGACAAATGGAAAAACATCAAAAACAAACCGTGGTGGTTACCGGAGCGTCTTCGGGGGTCGGTTTATATGCGGCCAAAGCCTTGGCTTTAACGGGTAAATGGCACGTCATTATGGCTTGTCGCAATTTTCTCAAGGCAGAAACGGCTGCCCAATCGGTGGGTATGCCCCGCGATAGTTACTCAGTCATCCATCTTGATCTGGCTTGCTTTGAAAGCATTCACCGATTTGTCAAAACCTTTCGGGAAATGGGCCGCTCTCTAGATGCCCTGGTCTGTAACGCCGCCATCTACATGCCTCTGCTGAAGAAGCCACTCTACACAGCAGAAGGATATGAGTTAAACGTAGGCACCAATCATTTAGGTCATTTCCTCCTGTGCAATCTATTGCTGGAAGACTTAATGCGCTCCTCCTTTGATCAGCGCCGTCTGATTATTCTGGGGACAGTGACTGCTAATCCGAAGGAGCTGGGGGGTAAGATTCCCATTCCGGCCCCCCCTGACTTAGGAGATATGAGAGGGCTGGAAGCAGGCTTCAAAACACCGATTTCCATGATTAATGGTAAGAAATTTAAGCCGGGTAAAGCGTACAAAGACAGCAAGCTTTGCAATATGCTGACGATGCGCGAACTCCATCGTCGCTACTATGACTCTACGGGGATTACCTTCAGTGCCCTTTATCCTGGATGTGTGGCGACCACCGGTCTATTCCGCAACCATTTTGCCCTGTTTAGATTCCTATTTCCGAAGTTTCAACGCTTTATTACAGGTGGATTTGTCACTGAGGAACTGGCTGGAACGCGGGTTGCTCAGGTCGTGTCGGATCCACTCTTTGGCAAATCGGGTGTGTATTGGAGTTGGGGCAATCGCCAGAAGGATGGACGCCCCTCCTTTGAACAAGAGATGTCTAATGAGTCCCTAGACGATGCCAAAGCCCAACGACTTTGGGAATTAAGTGCAGATCTCGTGGGTCTGTCTAGTCAGGATACGTCTATGCCCCAAATGAGCGTATCGCCGTAAGGTTCTACACTCGTTTTCCCACCTATTGGCGCAAAGGGTCCAGTGCGATCGCACTGGACCCTTCTGCTATTTCGTCAGATCTTGATCCGTCTAACCAGTAGGGGATATGTTCAAGCTGGATTGAGCTGATCAAACTTGCAATATGGAGCAGCAAGCGGCATGTCACCGTCTAAATACATCTTTACCGAAACCCAATATGCCCAAGAACTCGAACGGCTCCAAGCGATTGAGCAAGTCTTCGACCCAACTAGTCATCAACGACTTCAGTCAACGGGTATAAAGGCGCACTGGAGATGTTTAGAAGTGGGGGCAGGTGCGGGGTCGATCACCCAATGGATGGCCGGCAAGGTCGAAGAGAGCGGCAAAGTGGTTGCGGTTGATCTTGATACACGATTTGTGGCCCACCTGGAATCTAGTCAGGTGGACGTCTTGCAAGGGGATATCCAGCACCTCCCCCTGGAAGACCAATCCTTTGATTTAGTGCATGCCCGGTATGTTCTGATCCATATTCCTGATTTTGAGACCGTGCTATCGAGGGTGTTGGATTTAGTGAAACCCGGTGGCTGGATTGTCTTGGAAGAACCCGACTTTGCCGCAGCTCGGGCAATTGCAGGTGAAAATGCTGCTTGTCAGGCTGTCAATAACGTCAACCAGGCTATTTTGCAGATGTTTACGGCAAGAGGGATGGATTATGGTCTGGGTGCTAAATTGCCTGCCCTACTACAGCCCTATGATTTACAGACCTTCTCGGTAGAGGTGGATACTCATTTATCTAATGGGGGGTCGGGCCTCGCCACCATGATGAAAATGTCTACGATGCAACTGGCGGAGAAATATATTGAAACTGGCGCTGCCACCCAGGCCGATATCGATAATTATGGCCGATTTGCGGAGGATAAACAGGCTTGGGCCATTTATTATGCGACGGTGGGCGTTATCGCTCATAAAAAAGCAGCTTAGCCCCAGAGATATGGCGAATCTAGGGCCTATAGCGTTATGGATCTCTTATTCTTTCCTTTTCTTCGGGTTAATCCCCGTAAACTCCAACGTCTGCTGGCAGGCAAAACGGTCCTGATTACCGGAGCCAGCTATGGCATCGGAGAATGTTTGGCCTTACGCCTAGCCTTACCGACCACTCGGCTAATTCTGGTGGCGCGGACTGAAGAGAAACTATTGGCTGTTCAAGCTCAGGTTGAGGCCCGTGGTGGACAGGCTACTATTTTTCCCTGCGATCTGAGACAGCCGACAGAAGTGGAAGCGTTGCTAGAGCAGCTTCCCCATCGCATTGATATTTTGGTGAGCAATGCAGGGAAGTCGATTCGGCGATCGCTGTTTGATTCATTGGATCGGTTTTATGACTTTACCCGGACCATGAACATCAACTACTTTGGTCCCGTCCAGTTGATGTTGGCCTTGACCCCCACCCTGGTGGCTCAGCAGGGTCATATGATTAATATCTCGGCCATCAATGTGTTGCTCTTGCCTGCCCCCCAATGGGCGGCCTACCAGGCTTCAAAAACAGCCTTTGACCAATGGTTTCGCTGTGCAGCCCCTGAACTCAATGCCCAAGGGGTAAAGACCACTTCGATTTATTTACCTTTGGTCCGCACGCGGATGATTGCGCTGACGAAAGCCTATCAGAATATGCCAGCGCTAAGTCCAGATCAGGTGGCTAAACTGATTTGCAAAGCAATGGTTGCCCGCCCTCGGACCATTGCCCCTTGGTGGTTGATGATGGGGGAGTTGGCATCTATCCTGCTGCGATGGCCGGGAGAAGTGATTTGGAGTGGGGTGATGAGGTGGAGACGATAAAGCCATGATCTTTACCCTGCTGAGAAAACTGCATCGGACGCGTCTGCTAACCTTTATCGGCCTGTATCGCTTGCTGGAAGCGATTTGGACGACGGGGGTTAACTTGATGGCTTTGTTGCGAATTGCGGCCAAGCTGCATCCAGAGCGGATTGCTGTGATTGATGATCAGGAAGAATTAACCTACGCCAGGCTATGGAAACAGGCAGAGGCGGTTGCGGTCGGATTGCAGAGAGACTGTGGAATTCAGCCACGACAGAGGATTGCGATCGCAGCCCGTAACCATGCCGCAGCCATCAAAGCCATTTTTGCTGTCTCTCGGTTAGGGGCAGATGTGTTTCTGGTCAATCCCGAAATGAGTGCGGATCAGATTCGGGCCATGGAGCATCAGCTTCAGTTTGACTACTGCATTTATGATCCAGAACTTACTCCGGTCGTTGATAACCTTTCTCTAAGCCATAAAGCCATTCCCACCTATCGCCCCTCTGGCACTTCTGTGGATCGGATGTCTGTGACGCCTCCATCCACAACTCCTCTGCGTAAGGTGAAGACCGGGAAAGTGGTGGTGATGACGGGGGGAACGACGGGGCAGCCGAAACCGGCCAGCCGTAAACCTTCCCTATTTGATTTCCTCCCTCCCTTTATTGCCCTACTCTCGCAGGTTCATTTGGATCGGTATCGCACGGTATATATCGCCACCCCGATTTATCACGGCTTTGGGCTAGCGGCCCTGTTAATTGGGGTGACCCTGGGGGCACAACAGTATTTCACCCGCCGATTTGATGCCGGTCGGGCCTGTGACCTGATTGCCCAAGACAACATTGAGGTGATTACCCTGGTGCCGTTGATGTTGCAGCGGATGCTCACCCATAATGCCCCGGCTTTGTCTTCCCTCCAGCGCATTCTCACGGGCGGGGCGGCCCTGCGACCGGCGTTGGCTCAAGCGACCTTAGAGCAGCTTGGGCCAGTGTTGTTTAATCTCTACGGCACCTCTGAAGCGGGGTTGTGTATCTTGGCGGATCCTGATCTATTGCAGCGGCAGCCAGACTCTATTGGCAAGCCGATTATCGGGGTTCAGGTCCAGATCCAGTCGGATGGACCCTCGGAAAAAGGGCAGCTTTGTATCCGCAGTGCCTGGGCTGCGGGAGCTAAGGGGTGGATAGAAACGGGAGATTTGGCCTATCGAGATGGGGAAGGGAATCTCTTTTTGGGTGGCCGGGTGGATGACATGATTGTTTCGGGGGGAGAGAATGTCTATCCCCTGGAACTGGAAAATGTGCTGCTCCAACATCCAGGAATCGAAGCGGCAGTGGTTCTGGGGATTCCTGATCCAGAGTTTGGCCAGCGACTGAAAGCGATTATTATTCCTAAGCCTGCTGAGAACTTAGAGCAAGCCACGGTATTGGCATGGCTAAAGCCACGGGTAGCTCGCTATCAAATGCCTGCTGTGATTGAGTTTCGACAAGCGCTTCCCTATACGTCCTTGGGTAAGTTAAACCGCAAAGCCTTCTGATGAGTTTATCCATCAGCAATATTGTTCATTGCTTTGATGCAAACGGGAAGACTTTAGCGAGAGCCCGTTGGCTTTGGGGGCGTGTTGGTGTTTGATACGAGCGATCGCAAAAAAGCGACCGCCACGTTTGCCAGGCTGAACAATTATGCCAAGCCGAATAGCTTTACCCACTACCAAACTCCCAAGGGTTAATCATTTTCACCCCAGTCCGTTCAAAGTCACTGATATGTCGAGTCACCAGCGTCAAACCATGCACCAGTGCCGTAGCTGCAATCAGTGCATCATAAGCAGGCATTGGATTCGGGACATGAATCCTCGCGCAACGCAGCGCGACTTGGGAATGAATGGGCAAAATACGCTCTGCATAGTTATTGAGCACATGATGATCAAACCACTGTCGGAGTAGTGCCCCCTGCTCAGCATCACGCCGTTCTGCCAGCAACACTCCCCGTTCAATCTCAAAGATCGAGATGACTGAAATATAGGATTGCTCCCCCGGCGTCTTCCTGGCCCACAGCTCCACCTGGGGATGAGCATTCTTAGAACCCACCTTCCGCAGTTCCGATACCACATTCGTATCGAGCAAAAACATTAAGCCAGATCCACTGGTCTTAGCGTCGTATCCTTATCCCGAAACGCCTCAAACTCAATCTCAGCAGCATCAGGCATCGCCAGCAAATCGGCTACAGAGTCAGCAGATTGAACCAGCCTGTAATACTGCTCTACCGTTAACAACACATGGGCCAGTGTCCCCCGATCCGTGATAAAGACAGGTCCATCCTCCGCTGCCCGTTTAGCCTTGCTCACATCTTGATTAAATTCACGACTAGAAAAGGTATTCATGATTTACCCAATGTAGAGATGTACCTACATTATATGCATTGCTGACTTATCCCTCTTCTATCACCCCCGCTCTTCTGTGGTATTAGCTCACTGCCCGGTATCTTCGATGGGTTGTTTTTGCCCGGTTGCGGGAGGTCGTCCGTCGTGGGAGGAGCGTTCACAAACGGACGAATTAGGCTAAATGGCCCTCAAAATACCCCCATGCTCAACGAGCATGAGGGCAAACTTCGCGATAGTTGTTGACCTAGAGCCGATGACTAGTCAACAGTACCTGCTTGTTGACTGAAAGCATTGGTGAAGATTTCTTGGTTAGCAGCATTAATGGTGCCAAAGGCAGCTGAACCCCCAGGGCCAGAGGCAGCAGCACCAGTAGAGCTGAGCAACTCAGTATCAGAATAGAAGGAGGTTGCGTTGATGTTGAGAGTAGTGATGGCTCCACCCGCCACTAGCTCTTGCTGTTGATCAGTTAATTCTGTAAATAATTCAGACATGGCTTAACCTCAAAGGATGAATCAGAAATTTTCTTTTTTCTTTCTGTAAACAGTAGACCATTGGATTTCGAGTCATTCAGTGATGTTGGAGTGCTGCCAGAGTGATTCAGGACACATCTGATGGGGTATGCATCATCTGAACCTGCTCAATGTCATTTATCCAAATGACTCAAATTGCCACAATGTACGCTTAACGGTGATTCATTTCCTCTGCCAACAGCAAATTCTCAGTTTTCTCAGGCAACTCTAGTGGATACCTCAGGAAGTTCCTGTCTTTGGCACAGATAAGCATCATTCACCTCTCAGGCTGCCCCCGTAGATTAGAGACATTGAGTTGGAGAACAATGTAATGAAAAGCACTAAAGCCTTTGCCCCCCAAACACTCGCTGGTTTCGCAGCACTCGCTATCGGCTTCAGTTCCACTGCTGCAATTGCGGCACCAAGCCACCGCCAAATCGTGACTCAAGGCCCTAATGGTGCCAGCAAACTGGTCAAGGTGGCAATGGCGTCTCAGCCACAAGCTGCTCGCCAACTGTCTCCCTTCAACTTGGCGTACATGGCCTATCAAGGCTGGTTCACCAATGAAGGCATACCTTCAGCCAACCAACTCCTTCGAAACTATCGAACCGGACGCATCTCTGCGCTTGAGGTTGCCCAGGCTGCAGTCAAAACTAACCGCTTGTCTGCTGATACCCTCCAGGATGAGAGCTATTTAGCTAGGTTAGGGACCCAACTGAATGCGCTTAGCCAGGACTAGGTAGAAATAGGGATGTGACGGTCTGAATGAGTTCTGAAACTGGGGGCAATGACAGTGGCTGTCCGTAGGACTGACCTGTGGTTATGTCATCGCCCCCAGTTTTAATCGCTCTGCGAAACCAGTTGCTGCGCTGTGGTATTGAAGTGAGGGTCAATAGCGAAAGCTCTTTCAGAATAGGTTTTGGCTTGAGCCTGATTGCCTAGAGCGGCTTCTACTAAACTGGATCGATAGAACAGACTGGCATCTTGAATCCCGAGTGCGATCGCTTAGAGGGGGTTTGAAAAGTGTCAGGCAAAGCGGTTGAGCATGAGCTTGATGCTGGCAATGTAGATGAAAGACTCAGAAGTTTGAGTCAGTCTTTCATACTCCTTGCTCAACCTTCGATTCCACATCATCCACCCGAAAGTCCGTTCCACCACCCAATGTTTAGGTAAGAGCATGAACTCTTTCGCTTTATCCAAGCGTTTGATCACCTCCCACACCTAGCTAGCAAAAGGAATCCATCACCCATTTCATAAAGTCTGCTCCGCGATACCCACCATCAACCCAAATTCTGACCAATCGAGGAAACTGATTTCTCTTGTGATTCAGGCGTTGCAACACTATCCTGGCTCCATCATATTCAGTCACATTAGCTGCTGTGACCACAACAAGTATGAGTAACCCCAGAGTATCGACGAGCTGATGACGCTTTCGTCCTTTGATGTTTTTGGCCCCATCATAGCCAATCTCATCGGCCAGCAATCCTCCTGTTTTAATCGATTGACTATCTAGGCTAGCTGCACTAGGAGAGGGGAAACGAGCTTCGCTCACGCGAATCCACACTCGAAGCTGGTCGTTGATCATGCTCCAAGTTTCATCTTGGTTCCAACATCGAAAACTAGGAGTACACTGTTTGCCAAGCGGGGAACTCGTGGGGCAGCAAGCGCCAAGCACACCCTGCAGTGAGGATATAGAACAAAGCGTTAATCACCTCTCGGATATCAACGCTTTGAGGGCGTCCACCCGGTTTAGGTGCTGGAATAAGCGGTTCTAGAAGTTCCCATTGCATCGGTGGGGGATGATTTTCGCATTGCTATTGAGTCTTTGTTGGCATCTTTACAACAGCAGATGAATGGCTCAATAGCTTTTGTCAAATCTTTTCAAACACCCTCTACGCTAACAGAACAATCGGATAACCGAAAGTGTTAGCCATTTTAAATTATTAAGTGCGATCTCAGATCGAGTTACCCCATCAATAGAACGCGATCTAAGACATGGATAATGCCATTGTCGGCTTCGATATCCGCCGCCACCACCGTGGCATTTTTTACTTCAAAGGTGTCTGATTTTTGAATAGGAATGGGCGATCCTTCCACCGAAGTCACCGAGTCCAGAGATTGCAAGTCTGCTTGCGTTAACTTTCCAGGCACGACATGAAAGGTGAGAATACGGCTAAGCTGGGGGATATTTTGCAGGAGCGTTTGAATCGTACCCGCTGGTAGTTGGGCAAAGGCTGCATCTGTGGGTGCAAACACGGTAAACGGTCCAGGGCTTTTGAGGGTTTCAACTAGATCCGCGGCTTGCACGGCTGCCACCAAGGTAGAAAAGTCTTCAGATCCAACAGCAATGTCAACAATATCGGCCATTTAAGCTTGACTCCATTAATTGCAGTTTCGGTAGAAAGGGAGAGTGAGGTAATCTCTCAAACCATCGACCCGCAGTGACTTTTGAGAGACGAATAACGCAAGATTAGCGATAATCCTGGCTTTGTATATCCCGTAACCGGGCTTCAGGGCGGGTGAGCCGATCCATCTGCGCTTCGAAGAACTCTCGGTTAGCCTGCAAATGCTGGGGATTGGGGTCATCGAGGGGATAAAGCAGAGCCTCACGTAAGGCTTGAATTACCGCCGACGTCACACAATACATGGAGCGTTGAAAGGTGACGCCCAGTTGGATTAAGGTGTCATCTCCTCCCCGGCAGTACTGCTGGTAATACTCCACTAAGTAGGGCGGCAGAAAATGCAGCATATCTTGCATCAGCAGTGTTGGCGGAATCCCGGCTGAGCCGACGGGAAAGACATCGGCGTAGAGAATGCCGTAGTGAAAATCTCCCTGATTTTCAGGCACCTGTCCAGCTTGGGCATTGTAAGACTTGGTACCTCGAAAGGGAGAAGTACGGTAAAAGACAGCCTCCACGTAGGGTAACGCCGCTTCGTAGAGCCACATAAACCCTTTAGACTGGGGGACAATTTCGTAGCACTCGCCCCGAATATAGGCATGGTGGTAAATGGGGCGACCGGCAATGGCAAAAATACCATTCACCAGAAAATCCATGGCTTCTGGGACTGTCGTGATCTTGCCTTCATCGTAGAGGTCAGACATCTCGAAGAAAACCGGTGCCATTACTTCCCAAAACAGACCTAGGTTGGAATAGTAAGAGAGTTGCCGGACTTGCTCGGTAAACATGTCAGGAAACAGTTTATACAGCCCCAGCATCACGGGATTGCCCTTAAAGTAGGCTTTAATCGCCCGGTCGGCATTGGCCACATACTCCTCTGTATCCAGATAGGGATCGAACTTGCCGCCCATATTGCGATGCCAAAACATCGATCGCATACAGGCTTCAGCAAATTCCATATTGATGCGGTCATGCCACAGGTGATGGAAGAGCTTAGGCAGATTGCGCTTCACCTCGCCTTGCTTGATAAACTCCAGTAGTTCTGGGTGGGCGGTGGCTTCCCCTCGCCAAATCCGTAAGTCGGCCCCTTCCCCTGCATAGTGATTGGGCAAATCAAGATAGTCTTGGGGGAGAAAATATTTAAACAGGGGCAAGGGATTTAAAAAGACCCGCTCCGCAATATACAGCAAGTTCCGCCAGTAAAAGTCCATAGGGACGGCATAGGCCTTATAGATGCCAATAATCTGCTTTAGGTTCTCAGGAGTGTCTGGCAGCATAGCCCCACCCGCTTCCAATCGATGAATAATCTCAGCAAATTCATGTTGGGAGGGGGGAAGTTGGGTGGAGGGGGACGTTACAGCATTCATGGGTGGGACGGGTTTTAAAGGTTTTAGAGGACGTTAGAGAAGAGCGGGGAGAACTGAAAGGTCGAACAGGCTTACTCTACAGCCGCCATGATTGTGGGCGGAGCAGGAGTAGATAAATGAGCTTGGGCCACCAGGGCTGTGGTGGTGGGCTCACTCCAGCGGACCAGCCAGGTGGGATGGATGCCCAGGATAAAAATCAATAGCATTAAAATGATCGCGGGAACCCGTTCATCCCACTGCACTTGAGGGAAGTAGGCCAGTTTATTGTCGAGACGGCCAAAACAGGTGCGGTTGAGCAGAATGACAAAGTAGACCGCCGTTAGTCCGGTGCCCGCCACGCTCAGTAAGGTCTGAAGGGGGAAGGCGGCATAGCTGCCCTGGAAGACGAGAAATTCGGCGATAAATCCCACTAACCCGGGAATTCCGGCACTGGCCATACCCGCCAGCACTAGGAGGGCACTAACCAAAGGCAGTCCCCGCACTGGGTTCATCAAACCGTTGAGCACCTCTAAATCACGGGTACCCACTTTGGCTTCAATCAAGCCCACCAGGTGGAAGAGCAGGGCGAGAATCAAGCCATGAGCAAACATTTGGGAAATGGCACCCACAATACTGAGCTCGGTATGGGCGGCAGCGGCTAACAGAATATAGCCCATATGGCCCACAGAACTATAGGCCACCATCCGTTTAATATCTTTTTGGGCAATGGCCGCCAAGGCACCATAGAGGACGCTGACCACAGCCCAGGTGGCGAGCCAAGGGGAAAGCTGCATCCAAGCCTCGGGAAACAGCGGCATACAGAACCGGAAAATACCGTAGGTTCCTAGCTTCGCCAATACACCTCCTAAGAGCATGGCGATGGGGGTAGAGGCGGCCACATAGGTATCGGGTAGCCAGGTATGTAAGGGAACAAGGGGCGTTTTAATGCCAAACCCCAGCAGCAGCAATATCAGCAACACGTACTGGATATTCAGGGGTAAGGTCTGCCCCAACAGCACGTCGTAGGCAAACGTTGAGGCTTCGCTAAACCAAATAACCCCCAGAAATCCCGCTAAGATCAGGCCACCGGACGTGGCGGTATAGAGCAAAAACTTGGTGGCGGCGCTGCCCTGCTGGGCGCCTCCCCAAATAGAAATCAGCAGGTAGAAGGGAATCAGCTCCACTTCATAGAACAGGAAGAACAACAGTAGATTCTGAGCTAAAAACGCCCCGGCTACCCCGCCGCTAATCAGCAAAATTAGAGCATAGAACAGGTGCGGTCGCTTGGTGTCCACCCGACTACTGTAAATGGCTAGCCAAGTCAGCAAACTATTGAGCACCAGCAACGGTAGAGAAAGGCCGTCTACGCCCAGCTGATAGTCCAGCCCTAAGTCCGTCAGCCAGGGGAAAGACTCTTGCAATTGCAGGGAAGGATTACTGATATCAAACTGAATCACCAAGCCCAGGGTCCACAGGAGGGTAATGCCCGATAGCCATAAGGCCGATAGGCGCACCCGTTGCAGATCCAAGGATTTAGGCAGTAGAGCAATAATGACCGCAGCTAGACAGGGAAACCAAATCAGGACGCTCAGCATGGGATAGATAGGGTTAAAGGGCAGGAAGGGGGGCGGAAATGTAAAGGGGGGGTTAGAGCAGCGATCGCAACAGCAGCAATGTGATCACAAATACCCCAGAAATAATCGTCAGCAAATACAGCTGCGTTTGGCCAAAGTTGCCATATTTAAGGATTTCACCACTATTGACAGAGGTGCGAGCAATCCAGTTAGCGACGCCATCCACCACCGTGCGGTCCAGCCAATCCGTAAGCCGGGAAATCCCATCCACCCCAGAGACAATACTGGAGCGATAAAGGGTGGGGGTGTACATATCAAAGGCAAAGAAGTTTTGCACAGACACCCAAGGCAGTTGTATCGGTTTGGGGATGCGATCGCTAACATAAAACCAAACCCCCACCGCACAGCCCACAATGCTGGACACTACCAGCAGCAAGCCCGCCGCATGATTTAACGCCGACCACTGGGGCAGTAAGCCCAAGCGCTGCAAGATAATCGGTAAATGGATGGTTGTGCCTGCCAATAGGGTGGTGGGTAAGGTGACCAGCCAAATATTTTCAGGCGCTCTTACGGTCATTTGTTGCCGCGCTCCAGCGAAAATTAAGCCAAACTCGCGGGTAATACTTAACCCGGTTAAGGCATTCACCAACACCACAATCCCCACTAGCAGCGGATGCTCGGCCCACAGGCTATCGATTAGCTCTAATAAGGCCCAAAAGGACCCCAAAGGAGGCAGGCCAATTAAGCCCGCCGCCCCTACCAGATAACACAGGCCCGTAATCGGACGCCGACTCCAGAGGCCGCCTAGCTGGGTTAAATCTTGGGTAATAGTGTTGAGGATAATCGACCCCGTACTCATAATCAGCAAGGCCATAGCCAGAGCATAGGTAAGCATCAGCAGCAGCGCCGCGCTGAGATGCTGGGTACCCACGGCAATAAAGATTAAGCCCATATATGAACTGGCGGAGTAGGATAAGGCGCGCTTGATATCAATTTGTGCGATCGCAATTAAGGTCCCGCCAATCGCTGTAATCGAACCGACTCCAATCATGGTGGTTAAGGCCAAGGGCGATAGGCTAATCACAGGAGACAGCTTAATTAACACCCAAGCCCCCGTGGACACCACCACAGAATTTCGCAGAATGGTGCCGGGTACAGGACCTTCCATGGCCTCATCTAGCCATAGGTGCAGCGGAAACTGAGCGCATTTACCCATGGGGCCAGCCACTAATCCCAGCCCTAACCAGGCCATTAAGGTTGGATCCACTGTCGCTGTCTGAGCCCAAATTGCCAGCTCACGGTAATCCCAGGTCCCCGCTAAGGGGAAGATTGCCAACACACCCATTAGCAAAAACAGGTCTCCCACCCGTTTCGTCAAGAAGGCGTCTCGGGCACCGGTTACCACTAGGGACTGATTAAACCAAGTACCGACAATTAAGTAGGTAGCTAAGGTGAGAATCTCCAGGATGATATAGCTGAAAAATAGGGAGTTGCAGAGCGCTAAGGAACACATCCCTGTTTCAAATAAAGCCATTAAGGCAAAGAATCGAGCCCAGCCCCAATCCATCTCCAAATAGCCAATGGCATAAATCTGAGCTAGCAAATTCAGACTAGTGATCACTAGACCTGCGCCAATAGTGGTGGTTGACAATTCTAGGGGAATATCAAGGGTCAACCCAGACACCTCAAGCCAAGTAATAGTCAAATACTGAGGCGGTTGATGCCAAGTGCTCGGGAAGCTAAGTACCCCATGTAAAAAGGCACAGAGGGTGGTGACCAAATTAATATAACCAGCGGGTCGAGGTCCCGTCCGTCGAATAATTGAGGGTGTCCACAGCAGAGACAGCACCATACCGATCAACGGGTAGCAGGGAATAAACCAGGCAGTTTGAGCTAGGAACTGAAGCACGAGTATTTCCAGATTTAAAAGTAAAACTTATATAGATTTATATCTAGAATTATATTGATATAAGTTTATGAAAATCAATATAATAATTCTGTAATAAAACTTCAAAAAAATCAAACTTTCTTGAAAAGTTTGTCTAGAGGCAGATTCAGGCTGGGTGCCTGATCAACCTTGCCGTTTTCGCACAGCCTCTGGCAACGGACCATCAACTTTAGGGGTGACTCATGTCATCCCAATACCCCGGTTCTCGTCAGGTTGATTGAATTTGAACCGTTACGAACAATGGAGGACAGCAACTATGGCATTTGATTTAGAACATATCCCGTCTCAAGCAGGCAAAACTGCTATCGTGACTGGGGCCAATACAGGCTTGGGTTATGAAACGGTGATTAATCTTGCCAAAAAGAATTGCAAAGTCATCATGGCTTGTCGGCACCCAGATAGAGCCGAACATGCCAAAGCTGACATCGAGGCGAAAGTGCCTGGAGCCAATTTAGAGATTCTCCTGATCGATTTATCTGATTTATCGTCCGTTAGAGCCTTTGCCCAAGCCTTTCGGCAGCAATACGATCGGCTCGACCTGTTGATTAATAATGCTGGGATTATGTGGCCGCCCTATGCCTTGACGGTTGATGGGTTCGAGAGCCAGATGGGCACGAACTACTTGGGTCATTTCCTCTTAACGATGTTGCTACTGGATTTGATGCCTGATACACCAGAATCGCGGGTGGTGTCCCTGAGTAGCAATGCCCACAAATTGGGATCTGGAGCCATCAATTTTGACGATCTGCACTCAGAACAGAACTATTCCAAAACGGGAGCCTATGCCCAGAGTAAGTTGGCCTGCTTGATGTTTGGGAATGAATTACAGCGGTGGTTAGCCAATGCAGGCAAACAAATTCGGTCTATCACTGCCCACCCTGGTGTTTCCAACACGGAACTCGCCAGACATATGCCCCAGTATCAGATTGACCTTATCCAATACACCATCGGTCCGTTGCTCTGTCATCCACCGGCGCAGGCCGCCATGCCCATCGTCATGGCAGCGCTAGACCCAGAGGCTCAGGGAGGAGAGTATTTCGGCCCTCAAGGTTTTTTGGAAATGAAAGGCCAGCCCGGACGGGCGACACAATCTGACTATGCTCAAAATCAAGCCGCTGCAGAGCATCTCTGGGACGTCTCAGAACAATTAACAGAATCTACATTTGCACTGCCCCAAACTCAAGCGGTGACAACACCATAATCAATCAATTGCTGAAACATATCCGTCAGTGAATGGTCGAGGGGGCGATAGGTAAGCCCTAGCGCATGGGTGCTTTTGCTGTTATCTACCCCAAAGGAGACTCCCACGTTTCTAGCAATGATTTTTCGCGTCATACTGCTATTCAATAAGGGGCCAACCAGCCAAAGGAGTGTTTTGGGCAGAATACTTTTGGGAAAAGGATAGGCATCGCCAAAATGAGCGCGGAGGATCTCGGCCAACTGGGGGAAATTCGTGTTGTACCCAGACGTGATATGGCGCCCCTGGGCTGATGGGGTAAATCCTGCAGCCATATGGGCTTCTGCCACATCTCGTACATCGACTGCCCCTATTTGATAGTCGGGTACGCCCATTTTCATGGTGCCATCCCCAAGCTGCTTGATCAGCGAAAAGGACTCTGAAGTGGCAAAGGGATTAATCCCAGGTCCCAAGACGAGGGAGGGATTGATGGTGACTAAATCCCAGCGATTCTGTGCTTTGGCAATTTTCCAAGCTTCTTTTTCGGCTAGGGTTTTGGAGTAGCAGTAGGGCTGGTGGGTCAGCGAGGAGGTCGTATTCCAATCTGCTTCCGTAAATAGATCACCGGGGACCAGATCTAAGTCAGCACTATCGCCATAAATAGCTGCACAACTACTAGTGACCACCACCCGCCTAACGGACTCGGTTTGATTTGCCTGTTCTAAAACATTGCGGGTGCCGAGCTGAGCAGGTTCAATCAGTTCTTTTTGAGGGTCCTTGACGGCAATCGTGAAGGGAGAAGCAGTGTGGAATACCACGGTACAGCCTTGCATTGCCTCGGCGTAGGACCCTGGCGTCAGTAAATCTGATTTGAAATATTGGATCTGCCCTGGATATTGGTCTGCCAAGGCGTTGAGATATTTAAGCTTTTCGGTATTGGCAGGATTGCGAACGGCAGCGTGAACCGTAAAGCCTTCTTCCAGTAAACGTTTAACGAGCCATCCGGCAACGTAACCTGTAGCACCGGTGACAAGAACGGGCGCTGAGGTATCGTAGGTAGAGTTGGTCATACTTCTGCGGGATTGAGTGGAACACCGTTATCCCGTAGCGTAGCGTATTCATTGCTTCAGCGTTATCGCGTGATCAATCATCATGATCAATCACGCTATCAAAAACACTGCATGGTCAGAACGACTAACCGAGTAAGATCTTTAGTAAAAGAGACATTCGTAATGATGAAAGACTCAATCACTCAAGATCGATTCCAACTCTTTGTCGTTCTGACCATGATTGAAGGCTGTCAATGGACTAGAGGTTAAGACTAGTCAACATTACCAAACTGAACGCTAAGCGCATCAGTATAAACTTCCTGATTCGCAGCATGAATAGAACCAAAGGAAGCTGAACCACCAGGACCTGACGCTGCACCACCCACAGCACTGAGCAACTCAGTATTGGAGTAGAAGGACGTGTCGTTGATGTTAAGAGTGGTAACAGCACCACCTGCAACTAGCTCTTACTGTTGATCAGAAAACTCAGTAAACAATTCAGACATGGTGTTACCCCGCATATTTATAGATGTGAACTCAAGTCAGGAGCGACTCCAAGAGCAGACTTTTATTGATTAAAAGGCTAGAAGAACGAGTGACTTTTGCATACTCATTCAAAGAGTAGTCCTGACTCATGCACTTAGTGACTCAACTAAGTATTAAAACTAGTCAACATTACCAAACTGAACGCTAAGCGCATCAGTATAAACTTCCTGATTTGCACCAGCAATATGGCCAGCAGCAGCGGATCCTCCAGGACCAGAAGCAGCGATACCAGTAGAACCTAATAGCTCAGTATCAGAGTAGAAAGATGTAGCGTTGATATTAAGAGTGGTAATCGCACCACCTGCAACTAGCTCTTGCTGTTGATCAGATAATTCAGTAAATAATTCAGACATGATTCTACCTCAAAGGATTTGATTACGGACTTCAGTGAGAGGCGACTGAACACCTTGAACTAGATGAATTAGAACATTCGGGCTTGCGTATCTCAGTGACACTTGGCATATACACAAGCGATGTAAAGCACTAGTTTGAGTCGCTCCAAATGTCTAGATCTAGTTGTAAATCTCAGTAGCCTCAACACGATTTAGCCTGATCAGCCGACTAAGCGTTAAAACTAGTCAACTTCACCCGCTTGAAGACTAAAAGCATTAGTGAAGATTTCTTGATTCGCACCGGCAATTTCACCAGCAGCGACTGAACCGCCAGGACCAGAAGCAGCCACGCCAGTAGACCCCAATAGCTCTGTATTGGAATAGAAAGATGTAGCGTTGATATTCAGTAAAGCAACTGCACCACCAGCGACTAGCTCTTGCTGTTGATCAGATAATTCAGTAAATAATTCAGACATGATTCTACCTCAAAGGATTTGATTACGGACT
>NZ_JANQOY010000043.1 GCF_028285565.1 Acaryochloris sp. IP29b_bin.148
CCAGTTGTCCTCTCAGATAGCTCCATTACTCAACTCGGAGGGCATGGCTTTCCAAGACTTTGCCATTTGGGGGGCGGCACGATTAATTGAGATTCAACATCATCTTGTCTGGAGGGATGAAAGATAAGCTAGAAATAATCGATACTCATAGAGATGATGCTTTTCCTATAAACGTCTGTTATATCAAAGCTCTCAAGTTTGTTTGATCTCATCAACTACAGATATTGACTTCTCAGTACAATTAAGAATGGTGTCTCAAAAAATGTCTGACTATGTCTCAAGTGATAGCTCAAAAGAAAGCGTTTTCTTGCCCCGTTGGTGCCAATTTGCGCCAGGTTTTGTAAGTAGATCTTTACAATGGTCAATCGCGATTAATTAACTGTAATAGCATTGGCACCTGTGGGACTTGTGCCGTGGCCATTATAGGTGAAGTACCCGAGGAAAATTGACGCGATCTGATCTGCCTCTTGTTCAAACAGCATTCAGTCGTTTTTAAGAAGAAACTGTCCAATCTTCAATCGTCAAGCCTACAACTTTACTAAAGTCTCGATGATTGCGAGTCAACAAAATGAATTGCTGAGACAAGGCAATTGCAGCAATCCGAGCATCCATTTTTGCTAACTGCAGGCGTTGAAGTTCCAGGGCAGAATAGGCTAAAGCTGCATGTTCATCAAACGCAATCATCGGTAACCCCTTGAAATCACTCACCAGTCGCGCCATCATGCCATAGCCTTTTACCACCTCACTCAGGGAACGCGCACGATTGGTATAGGCGTGGCAACCCAGCATCTGTTCATGAAACGTCACGATTGATATCGCAAAGTCTGATAGCGGGTGTTGAGCCATTCGTCTGGAAAGATTAACGTAACTGTCACCTGTCTGGCGTTGGAGAATACTCAAGTGGTCGGTATCGAGCAGATATCTCATCCCTCATCTAGAGTTTCAAGCACCGACTCATCACCCTGGCGAACAGCTTGTCCATACGCAAGTACTTCTTCAAACGCAGGCTCATCCTTGAAAGACCCTGTGATATTTTGTAGCCAACTGTCTTGCTGAGAAAGGGCAGTTTGTTTTTGTAACTCAGTGATGGCGGCTTCTACTACTGCTAGCCGTTCCTCTAAAGAAGTATTGCGTTCCATCACTATCTCCTTAACTAGACCCCAGTATCAATTGACGAAATATGGCTTGTGGCCTTGATTCTAATCAATAATGACTGGGTTTGACGATATCAGCTCATCATTTAATCATTGAGGCATAATCGATATCGAAATTTGATAGGTTTTGGGGCCAGGGAACTTCCCCTGAATGGTCTTCCCATCCATAAAACGAATACAGAGACCCTGCGCTCTGACCTATCCTAAAGAGATATAGACCCAACCCTGACTGATATCTGCGGAGAAAAGAGCTATGGCGACCCAAATCAATCTGTCCCCCCTGCAGGAATTGGTTGCCGCCCAAAGAAATTTTTTTGCCACTGAGCAGACTAAACCCTATGAGTTTCGCATTGCTCAGCTACAGAAACTACAGCAAGCCATTCTTGAGCGCAAAGACGCGATTGTCGATGCCGTTTTTGCAGACTTAGGTCGGCCAACCTTTGAAGCCTATTTTGAATTGGCAACATTATCAGAAATCAAGGTGGCCCTGAAACAGTTGGCGACTTGGATGAAGCCCCAGAAAGTCGCGGTTGGAGTGGATGTTTTTCCTGGAATTGGGTGGGTTCAACCAGACCCTCTTGGGGTTGTTTTGATTATTGGACCGTGGAATTATCCCTTTCAATTGATGATTTCTCCCTTAGTGGGTGCGATCGCAGCTGGAAACTGTGCCATTCTGAAACCTTCCGAACATGCTCCTCATACCTCAAAAGTCGTAGCAGAGTTAATCAATACCACCTTTCCTGAGAGCTATATTGTCGTGGTTGAGGGAGAAGCCGAAACCAGCAAACGTTTACTGGCAGAGAAGTTTGATCACATTCTGTTTACCGGAGGCACGGCCATTGGTCGGGAAGTGATGAAAGCCGCCGCAGAGCATTTAACGCCTGTCACCCTAGAACTAGGTGGAAAAAGTCCTTGTATTATTGACGACGATATTCATATTGAACATGCGGCCAAGCGAGTGGCCTGGGGAAAATTTATTAATGCGGGCCAAACCTGTATTGCCCCTGATTATTTACTGATTCAGCGCAGCATCAAAGCGGAATTTTTAACCCATCTCAAACAAGCTCTTCGCACTTTTTATGGTGATCAGCCTGAGACGAGTCCTGACTATGGCCGGATTATTCACCAACGTCATTTCAATCGACTGGCCTCGTTTTTAGACAACGGTCAAACCCTTGTCGGCGGGCAAACCGATCCAGACACTCGCTTTATTGCCCCCACGCTCTTAGATCAGATCACCTGGGATGATCCGATCATGAAAGACGAAATTTTCGGTCCAATTTTGCCGATATTGACCTACGACAGCCTGGATGATGCGATCGCACAAGTGAACGCTCACCCCAAGCCGTTGGCTCTATACTTTTTTTCCAAAAATAAACAGAAGCAGCAGCAAGTCCTCAACTCGACTTCTTCGGGTGGCGTTTGTATCAACGATACGGTTTTGCAATTTAGTCAAAGCACCTTACCGTTTGGAGGCGTGGGCAATAGCGGTATTGGCAGATATCACGGTAAAGCGAGCTTCGATACTTTCTCCCATTCCAAAAGTGTTTTAAAGCGATCCTTTTGGCTAGATTTAAATTGGCGTTATGCGCCCTATACGACGAAAGGCTTGAATCTTGTCAAACGCATGATTACCTGATGGATTGTGCTTCAACTGGGGTTATATGGCTGGCTGAACGAACCACGCTCACATAGGTGTAGCCATCCCCGTGATTCGATTCCACGCATTATTGATCCACGATCGGCCAAAAGTCTGAGTCTAATACTTCCTCAGGTGTAAATGGGCAAGTCTCTGGAAATGTGCTGATCTCTAAGCTAGTTTGGTGGGCTGCTTGCTTTCTGGCAACGCTGTATCGTTGCTCCAATACGTCTGTGTAATAATTCCTGAGACTGGGACTAGCTTCAAGGGAGACCTGAATGCGATCGCGATATTCATCAATTGTACTAATCCAGCTAAGCGTCTGTTTTTCAGGTTGATACTGCCATTTCAATAGATGCGCCAACAATACACTCAAGTTACTTTTGAGAGCATTCTTCTCGCTACGTCCCAAGCTTTCTAACTCTTCTACCAAGTTATGGATATCCAGCTCACCAAACTTTCCCCGCTTCAGTAGTTCAGCCGCTGTCTCGATCCACTGAATAAAATCGACTTCGTACATTTGCTGATGAGATGCATGCGGATCCTTGACTGATTTTAGGCTGCCGCTTTTGCCTAATTGCTGAGATCTAGGGAGTTGAGTACCAGCCATACCTGCACCAAGAAGGTTGGACCATACCACCACTGTGGCATATTCGGCACTGCTAAGTTTCGGTAAGTTTTGACAACAATAATGCCAGAGTGGAATTCAGAAAAAGAATTGCGAATCGATGGGCTGTACATACCCTTCCTTTAGATTTAGCAACCCCTGGGTGGATAGTAGAGAGTGGGACCTACATCTTCAGACCACCAGCGAATCCAACCTTCATAGAACTTGAATGTCTCTTCAGTTCCACACAAATCACGGGGAATGCTAATTCTGACTCGCATCCAGTTTTTCTTGATCTCTAGCGGTTCAATGCCGTAGTCTCTGCCTGATAAATCTGACTCCAATGCGAAAACGGTGGGACTAGACGCACTAGGGTTGGACCTCAGCGTGATAGAAGGAGAGAGCTGTTCACGCTTGTACAAATGCCCTCTGTTGCGAGTCTGAGTCTTATCCACAGGTTGAAACACATCGCGCCAGTATTTCACCACTCAAGAATGTTGCTGTTGCAAATAATCTGGATTCACCCAGGCTGTTCCATCGAGATCGCCTTCAGGGTGACCGTATTGAATTTGAAACCACCCCTCGGGGGATGCTTGTAAAACGATAAAAGCGTAAGTTTTGTTGGATGTTTGTACTAGATTGGGCTCAAATTCTAAAAATTGGGCTTTAGAACCCGATAAATCGACGACCCATTTTCCTGTCAGCACTCCCCACCATTTGCCTTGTGCAGAATCATATAACGATAAGCAAAGCCGATTTAGCCACTCATCGCCAGGATAATGAACAGGTAGAGTGTTCGAGGAATGATCTGAGTGTAGGCGACGTTTAACCAAAAAAGCGATACCCCAATTCGGCTGGGCAGGTTTCCAGTTGTAGCTTTCACCAGGGGACGTTGGTAATGTACTTTTGTCCCAAGAACACTTCAGGACATCAGTCTCTTCTGCAATAGATCGAGGAGAGTGAGGTTGCTCTGCTTGTTCATCATCAGAGATAGGAACAGTATTTGGGCTTGAACCCTTATCACAAGCTATAGAAAGCAGTGCCAAGCTAAGCAATACACGAACGAAACGGTATTCATAACAGTTTCGTATCGTTAGAAGCCTCAGCATCTAATTATCCACAGCTGCCTTGAGATATGAGTCTAGAATCATCGTTGCCAGTGAATTATTCTAGCTCTGTCTCTCCTTCTTCTTCATCCGATAGATCTTCGGGGGGCACTAAAGCCACTGCTGCGATATAGTCATCATCATCCAATCTTTGGACTCTAACGCCTGTCGCAGCCCGTGACTGGGATGAAATATCTGTTACTGCTTGTCGAATAACAATCCCTCGGCTAGTGACCAACATCAGTTCATCTTCAGCATTGACGATCCGTAGTGCGGCTAACTGATCGGGAGTTTTCAGCTTTTTGAACTTAGTTGCGGTGACCCCTTTACCGGCCCGATTCTGGAGTCGGAATTGGGCGACAGGAACTCGCTTGCCATAACCATAGGTCGTGATTACCAATACCCAAGGACCCGGCTGTTCAACGGTTTCAGACTCTTCTTCGTTGCCGTCATCTTCGACTAAAACATCTGGATCATCCGCCTCTTCGTCTTCCGCGTCCGTTGCATTGCCTAAGGTTTCCACAACGGCACTAGATAGAATGTCCATACCTATAAATTCATCACCTTCCCGCAGACGCATGGCCCGCACCCCTCGCGTGGCTCGTCCCAAGGGTCGAAGCTGCTGATGATCCGCTCGGAAATGGATAGACATGCCTCGGCGAGAGCCGATCACAATACTGTCTTCTGCTCGGGTCAATCGTACCCAGCGCAGCAAATCTCCTTCTTCTAGGGAAATAGCGATTAAGCCATTGGCCCGAATATTGCTAAAGGCAGCCAAGGCCGTTTTCTTAATAAAGCCGCCGCCCGTCATCATCACCAAATATTCGTCTTCGCTAAACTCGCTGACGGGGATAACGGAGGTAATTTTTTCTTCTCGGGGAATGGGTAAAAGCTGGACTAAAGGCACACCCCTAGCCGTGCGGGAACTAACGGGGATTTGGTAGGCGCGCAGGCAGTAGACGACGCCGCGATCGCTAAAAAATAACACGCTGTCATGGTCACAGCAGCCAAAGAAATGCTCAACCGCATCATCTTCCTTAATTTTGGCTCCGGCTCGACCTCGGGTGGCTCGGCTTTGAGCATTAAAAGTATCCACGGGCATCCGCTTCACATAGCCCTGCTCTGTCACCAAAATCACGGCCTGATCGTTAGCAATTAGATCAATGTCGTCTAGATCGGCCAGATTAGCCTCAATTAAGGTGCGACGAGGGCTGGCAAATTTGGCTTTAAGTTCAGTGACTTCCGTTTCGATAATTTCTAGCACGCGTTCGCGACGGGCCAGAATATCTTCTAGATCAGCGATTCGCTCTTGTAAGTCCTGGTGTTCTCGCTCAATTTTTTCCGCTTCTAAAGCAGTGAGTCGGCGGAGCTGCATTTGCAGGATGGCATCGGCTTGAGTGTCAGACAGGCCAAATCCATCCATTAGTTCTTGACGAGCCACTGCGGAATCTGCCGCTTGACGGATCAGTTGAATCACTGCATCTAGATTTTCTAAAGCAATCAGCAGTCCCTGTAAAAGATGATCACGTTCTTGGGCTTTGCGCAGCTGAAAACGGGTGCGACGTATGATCGCATCTTCCCGGAACTCCAAAAAGACGCTCAAGAACTGCCTCAGGGTAAGAAGCTGCGGATCGCCGCCCACTAGCGCCAACATATTGGCTCCAAAATTCGTTTGGATGGGGGTTTGTTTATAGAGATTGTTAAGAACCACCTGGGGATAGGCATCCCGTTTCAGTTCAATTACAATTCGCATCCCGTCGCGATCGCTCTCATCGCGAATATCGGAAATGCCTTCTAGGCGCTTGTCATTAACGTTCTCAGCAATCCGCTCAATCAGAGCTGCTTTGTTGGTCTGAAACGGCAACTCTGTGATGATAATGGCTTCCCGATCAGGCCGCCCGGTTTGTTCTAGGGTTTCAATCTCAGCCACTCCACGCATGGTGATAGAGCCACGACCGGTGGTATAGGCTTCACGAATGCCAGCTGTGCCTAAAATTCGGCCTCCTGTAGGAAAATCGGGACCTGGAATGATTTTCATCAACTCCAGATCGGTAATCTCAGGATTATGAATAAGAGCCACTAGGCCATCAATGACTTCTCCTAGGTTATGAGGCGGAATATTGGTCGCCATGCCCACCGCAATCCCTGAAGACCCGTTGATTAAAAGTTGAGGGATACGAGCAGGTAAAACGAGAGGTTCTTGCTGCGACCCATCAAAGTTATCACCAAAGTCAACGGTTTCTTGCTCAATATCGGGGAGAAGCGAGTCTGTACTGAGAGCTTGTAAGCGACATTCTGTATATCGCATGGCTGCTGGTGGATCGTTATCAATCGATCCAAAGTTGCCATGACCGTTAATCAAAGGCATGCGCATGGAGAAGTCTTGCGCCATACGCACTAAGGCGTCATATACCGCCGTATCACCATGGGGATGATATTTACCCAATACTTCCCCAACCACACGGGCGCATTTTCGGAAGGGACGATCAGGGGTTAAACCTAACTCATACATGGCGTATAAGATACGTCGGTGCACGGGTTTGAGGCCATCTCTAGCATCTGGCAAGGCCCGACCAACAATGACGCTCATGGCGTATTCCAGGTAAGAGCGCGACATCTCATCCCGTAGATCTGTGAGAATAATCCGCTCTTGCGCTGGATCAGAGGAGAAGGTCATATCGTTTGAAATACTCCTAAAAACGTGCTTAGTCGAGAAATAGCTTTAACAATAACGACTTGCCCTTAATATCATTAAAAAAATGAGCTATTTACCCCTGATTGCATCGTTTATTTTATCATATTTTGATACTTGACTGTGGTCTAAAGGTCGCGAGTAGCGATCCATCAAGTGCTTTGGTGGCTATACTTTCAAAGATTATTAATTCAACGAGTACTGATAGGTGAATTGATCTACTCAGCATCCGGAAACAAGCAGACGATTTTGACAAAGATTTGGGGAGTGATGATTGTTTTTGGGGCCAGACGGATTGATGGCATTGCCACAGAAAAGCATCTGTTTTCGAGCATTTTAGCTGATTATGCCTAATATCGAACTGCCAATCCAGATCATCCTGGGAGCATGGCATGATCTGGATTGGAACCGCTTACTCAGATTCGATGTCGTGAGGGTTGAGATTCAGCATCAATAAACAGCAGCCGGTGTGATAAGTGCCTCGTCATAATCCTTGTGAGGGTCCAACTGAAATGAAATAATCTCTAAACTGCAGCAGGTTGCAACAGTTTGACGTTGGAAAATTGAATATCTGTGAGGGTGGTTTCACCTTGTTCATGGGTGCGAACCACTTGCCGAGTCATAATGAAATAGTTGCCTACAGGTTCATAGGTATCTTCAAATTCCATTTGTCGAATAATCTCGTTGGTTTTGGGGTTGCGAAAGACCACAGAATAGATAGCTGAGATATACCCTGAACCGGTTTCCAAACTTTTTTTATGATGAATAATAAATGCCATCCGACCCATTACTCGACTGACGAGAGAGATCTGATTCTCACGAACGCGATAGTTCGATCCCATCGCATCTCCCTCGACAATGATCTCTTGGGAGCCTGAGGAATCGAGCTTACCTAAGGTGAACTTGCTGGACCCGTGAGCTTTCTCAAAGGGGGTACGTTTGCGATGGGTAATCACGTCTCGCATTTGCGTATACAGAGACTCTTGTACCGTTTCGTTGTCGACCTCTGTAACCTCAACACTCAGATCTGAAGTCACCTGAATCGTGCCAGTGTGTGTGTCATTGGCTTGTCTCAGTTCGACATCGGCGATGTAGCCTGGAAAATCGCTATCCCAGGTGTAACGATTCTCATAAGCTGCACGAAACAGATCACGAGCTGGGGTCTGAGCGGCCATTACATGAAGTCTCCTTACTGTGATTCGCAACCTAGACTTGTATCCAGTCTAGACTAAACATTTGCTCAACCAACGTCATTATGGCATTTGAAGGAGTCATATCTCTAGGGTGTTGTCGGTGATTCAGCTCAACCGATTACGTCAAGAATCTATCTGAGAGGGGAACCTCAGTATTCTATTGTTGCAGGAAGTCTTGAATCGCTGTAATGATTCGTTCTGAGGCATGACCGTCACCAAACGGATTAATGGCCTTAGCCATAGCGTTGTAGGCTGCTTCATTCTGTAGTAAGGAACTCGCTTCAGTGACAATATTATTTGTGCGAGTACCGATCAATTTAGCCGTTCCGGCTGTGACCGCTTCTGGTCGTTCGGTGGTCTCTCTCAGTACTAAAACAGGTTTGCCCAGGCTCGGAGCTTCTTCCTGCAGACCACCTGAATCGGTGAGTAATAGATAACAGCGTTGAATGGCGCCCACTAGGTCGGTATAGTCTAAGGGCTCTGTCAGGAAAATGCGAGGATGTTGTCCTAACAAAGCTTGCAGTGGCTCCCGTACCGTGGGATTGCGATGCAACGGTAACACTAACGCCGTATCTTCAAATCGATCCAATATTTGTAGAAATCCGTTGGCAATTTCTTGCAAGGGGGTTCCCCAGTTTTCTCGGCGGTGTACGGTCGCGAGAATGGTTCGATGTTGGTGCCAGTCTAAGCCAGGAATATTGCAAGGGGGATGTTGGCCAGCGACGGTGAGTAGGGCATCAATCACAGTATTGCCAGTGTGATGAATGGTGCCCGTCACGCCTGAGGCTTTCAGATTTTGAACCGCTTGAGTTGTGGGCGCAAAATGAAGCCGAGTGATCTGAGAAATCAGACGACGATTGGCCTCTTCTGGGTAAGGGTTATAGATGTTATCTGTGCGTAACCCTGCTTCAATATGACCCACGGGAATTTGCTGATAGAACGCAGCTAGGGCAGCAGCAAAAGCAGTGGTCGTATCTCCCTGAACGAGAACGACATCAGGTTGTAGCTGTTGAAATAAGGGCTGTAGACCTTGGAGGCTCCGACAGGTAATATCTGCCAGACTTTGTTTGGCCTGCATAATGTCTAAGTTGTGATCCGCTTCGATATCGAAAATCTGCATCACTTGGTCGACCATCTCTTTATGTTGTCCAGTCAATAGGACTTGAGTGGCGAATCGATCATCAGACTGCAAGGCTTGGATGACCGGTGCGACTTTGATGGCTTCTGGGCGTGTCCCTAAAACAATACAGATCTGATGGCGCAAATTTGACATGAAGATAATGGAACTGGAAAGCACTAGGGACCATACTACTGAAAAACCCGGCTTATAACCGGGCTTCTAGATTAAAAACCTGTGTAATTCAAGAGAGCTGCAATCTCGTTTCAGAAAGAAACATTGCAGCTCTCTTGAAGGTTAAAAATTTTAATGTCAATCTAGTCGAGATCGCAGGTTAGTGGGCAAGCTGCGTAAACTGTACTACTGACTGGATTGGCCTTGCCATTGAGCCATCTTAGCCACCGGACTTCATGGGGATGAATCCCTTTGAAGGTCAGCATGGCAGCAGCAACCATAATTGCTAAGGCGTTAGCAGCCAGAATTCCACCTGACACTAAAGCAACCGCACTCATTGGAAAAACGGCTTGTAGTACAACTGCTGCTAGAGCACCGCCTGTTGCCATTAAAACGACTAATGGAAACCCAACGACGAGCCAGCAAACGGTTAAAGTAAACGTCCAGATTAAAAAACTCTTCAAGATAAATACGAAACTATGTTGTTTCAAGTGAGAAGCTTCAGCCAATGTCATTTTTATTCCTCCCGCCAACCAACAGCGACTCAATGGATATAGTCAAAGTCTTAATTTCAAGTTTTTTTAGTATATAGAATGGAAGTATCAAAACTGGTTGATTGTTCAACATTATTTACATTGACGGCCAAACTGCAACAAGGCATTCATCTCTATTTACCCTAAATTACCGCACTAAAAGGGTGATATTTAGTTTCTTGTAATCTATGTATATAAACGGTTTTGTGGGTTTTGCTGCTTATCAATTAAGACAAGATTACTTGATTCTTCCTTGTGATGCTTTTGATCCCTATCATTAAATTAATTAATATTTAAGACTATCTTTCTCAGTTTTGGTCTACCAATTCAGGGCTAGCCGCATTTTAAGCAACAAGAATTTTACAGTTTGAATGCCTGGTGAGGCCCTGATCCTTCGTTTCTTTCGGTGGCTTGAAACGTCATCTACCGCTTCATCCCTGATATTAAATTTCTGGGTAGGAAATAGTGAAATGAGTATTAATACTTGCGTATAAATCACTAGTGACGCATCAAGAAATTCTTGAATGTTATTACTGTTGTCCTTGTGGGGACTGGGATGCTGAATGTACGCTCAATCTCCAGGGCTGATCAAGACTGAGGGGGCTGATGACCCAATTCCAGTTAGAAGGTTAAATTTTAGGTGAGGATGGTGAATACTTTTGACATACCCGTCAGTTGCAGATTGAGCCAGAGTATCCCCTGTGACTTTATCGTTGAGCACGGTAGATGATTTGAATTGAGTATGTCCATCGCGTGAAAGAAGTACTTCTATGACAGACTATCAACGCCCCCCTTTTCCACCTCCCCCTGCACCCCTGCCGGCTGTTCCACCTCCTCCCTATCCTGATCAGCGTGGGGAAAGAGATGCCATGGAAACGGAAATGATTGCGACTCCAACCAAGGTGGTTGATGTACCGACTCAGACTCAAACTGCTGAGGAACTCACTTCTTTTCCTCAGACTCAGCCTTATGCAGGCTATGGACAGACTGAAGTAGATAATGGTGAACCGACCCAATCCACCCTACAAATGCGGGGTCGACCACCCGGAATGGGAATTACTCTTGAACAGTTAGTTCGAGAGGCTTTTGAGAATAACTTTTCTGATATTCACCTTGGGGTTGGCGAAGCCCCTCGCTTTCGTGATCGCGGTCGTCTAGAAATTTCTCACCATCCCATCACGGATGAAACCACCTTTGAATATTGGTTAGAAGAAATTCTTACGCCTGACGAAATTCAGCGGTTCCACACCACCCAAGAATATGATGGAGCCACCCAATACGACGGTATGGCTCGGGTTCGTATCAATATTTTTGTCAGTCTTAAGGGACCCGCGATGGTTCTCCGACTGATTCCTTTGAAGATTTTGAGCCTTGAAGATCTGAATTTGCCCTTGGTGTTTCAAGATTTATGCCACTATCACAAGGGATTAGTGTTGGTCACCGGACCGACGGGGTCGGGAAAATCCACAACGTTGGCGGCGATGGTGGATTACATCAACTCGGAAATGCCCAAGCATATCATCTCCATTGAAGACCCGATTGAATTTGTGCATCAAAGTCGAAAGGCGATGATTCGCCAACGGGAAGTGGGGATTCATACGAAGAAGTTTGATAACGCGCTGAAAGCGTCCTTGCGAGAAGATCCCGATGTGATTTTAATTGGAGAAATGCGGGATCGAGAGACGGTGAATACGGCCCTCAAAGCGGCCCAAACGGGTCACCTGGTGTTTGGAACACTGCACACGAACAGTGCGGTCAAAACGATTGAAAGAATCCTCAATCTCTATAAGCCCGAAGAACAAGAGCCGATGCGGGTGCAGGTGGCTGAATCCTTAGTGGCGGTGATTGCTCAATCTCTGGTGCGAACCACGGATGGTAAGCGAGCCGCAATTCATGAAATCATGATTAACACCGATGCCATTAAAGATTACATTCTGCGAGGCGATGTTGAAGAAGTGGAAGCGATGATTCCTCAATGTAGTTATGATGGCATGGTCACTATGAATCAATGTCTGCATAACCTCTATGAGGAAGGCCGGATTGATGAAGAAACGGCGCTAGAAATGTCTCCCAAGCCGAATGAAATGGCTCAGATTTTGCGAGGACGCATCTAGTTAGGATGGTAGAAGTCTAAGGTAAGGTATCCGAATAGACGTTGGATGCTGATATTGGCTTTTTCCTTGCCGTTATGAGTCGCTCTGTGAATACGTTGCGATCGCAATCTCTCCCTTTTCTATTTAAAGGTCTCGCCCTGTTTACCCCGGGGGGAGACCTAATCTATTGTATTGATTCGAGCAAGCAAGGCCATTGGCATATGCAGCTCTGCCAAGCCTTGCAGACGTTGCTACATTTGCCAGAACCGCCGCTGTTTCTTGTGCCCTGCTACACGGCTTCTTTAGATCGATGGCTGCATCCTTATACTCAGCAGCTCCACATTGCAGCGGAAGCTTATCCTCGGGTATGGCGATACCGTGGTTTGCTGAATGCTGTCTTTGAAACGCCAATGGACCATTGGCAAATGATCAAAGCGCCTGTAGAAGCCTGTGATCCAGCGGTGATCGAGAGCTATCAACCGCAATTCCCTCAACTTTGGCAAAATCATAATCTTGTGATTCGCCTGGATCAGCTGTCTGCTCAAAATAGCGCTAATACTACAGATGCGGATCAAACGGTCAATCAGCCTGATCCGCGGGTTGCCGACCCGGCTATATCGATAGCCGCAGACAACAGTCGACCTCAAGGGTATGTATTGAGGCTATTTGTGGCTAGTCACCATACCAGTACCACTCGAATTTTGGAAAACCTCCATCGGTTATTGGATCAGGTGCTTGATGTACCCTATACCTTAAAAGTCATTGATGTCACCAAGCATCCAGATCGAGCTGAAGCCGATCAAATAGCGGCAACGCCCACTTTAGTCAAGGTATGGCCAGAGCCTGTGCGCAGACTAGTCGGTGATCAGTTAGCTACTGATACGGTTCTGCAGTTATTAGATGCAACCTCAAGCGATACAACTGCGTCGGCGCAAGACCCGTGAGGTCGGACCGGATACGCCGCTAGGCTAGACGGGATTGCTTCCTGAAAAATGGAGCATCGTCCCGGTTCCTTCTGTGCAAGACTCTGGCTACAAAAGCGCTTTCTTCCCAGAGTTTCTTCTGATACACTGGCTCGGCAGGAGTTGGAATGAGTGCAAGTGGCCATTGATTGGATTTTTTTTGATTGCTTCAATACCCTGATCGATGATTTTGATCAAACGGGTGAAGAATTAGCGCTGCAACCTGTTTATGCTCTCCCTGCTGAAGTGGGATTATATGAATCTGCGGCTGAATTCCGACAAGATTATCATCGCTGGCGTAACCAACAATGGCAGACTGAGCATCGAGAAATTGAGATGGGCGATCGCTACCAAGCCGTTCTACATGACAAATTTCCTGCTATGCCCTTGACGGAGATCGAGAAGATAGCAGCAGAAATGGTGAAACGGTTTCGAGTCTGTTATCAGAAGTCTCTGCGTTTACCGGATGGCGTGCAAGATATGCTCCAGTTTTGGCAGGGCCGAGTGCGGTTAGGTGTGGTTTCTAACTTTTATCTTCAAGGGTGGCCCACAGAACTGCTAGAGAGTTTTGGCTTACGGTCCTACTTTGATTTTGTTTTGGATAGTGCAGCCTGTGGCTGGCGTAAACCCGGACGAAAAATCTATGAAATAGCCTGCGAACAGGCTCATATTCCGGCAGCGGATCGCCATCGCGTCTTATTTGTGGGCGATCATCTACTCAATGATGTTCTAGCACCCCAACAATTGGGAATGCAGGGTCTCTATTTCGATCGCTCACAGGTACGCCCTACCTATGCACCCTCAACGCAAGGCGTGGCTACTATTACTGGGTGGCATCAGTTTCGATCTGATTTTTGTCAAACGTAGTTGTTGATGCCCAGAACTAAAGCGCGGTGATCCTTGTCATTAGCGGAGCCTATCTTCTTTTATATTTTCTTGCAGCTAGTTTGGCAGCTGTTCCTCGCCACAAAATGATGATAGGCAAGGAAATAATAATCAAAATAGGTATTAATTCCCAAGCTGCTGCTGTCACCATTGGCATGAAAACCATTAAAAACATACCGCCGAACATGATCCAGCCCGAGATTAAAACCCACCAAGGAATTCTTCCTCCAGCTAAACCTCTGTAAGCTCTGCCACGAAGGTAAATATCACCCATGGGATCGTATCCAGAGGGGATTTTTTCTTGATAGGGAGGTTGTGGATCAGCCGGAACTTCAAGAATCATCGGATCATCTGAATGATCTTCAGGCAGGAATTGCTGATAGTTATTATTGTGGCTCATCATCACCTCTCTGGTTAGTGTGAAGCTACATGCGAAACCATTGTGATAGTCTATCTGGATTAAGGTATGCCAGGGAGTCAACAGTGGAGAAATTGCGGGTCGGTTTAGTTTTTGGGGGTTGCTCAGGCGAGCATGAAGTATCCATTACCTCAGCAAAAGCGATCCACAAGGCATTGCACACGGCACCGAATCTGGACAAGTATGAGATAGTGCCGTTTTACATCCATAAAAATGGTTGCTGGCAAGCGGGTTCAGTCGCTGAAACGGCCTTAGACACTGGCAAACCTCAAGCATGGCCAGCCACCGTCAATCGCTGGCGCTTTCCAGATCAGGCTAGCACGATTGATGTATGGTTTCCTATTCTCCATGGTCCTAACGGTGAAGATGGCACGATTCAAGGACTGTTGCAGCTGATGCAAGTTCCCTATGTTGGGTCTGGCGTGTTGGGCTCGGCAGCGGGGATGGACAAGATTGCCATGAAAACCGTGTTTGCAGCAGCCGGATTGCCTCAAGTGAAGTATGAGCCCGTGACCCGAGAACAGGTGTGGTCCGATCCTTGTGTATTTAAGCAAGTGTGCGATCGCATCGATGAGGAGATTGGCTATCCCAACTTTGTTAAACCTGCCAACCTCGGATCCTCCGTGGGGATTTCCAAGGTGCGATCGCGGCTAGAACTGGAAGCGGCTTTGGACAGCGCCGCGAGTTTTGATCGCCGCATTGTGGTAGAAGCAGGCGTTGTGGCTCGGGAAGTGGAATGTGCGGTGCTGGGGAATGGTCAACCTCGGGCATCGGTCGTTGGAGAAATTAGCTTTGATAGTGATTTCTACGATTACGAAACGAAATATACGGAAGGACGGGCCAGTCTGCAAATTCCAGCCCCATTGCCAGCAGAGATTACCCAAAAAATTCAGGAGATGGCGATCAACGCCTTTATTGCGGTCGATGCAGCGGGTCTATCGCGGGTAGATTTCTTTTATGTGGAATCTACGGGAGAGGTGCTGATCAATGAAATTAATACGTTGCCAGGGTTTACGAGTACGAGTATGTATCCCCAGCTATGGGGAGCAGCAGGCGTTAGTTTCCCTGAGTTAGTGGATCGCCTGATTCAATTGGCTGTGGAATATCACGCTAGCGCTGATTAATGAGCTGAGACTTTGCCATGCGGTGGGTATGGGCTTGGGATCGCGATCCATCCAATGAGCGGACTGGTTAGTAGTAATAAGGATTATCCGGTTCAGGAATCGGTTTGAGTGCTTTAGCTTGAATAACGAGTTGGCGTTGACCATTCAGGGTCTCCGTCATCATTTCTCCTTGGATCGCTTGCCAGGAATCAACCGCATAGGTCTTGCGGTTGCCCTCTAATTTAACGGGCAAGCCCACAGGATAGGCATCAGCTGCACAACAGCTAATCACAAAACGGGTCAGCGTAAAGTAGTTGTCAGGTAAGTCCTCGGGATAGACCACAAAGCCATCGACATTGACCTTTTGACCCGCATAGGCATCCGGTTCAGGATAGACATCCAGCGTGCGAATCCACTCTAAAAGGGTTCGCTTTTCTGGGTTGCTTGTGGTTCGGAAGGCCTGAGGGCGCGCTCGGGTGACCAATGTGGTATCTTGCAATCCTCGTTGAATCGCTGTTTGGCTGGTGAAGGGACGAGGCGTCACTAGTAATCCAATCAAGGCGGCAACCAGCATGATACTGCTCATCACCGGGGGAGATAGCAAGGACAGATGCTGAGCGCGCATCGGTAATCGTCTTCGCCAAAGCTTCAAGATCTGCAGAACCGTCAACATCAGCAAAAAATAGCCCGCTGCAAGGGTCAAACCATAGTAATTGGGATGGATGAGCAGGCCAAGTTTACCGGATCGCCAATAGTGAAGAATTAAAGTCCCCCACAAGCCCAGGGCTAAGGTCACTAACCCCTCTGGCAGATAAGGGAACAGTTTAGTTCGTAAACGTTTTGCTGTCATAAGGGTTGAGGGAGAGCATACTCCCTAGCTAATCCACAGGTTAATAATCAGAGTGAAGACTAAGGTCAGTTGAAAGACAATGGCAAAAATATAAAAAACAGCCCGAGGCTTAAAGACCATCAATAATAACCCCATACTTTTGAGGTCAAACATGGGGCCGAATACCAGAAAGGCAAGCAGCGCGCCACTGGTGAAGGTGGAGGCAAAGGAAAGGGCAAAAAACGCATCGACGGTCGAACAGATGGAGATGACGCCGCCTAAAATCACCATGGCAAAGACTGACGTCACGGGTCCTTGACCAATAGCGAGAATGATATTCCGGGGAACGGACACTTGAATGATCGTTGCGAGTAGACTCCCTAGAACGAGAACGCCACCCATCTCTCGCAGTTCTTGAATGGTGTTTTCCAGCAAGAGGGGGAGTTTATCCCAGAGAGATTTGCGCTGAGGGGAGGCAATGGCCAGTACAGCATCCAAGTTAGCGGCTTCTAGGGCAACTGGATTGCCGGGCTGATCTAGAAAGTAGGTGCCGGATTTTAACAAACCGGTGGGCTCAGGGGATTCCGCTGTAGAGGAACCGGGTGAAGGGGGCATTAGTGCCGCAATATTGGGTTGTAAAAAGGGTTTGAGATCGGCTTGCCAACTAAAGACCCAACCGACAATGGTTGCGATCGCAAAGGAAAATACCACTCGCAACACCACAATTTCGGGTTGATCCGGGAATGCCGACCAGGTCGCCCAAATGACGACTGGATTAATGGTTGGGGCTGCTAGCAAAAAGCCAATGGCAACCGGCGCAGACGCCCCCTGAATCAGCAACCGTCGAGCTACAGGAACGTTCCCACATTCACAAACGGGGAATAAAAAGCCAAATAGGCTTCCAGAAAGCGCTCCCAACAAGGGGTTTTTGGGAAACTTGGCAATTAATCGCTGTTCGTCAATAAAGAGCAGCAGAATGCCCGAGACCAACACACCAAAAATTAAAAATGGCATGGCCTCAACCATCAGACTCAGAAATAGAGTTAATCCACTACCAAATTGGGGCATTCAAGGTATTCCTAAAACGTGAGTGTTTTCAGTGAGTGACATCTCTGGACGATAGTTGAGAGACAACAAGCCCTTTGGACTCATCTCTGCTGCAGTACCTACCCTAACCTGAGGTTGGCATAAGGCAAGGACTCACTTTATGCCACAAGGTCAGCCATACTCTCACTTGAGTATAGATTGCCCACTTTAGGGCAGCCACAGGGGTTGAATACCTGCGAGTAGTTTCTGTGGTTTTTTCTGCTTGGAGGAAATGGTGTTGGTGTCCTGTAACGGGTATAACCATACTTGACTTGCACTGATCGTTTGGCCTACGGAATCTCGAACAACACTCTGGCTGGGATTATCCGTGATAGTCACTTCTTCATAGAGCAAGGCCGACCCATCTGGAGCGAGGCTGAGGGTACCGCTCGACTGTTTAGGAATAGTAATCAGGCGTTGTTTTTTGCCAGTGTCTAGATGAATGGCGCTGATGTGAAGATCAAAACTGGCGGTTTGGCTGCGATTAAACGTCGTGTATAAACAGTAAACAGTTTGTGTACTGGGATTCATCTCTGCATCTAAGACGTACCCTCCAACCTTGAGTAATTCTTGTTCTTGACCTTGATTGGATAAGAGATAGAGCGAGCGAGTGGAGTCGGGATTATTTTGAGCCATCAGGGCTGCCGATCCATTTCTAGCAAAACTTAAAATTTGGTCAAACTTGGGCCAAAAATCGACGGGTTTACTGTTGGCATCACCGTATAGGGGCACCATGGCAACGCCTTGATTTTGAGAAATAACTAAGGTTTGACCATCGGGCGTAATTAAAAATTGACCATCTGCATTGTGTTGGAGCCGACGTGGTGCTGAATCGGTTAACTCCCAGAGACTAACGGGTTCATTCGCTTGCCGACTAAACTGCTGGACGATCAGCACTTCTCCATTAGGCGTAACATCAAAATCTAAAAGTTGATAGTCTTGATTGTCTAACAGGAGCTGATGGCTGGGTGAGGTGGCCGTTGGCGTTAACGGGACAACATAGAGTTTTTGCTCAAATACATCTTGGTCTGCATGCGCCCGATCGATGGCGGTAAACAAAATGCGATCGCCTTTGAGATCCACTTTAAAATCCAAAACGATCAGAGTGTCTGGCGTTAGGATTTGATGAGTGTTTTGGGTGAAGTTATGCGTTACCAAACGGCCATTTTCTTCCCCATCAATCCCGAGAAAGACGAGGGCGCGATCGCGACTGCGAAACTGTCCCGTAAACGGCTGCATTTTCACCGACTCCTCGGCATCACCCCGAGTAGCTGCCGTGGCCTGGTCGAGAGTGACTTGAAACGATTGACCGTAAGGCACAGGTTGGTTAAGGGTATAGGCTAATCGACGGCCAGACCAACTGAATTTGCCCGGTATGGGAGGCTGAATCTTCAGATGATCCGTCACCGACTGCCAATCCATCGCTCGATTGAAGGTGAGAATAAAGGCGGTGTCTTCCACCCCGATCTGCTGATCTTGCCAGCTAAACTCGCGGACCTTGGGAAAGGTATGGTCCCCGCTCCAGATAATTCCCCCGATTAACAGACTCAACACCATAATCATGGCAATGGCAATGCGATCTAAGGGGTGTGAATGGGACCAACGATTGACCCCAATCCACGGCTGCTTCAAATTATCCTTACCCAATGTCATTCGTTTCTATGTTTGATGTACCCATCTGCACTCTCCGTTCCTGACTGATCCATCATAAGGTTGTGTCCGATTGGGTCTGTCATAGCATTGGTATCTTTGCTTCTGCAAGGAATGCAACAGTATGGCCATCTTATTTCTGATAAGCTAAATGCAACTTTTGGCATATTACCGTCGTCGTGCAATTGAAGGCTGTAAAGCCATAAGTACAAACCTTATTGCCTGATCAAGGGGATGGATTATGTGTGTTGGATGCTATGCCATGCCGATTATGACGTTGATATCGCCAGGGCCTGAAGCGCCACCTGCAACAGCGGTTCCCTTGATTGACTCGCCAGAAGCCAAGGTCATGCAGGTTCAGCCTCAAGTCAGCGCCACCCAGGTCAGAGCTGAAATTGCGGCGATGATTGAACGGTTGCCCGATTCTGCGGATGCGGTCATTCTGCGAGAAGAATTTACTGCGGTTTATCAACGCTTAGAAGGTATCACCAATGTGGATGAAGCCAATACGATTGTGGGCGAAGGCATACTGAATATTGCCGATCGTTTGGGAACGAATCCCAAGGCAGATCGGGTGATCAAGATTTTGTATGAAATCCAAGAACCTGAAGCTCAAAAACAAGCAGCCCATCCTTTACTCAAACAGTCTACTTGGGGCTGGATCTCCTAAACAGCCGACGATAATCGTCTGGATGCATAAGGCTGAAAAGTCATATATTCCCTAGGGCATACTGGTTTAAATGCCTCCCAACATACGTTTGGCATGGTAAACACACCAGAGTAAAGCCGTTTTCAACCTGGCTATACTGGATTAAACCTTCATCACAAGGCTTCAGGAATGATCGATCAAAAAAATATTCTGACGACATTAGGATGCTCAGGCTCTCTGTTGCTAGCTTTAGCGATGCCTCAGTCAACCTCGGCAACGACCAATATCCAGGATCAGATCGAGGCTGAGCAGGGTTTCCCCACTGTGGAAATGTCTCAAAGCGATCGCATGGAAGATGCCATTGGTTGTGGCTGTGCCATCTGCCAAAGAGCGCCTATCGAAACGGGTCTGTAAATCCTTTCATACTCTAGAATTTAGCTCTCCTACCGTCACCAATTAGGTTGGTGAAGTGTCTTGTTGTAAAAAAGAGAGAGTAATAGGTGCAATTTCATCACCAAACTCTTCCGCCATACCCAGACTCCCAGGTAAGTAAGTGGCTTGAATATTCGGCAATTTAACCATCGCTTCCATTTCAGCTTTGGATCTAGGCGGGACTTGCTCTCCCACGATTACCATGACTGGCTCAGCTTGTTGCGCCAAGCCAGCTAAAAACTCTTCTCGCTCATCCACTGGATCTAAGCCCCCTGTGACAAAGGCTGCTGGTGCATACCGAGCACCGGGTTGCTGCGTATTTTGATAGCGCTTAGCGATATAGTCAGAGGTCAATTGGGTTTCATCCACAAAGACATGGCGACGATACATCCATTTCAAAAACCCAGGACGAGTATTCAGCCCATATAGTGCTGAACCGACTACAGGTGCGCTCACTAACTGGCGAATCCCTCGACGCATTGCTACGGGTGCACCCATGACTGCCAGTGGACCTCGCCAGGTCGGCGCAATCAATATCATCCGTGACCAGGACTGGAGGGCGAGCGCATACCCAGCAGCATGGCCTGCTGCCACAACAGCCACCTCTTGGGGAAAGGTGTCCCTTACAAAAGCCTTCAGAAATTGACGATAGATATCCGGCTGGTAGGGAAGTGCAGGACGGTCGGAATCGCCAAATCCCGGCCAGTCTATAAGCGTAACCTGAAAATGAGAGGCTAAAGCCTGGGCTAAGGTTGCCAGTTCTGCCCGCGTAGACACCGTACTAAAGGCGGGCAATAGTAATACTGAGGGACCGGATCCAAAGGTTTCAGTGGCAATGTTTAGGGTGTGATTTTGCCATTGCCAGGTGTAGATGTCCAGTTGCATAAGTGTTAGGGAGACTGGAAGTCCTACTCTACTTGATTTCCCCAGGCTTTGATCACTTTTTCTAGTATTGATGGTATCCAGTCCCAAAGTGATAAGCCGCAACTTATTCTGAAAGCAGGCTTGATCGCGACAACAGTAGTTGAGGTTGTCTAATTTTTGAGCAGCCTATCAGAGCTTAAAAGCCGTCTATACGTCTTTGGTAGTGCTCAAGGATATGTTCATGTCAAGGTTTTTAGAGCGGTGGCGACAATTAATGCTCGTTACCTATCGCTCAATAAAGATAACAACTTTATTGAGCCTATAAGAATAGATTTGCCCTAATTTTTAATTAATCAAATCTTTAAGATTTGGAGACCAAAAAAGCTTATGAATTGCTTTGCTTTCTTTGCCAAGTCGATTATTGCTCAGGGGAGGCGGCCTGAATGACCAGTATTGAGAGGAATAATTTACTCTCTATTGCTAACAAAAACTGGTGAAGTGATGACTAAACCTGGGCATTACAAAGGAACAGGATACTTTTTAACCTTTAACCCAGGCGAATTTTAGTTCACAATCAATTTTTATCCAATTTGGAGATTAATCCAAATTGAAGCTGCTACTCCTATACCCGCCCAAACTAACAATAACTTAGGCCAAGGACTCGGATTTGTGTTACTCATAATATAAAAATTTTAAACATTACTAAAAGACTTAACAAAACCCAACTAAGTTGTCAAGGATGGCGTTCTAATGAGGGATCTTTGGTGAATCGGGGCAAGCTTGTCAGTACGTCAATAACAGTATTACAAGCAGATTCACCCACGTTAACCGACCTTAACGCAATGCTATAGATCCACCGTCCTTTGGAAGGTGGGATGCAGTCGTTAAGAGAGTGAAGTAAGGGCTAGGGAAGCTGGAAGTCTTACTCGACATTGATTTCCCTTAGCTTTAAGGACTGTCTTGCGAATGTCCTCCTATCCTCTAGCCGATCAAGTTTTTATAAGCTGGGCAGGTTTGAAACTCATATTATAAAATGATAATCATTATCATAACGACAAACCTCACCTCTTTCATTGCTTGTGAATCATCGGATTGATATTGCCATTATTGGGGCAGGTCCTCAGGCGCTTACGCTCGTTACCCATTTACTTCAGAAAAAGCCTGCTCTTAAGAGTCGCCTCCAGATTTTTGACCCCAGCGGCACCTGGATGGTCCAGTGGCGAAAACAATTTGCCGCTCAGGAGATTCCCTATTTACGCTCGCCTGGCGTTCATCACCCGGATGTGAAGCAAACCCTGTTTAACTTTGCTGAACATCGCCAAGAAGAGTTGTATTACCCTTACAATCGTCCTGGAACCCAACTGTTTCACGATTTTTGTGAGACCGTCGTTGATCGGTGGAAATTACGCGATCAGGTGACTGCCGCTCAGGTGGTTCAACTCACGCCCTTGGCGAAGGGATTTCAGCTGCAGCTAGATACAGGGGAACAGGTTGAAGCCCGACGGGTAGTGTTAGCAACGGGTGGGGGAGCCGCCCAGATCCCTGATTGGACTGCCGAGGTGAATCCACATCCGCCTGAACGGTTGTGCCATAGCCAAAACATTAATCTGTCTGATGTACCGAATCTGAGCGGTGAGACGGTTCTGATTATTGGCAGTGGTCAGTCCAGTGCTCATTTGGCCTTGGGAGCGATTAAGCGCGGAGCCAAGGTTTTGATGATGGCTCGACGGACTCTTAATAAAAAAATATTTGATGCAGAACCGGGATGGTTGGGTCCCAAGTATCTGAAAGGGTTTCAGGCCGAACCTGATTGGCAAGTGCGCTGGCAAATGATTCAAGCGGCCCGCAATGGTGGATCCATCGCCCCCGAATTGCTGACTCAGCTACGGCGGTTGTCCCAGTCCGGCCAAGTCACCTTTTATGAACAGTGCCAAGTGTCTCATGCCCTTTGGCACCATGACGCTTGGCAAGTGCAGTGTAATGTAGCCAACACTCACGATTGTCTGGCCCATCAGCGGATTAAGCGGATCTGGTTAGCCACGGGCACCACCACGGATATCACAGCTCATCCTTTGATGGGAGAGATATTGGAGCGATACCCCAATCAGATTGTCAATGGATTGCCGGTGCTAGATGAACATTTGCGCTGGCCTGGGTGTGACCTGTTTTTGATGGGACCCTGGGCCGCATTGCATGTGGGTCCTGTCGCCCGGAATTTGCACGGCGGACGAATGGCTTGCGATCGCATTGTTCCAGCCTTAACTAAAGCCAGTGTTGCTCGGACCGTGATTCATCCCCACAAATAACCACCTACGCTTATTCTTATGGTTGATATCGCACTTTCCCGGTCCTCCATCATGTCTGTTGATCCGTCTCTCCCCCCTGCCCTCGCCAAAATCGTGAAGCGCTTCCAATCTATTACGGATACCAAGCGCCGGTATGAGTACTTACTGTGGTTTGCTAAGCAACTCCCGCCCTTTCCAGAGGCGGATAAGCAGCCTGACAATAAAGTTGTGGGCTGTGTGTCTCAGGTGTATGTCACGGCAACTTTAGAGAATGGCCTAGTTCATTTCCAAGGTGACTCGGACGCCCAAATGACCAAAGGGTTAGTGGGGTTACTGATTAAAGGCTTGGATGGGTTACCCCCAGAACAAATCGCTCGGGTCACGCCTGATTTCATCCAGCAAACAGGATTGAATGTGAGCTTAACGCCGTCTCGGGCGAATGGGTTTTATAACATCTTCACTACCCTGCAGCGGCTCGCCCTGACCCTATCCACTGCATCACCTTCACCTTCAGACTCTTTCCCCACTCAGCCCTTGGAGGATACCGTTGACTAATTTATCTGCAAGCGTCCAAACATCCCAATCCCTCGACATCAAGCTGCCCAAAAAAGGCATGCCCGTGACGATTATCACGGGGTTTCTAGGGAGTGGCAAAACCACGCTCCTTAACCATATTCTCAATACCTGCCAAGACCTGAAGGTGGCTGTACTGGTCAATGAATTTGGTGATATTGATATTGACAGTCAGTTGCTGACCACCATTGACGAAAATATGGTTCAACTGACCAATGGCTGCATCTGCTGCACGATCAATGACGACCTGGTGGAGGCAGTCTATTCCGTCCTAGAACGAGAGGACAAAATTGATCATGTCGTTATTGAAACCACGGGGGTGGCGGATCCGCTACCGATTATTCTCACCTTTGTCAGTTCTCAACTGAAAGACGTCACGATGTTAGATTCCATTATTACCTTGGTGGATTCAGAAACCTTTACCCCGGAATGTTTTCAGAGTGAGGCGGCCCTGAATCAAATCACCTTTGGCGATATTGTCGTTCTCAACAAAACCGACCTGACCACCGATCAGAAGGTGGAGGAACTAGAGGAGTGGATTCGCGATCGCAAATGGGGGGCAAGGCTATTGCGATCGCAACAGGGCCAAGTCCCGCTACCCCTGATTCTGGATACCGCTCTCTTTGATCCAAAGGCTTATGAAGCGGAAGCCAAAGCCTTTGCAGAGCAGGGGGCTGATCATGACCATCACCATCATCACGATCATGATCATGACCACCACCATCATGGAGACCATGACCACCATGGCGATCACGATCATCATCACCATCATTCGGATCATCTCACCGTCGACGGCTTCTCATCGATGGTCTTTGAAAGTGATCGGCCCTTTATCCTGGAAAAAATGCAGGCTTTCGTCACCGATCAGCTACCCGAAGAAGTCTTTCGAGCCAAGGGTTTTATGTGGTTTGAGAAAAATACATCCCGCTATATTTTTCAGCTCAGTGGCAAGCGCTATACGATGGATGCCGATCAGTGGCCTGATGCCCCAAAAAATCAGTTGGTCTTTATTGGCCGCAATATTGACACTACACAGCTCAAACAACTGCTAACGGATTGTTTAGCCCCTTAACACACTCTGATAGTAACTTTGTCTTGAACCTGCCGCTCTTCAAGATAGCGGATCGCCTGGGGACCTACGCTCAAGGAATAACGCTGATCGATCATCACAAAATCCGCTCCATCAGAACGCTCGGTATGCTGTGACCCAAGACCAGCGGAACGTCGAGTTGCCGCACTGATCTAAACCCTAAAGCAGCATAGAACTCTTCTGCATTCAAACTTGAGTAACATTCAAGCCGTTTGATGCCTACCGCTCGCGCAGCCTGTTCGCAAACCGTATAAATCGATCGACCAACGGACTGCCCCACCCAGGCGGGATGAGTGGCGAAATGGCGAATATGGCCCAGTTCGACTTCAATTTTCCGAGTACCCGGTCGCTCCCGTGTCCAGCCGCCACAGCCGATCACACCCTTGCGCTGGGTTTCCGCAAGATAGAATGTTCCTGATGCCAGTAAGGTTGGGTTGGCCTGGGTGATGAGTGGGAGTACTGCTGACAGCACAGTGGGAGAATATGCTGAACGCATCAAGACAGGATATGACACCTTTAGCAAAGTCGTGACGGATGGTTGATCTGCTGCGACAGTAGGCCGAACAGTAAATTTTTCTGACGTATCAGGGCTCATTTTTCTCCATCCTCCGAGATCATCATTCGGCATTCGAGAAAGTTTCAGAAACTGAAAATGACTTGAGTTGCAGGGGCAGAGCTTTCTAAATTGATCTCTCATATCTCAGACAACCCAGCGAATCAAATCCTGAAAGCATAGCTACAGCAACTGCTAACGGATTGTTTGGCCCCTTAAGCCCTATTATTTCAGGCTAAACTCTCGTTGTTCTCAGCAAGTGTATCTAGCGGTCGATGTATTTTATTCTCAATTCTGGTGCTTACACTTGCGCAGGGGAGGATTGAGTGTGAATTGTTGCTAGTTCTTGGTCTCGTTGATGGACTGCTGTGACGCATTGTTGTAATACCTGAGCCAAAGTTCCTGATTCATCATCGCGATCGCAAATCTCATCTAAATCCAGGACATAGAGGTCAAAGAGGGAAAAGCTGGAACCTGGGTGACTGTATCTCTTGAGTCAACTGCATCAACGCTATACCCAAAGAGTCAAAAGGTTCATCTATGTTTTCCATCATTTTTATAGATGAGATCAGATGGCGATAGCTTTCTTGTATCACTTTAGATAACAGAACTTTAAAACGATGATATTGCATTAAAGGCATGTCTGATCGCTAGATGACAGAATGACAAAGCCTCAAGATTAAAGATACTCTTCCAAAGAAATTAAATCATAAGAATAGTTTTATCAAAAACTTTTTATATTCTTTGTCTATGCAAAATATTTTTAAATTCTAGCCAGGATAAAATTAGAGTTCTAGTACTATAAATTTTGACAAGAAAAAATCTTTGTAAAAACTTACGAAGTATATTTGATAAATTGATGCTTGAATAGGGTAAATTTTTGAACGATAAGAGTTTATATGCTTTTATGGTGAAGACTTTTAAATCTGTAATTAAACTCATAAATTTTCTTTCTCGATTTTATTTAAATAAAAATATATTTTTTGTTTAACTAGAGAGTAGTAAACCCCTCTATTCTAAGTAATTCAGTATTCTATTGTATGAATATAAGGAAAAATTAAGATGCAAACTATAATTACACAAGATTTATCTATATATGATGAGGTATCACTAACTGCTGAGGTTGCAGCATCCATCATTGCACCCACTATCTTATTTATTGATCCAACTATTGATGATGTTGATACCCTGATTAATGGAGTGCAACCTAATGTCAGGGTTATCACATTAGATCCTCATGAGAATGGCATTCAACAAATTACTCAAACACTCCAACATCATCAGGAAGTTGAGGCTATCCATATTGTGGCTCATGGTCAACCTGGCTGTTTGTCACTTGGAAATGTAGAGCTCACTTTAGACAATATCAATAGTTATACTTCAGCTCTAAAAAGTTGGATGCAACTATCTAAATCTCCGCCTCTTTTGCTGTATAGCTGTAACTTGGCAGCTGGAGATATTGGCAATGAGTTTCAAAAGAGATTACACCGAATAACGAATTTACCTATCGCTGCTTCCCAGACAAAGATAGGAAGTAGTGCATTGGGTGGTAATTGGCAACTTGAGGAAAAGTTGGGAGCGCATCCTCAATTATCTCATCAGGTTTTTACGAGAAAGGCAAAAGCGTCCTATGCCGGTATTCTTGCCAGTACCCAATTGGTTAAAGATATTAACCCTAGAGGTGATACTTTCCGCTATGGCGATGCCGACCCTTCTCCAGCTGACTTAATAGAAGTGAATGGTAAGCTATTTTTCACAGTAGATGATGGTAATACGGGTCGAGAGTTATGGGTAAGTGATGGCACTGAACCTGGTACTCAGCGGGTTAAAGATATTAACCCTAGACGTGATTCTAATAGAATTTTCTATGACTTTGAGAACCCTAATCCTGCTAGTTTTATAGAAGTGGATGGTAAGCTATTTTTCACGGCTATTGATGGTGATACAGGTCGAGAGTTATGGGTGAGTGATGGTACTACAACTGGTACTCTGCAAGTTAAAGATATTAACCCTAGGAGTGATACTTACCGCTATGGCGATGACGACCCTTCTCCAGCTGATTTAATAGAAGTAGATGGCAAGCTGTTTTTCACAGTAGATGATGGTATTAGAGGTCGAGAGTTATGGGTAAGTGATGGTACTGAACCTGGTACTCAACTCGTCAAGGATATTAACCCTAGGATTGGTAGTTATCCATCGAGTGGAATTGAAGTGGATGGTAAGCTATTTTTCACGGCAGATGATTTTGGTGCGATAGGTCGAGAGTTATGGGTGAGCGATGGTACTGAAGCTGGTACTCAACTCGTCAAAGATATTAATCCTACTCGCGATAGTTTTTCTTTTCCAACCGACTTTATAGAAGTGGATGGCAAACTATTTTTCACAGCGAATGATGGTATTAGAGGTCTAGAGCTATGGGTAAGTGATGGCACTGAAGCTGGTACTCAACTCGTCAAAGATATTAATCCGACTGGAAGTGATGATTTTCCTTTTCCAACTGACTTTATAGAAGTGGATGGCAAGCTGTTTTTTATAGCGGATGATGGTATTAGAGGTCGAGAATTATGGGTAAGTGATGGTACTGAAGCTGGTACTCAACTCGTCAAAGATATTAATCCTAGAAGTGGTGATTTCCCTTTTCCAACTGACTTTATAGAAGTGGATGGCAAGCTGTTTTTTACAGCGGATGATGGTACTACAGGTCTAGAGCTATGGGTGAGTGATGGCACTGAAGCTGGTACTCAACTCGTCAAAGATATTAATCCTAAACGGAGAAACTCCGCTGCTCTCCAGAACTTTACAGATGTAGATGGCAAGCTATTTTTTACAGCGAATGATGGTATTAGAGGTCTAGAGCTATGGGTGAGTGATGGCACTGAAGCTGGTACTCAACTCGTCAAAGATATTAATCCTAAGCGCGATCGTTCCTCTTCTCCAACAAACTTGATAGAAGTGGATGGCAAGCTATTTTTTACAGCTGATGATGGTACTACAGGTCGAGAGCTATGGGTAAGTGATGGTACTGAAGCTGGTACTCAACTGTTTAAAGATATCAACTTAGGTGCTAAGGCTTCATCACCCAATGACATTACAATCATCGGAAATAATCTATTTTTCAATGCAAATGATGGCATCAATGGCCGTGAACTCTGGATGGCCTCTGTTCCTGACAATATTATTGTTGGAGATGAGGATAACAATGTTCTTAATGGCACTGTTGATAACGATTTTCTAAGTGGCTTAGAGGGCAATGATGTTATTCGTGGCAGGCGCGGTGATGATCAAGTTAAAGGTGATGAGGGAAACGATGTTCTATTTGGAGATCAGGGGAATGATGCCATTGAAGGAGGAGCTGGCAATGATCAGATCTTTGGTGACAGGGGCGCTGACAGTCTAGAGGGTGGTGCTGGGGATGACATTGTCAACGCCGGTGCTGGCAATGACATTGTGACGGTTCGAGACTTCAGTGGTATTGATACCTTTGACGGTGGAGGTGGAAATGACCTCATTCGATTCGATCCAACGGATGGCCGGGACTTAACGATTTTTCTTGACCGAGGACAGGTTGGAGACCGTGCGAGAGGAGGACAAATCTTTGAAAATTTTGAACAGATCGTCACTGGACGCGGTAATGACCGTCTATTAGGGAATGGCCAATCCAATACTTTGGATGGTGGGAGTGGCAATGATGAACTTCGAGGTGAAGCAGGCCAAGATGATCTCACGGGAGGGCTTGGTGGAGACACGCTGATTGGGGGGCAAGGAGCCGATGTTCTGAACGGTGGCACAGGAGATGATGTGTTGATTGGTGATGGCGGTGCTGATACCTTTCAATTTGACCAGGATCTGCTGGATGGTCGGTCAGATACTAATACTATTCAGGACTTTCAGGCTAGAGATATTTTAGATTTTGCAGGTTATATAGATGCTGGAGGCTCCATTGAGGCAACCAGGGTTACATCTGAATTCCTACGCATTGATCTGAGTAGCGAGGATATCTTGAATATCTTTGGCAGTTCACGTGCCCTCGATATAGCTGAAACTCAACTTTAGGCTATTCCTTAACGAAGATCTTGCACCAAAAGTTATGGATATGAGAAAAGGGGGAGAGTGATTAAAACCAATTGCAAAAATCTAGGGAGTTGGAAGTCTTACTCTACTTAAATTTCCCAATTTTTATCACTCTCATTCCCAACAGGCTGAGTTCATACATTCATTAACGCCAATAAAGTGGGAGTAATCCAAGTCTTAACCTGAATTGATTTAGTTTTGCTATGAGAACTCAATATTTTCTGTGTTGGGAACTACAGGCACCTGGATTTATGTTCATCAAAGCTGAAATAAGTGGTATCGCTGATTTTAACCTAAAAAATAATGGTCAATCTGCAAGCGAAGGGCTATTTAAATTAGGCTTGTTGCATCTGTCGCCAAGATTGGGACAATACTTTTGCAGCTGACTGGGTAAAAACAACCGTTAGCAGCATACCCACCGCTAAATCCGGCAGGATAGACCGTGTCAGGGAGACTAATCCTGCTGCTGCCAATACAGAGGTATTGGCAATAATGTCGTTGCGAGAACATAACCACACCGAAGACATATTCAGGTTATCTTGCCGATGTCGGGTGAGGAGCAAGAGACAAAACAAATTTGCGAGTAAAGCAATAATGCCCACTAGGCCCATGGTGGAGGCTTCTGGACTCGCACCTACAAACAGTTGATAGCTGGCCCTGGCAAAAACGGCAATCGCCAATAGGAACATAATCAGACCCTTAAGAAAAGCGGCTCCTGCCTGGGCTTTAATGCTTTTGTTCAGGACATACAGACTACTGGCATACACCAATGCATCCCCAAGCATATCCAACGAGTCTCCCGTAAGAGAGAGAGATTCTGCCCGAATCCCCGCTCCAAATTCAACGAAAAACATCAGGAGGTTGATCAGCAGAACGGCCCAAAGCACTTTTGCCTGTTGCTTTCTCAGCTTTGACAATTCCTTGGCTTTGGCTTGGCAGCAATGATCGCTCATAGCGACTCTCCACATTCAAACATTCAAAGCAGTATTAGAATGTTACTGTACCCAAATCAAACATTCAAGCCAACATTAGAATGACTTATTCGACCAATTGATTCAGGGCATGGTGAAGAATTTCCGCAACGCGCTGATCCTTGAGAGAGTAGTACGCTAATTTGCCATCATTTCGATACTTGAGAATTTGGAGATCCCGTAGCTTTCGCAGATGATGGGACGCCGTGGCAATCTTCATCCCCAGCAAAGACGCCACATCACAAACACAAAGTTCGGTTCCTTCACTTAGGGCATACAAAATCTTTAATCGGGACCGATCGGCTAACGCACTGAACAGCACTTGAGCCTCCAATAGCAGATCTTCTCCTGGCAGTGCTTCATTCGCTTGGGTGACCAAGTCTTGGTTAAAACAACGGACTTGGCAAATATCTGTGGGCTTAGTCTGAGTCACAAATTTGAAGGGGTTACGCCTTACCTGCCCTTAGATTTTAACGGCCAACTGTTGAGGCTTTGTACCAAATACTTCTATCTAAAAAGATGAAATCGCAGATACCTCTATCCAGGGCACATTCAGGTTTCAGTTCAGGTACCATCGCTGAGGAACGGGTTAGGAGATAAACCAGTCTAATCAAAGGTCTAGATTTTTGTGATCCAGAACTACTCGTCAATGAAATGGTTCGATGTGTCAGATTAGTGAGGTAGCCAAAGTTTTGGTGACGATATGACCAGCACCCAACTGCCTAGCTCTGCAAAATCTGGTGAGCGCGATCATCGATCTAACGAATCTCTCTATGAAACTGATTTCGTTGAATGGATCGATAAAACGGCTGAACTACTGAAGCAAGGTAAATTTAGTGAGCTAGATCTTGAGAATTTGATTGAAGAGGTTGAGAGCTTGGGACGCCATGAAAAGAATGCATTGAGAAGTAATCTCCGTGTTCTTTTAATGCATCTACTCAAGTGGCAGTACCAACCCAGTAAACGGAGTAATAGCTGGCGCGGGACTATCATTGAACATCGGATTCGCATACAGGACACCCTAGAAGACAGTCCCAGCCTTAAGAACTTCTATCCACAGATTTTGGATAAGACATACCAACAGGCTCGTAACAAAGCAGCAGAAGAAACAGGACTGCCTCTAGAAACCTTTCCTGTAGAGTCTCCCTATACGTCAGAACAGATGCTGGATGCTGAGTTTCTACCAGAAGCGTAACAACTGCATTCTTAAGCATCCAAAAATTGGTCTTCTGAATACTGTGAACTGTGGGCTAATACCCTCAGAGCCGAAGTTATCTGACTTGTGCTTGATAATGTCCTTATCCCAGATTTATCCGGTTCTTGGCGGATAATACCCCTTCTACCGAAGTTATAAGCCGTTATCCATATAATAAATAGTTATACGGCAAATCACTTTGGACAAACTGAGAACTAAATTGTGGCATTTCATCTGTTTTATGTCGCAACAATCAGTAAGTAGTTCCAAGCGTTTAGGGATATCAGACTTCTTAGATTGCATTGGCAACTAATGAGTGGTCAATATTTACAGTTGAAGCATCATTCGAAAAAGTTATCGAGAAATTGGTTGATCTACAAACAATTCAGAGATGGCGATCGCTAAAACTGAGTCTCATAAAAATCGATGCAGAGAAGCGAACATCATATCCTAGTGGCCAAGTTGGTGATTGCATTCCAGTTGTTGAAGCATATCAATGGACATGCATTCCTTGGACACCTTGCTGGTATGAAGAGAATATTGCAGGATTCTTGCGAATTCTCAATCCAAGAGATAATAGTCGCAAAACAGTTCCCAAAACCATATCTGAGGAGCTTCAAGCCAGAGTTATAACGTTCTTTGCAGAAGATACTGATGGTCTTATTGGTTATGAAATTTTCAACTCTGGGGAATCAGTCGAGCATTTTGTTTACACTCCTAGCGGTCGTCTCTTTTGGCAGTCGCAGCTTCGTAAAACACCGAACGATGATTTCAACTCGAAGAAAAATGATTGGGAAGATTATGCCGAAGCTTCACCACGTCAACTAAGCTTGGCGGAGCAATTCGTGGACAATAGATTTCATGAGTTGGAGATTTATATCCCTGATTGCTATTCTGTTCGCTCAAAAGACGATGTTTGGATAGGAGGAAATAGTTCTTTAGATATTATTAGACGAACGGCTGTTCTTCAGCAGTTATAGTGATGTCAAGCAGTATAAAAACTGCAATGCACCGGAACGTCGAAGGATAATACTGTTCACGAGCAAAAATAGATAAATCCGGTGATTGCGAACGTTAAAACTCAAATTTCCTAGAGTTGTTCATGTGCTTCAGTTAGTCAACTTCAAATTTGAAATCTATGTCTCGTGAGCTAGCAGTTATCCTCAAAACTGGTGGATCTTGTAACTTGCCTCCAGAAATGGATTTCAAGGATGAAGGGTTGATTTTTGGTGTCAGTTTACTTGCAGCAAATATGCTTCTAGAAGATGTCGCTGAGGACATCGGAGTTACACCACTCAGTGCATTTATGAAAGAGGAGTCTTATGAAGACGAAGAATCAGACGATGCTCCTGTTTGGTACGACCCAAAGCAGGGACTTGAGACTGTAGCAAAACTCTTGTCCTATTTGCTTGCACATCCAGAAGTTGATAAAAGCCCTGAAGGAGTGTATTGGGTTTTGTGGGATTTACGGGCACTGGAATTGATTCTCCGAGATGCCGTGAACGAAAATGATCGTTTTTATTTTGCAGAGTGGTAGAGAATTTTTTGGTTAAGGCCACAGTATGTTTATCTTGGCTAACAGAGCAGTGCAAGGGACTCTCGAAACACACGGTCATGATAGCTTTTTTCTATTTTTACTCGTGCCCCTGACTGTAAGCCTTTAAGGCGATTCGTCTCTGCTGAGAGTGAATCCTGTCACCCATCCTCTCTGCACCCAGAGAGGTAGCAAAGCGGTGACGTCAATATCTGCGTTGTGCTCAAGCTGAACACAAATCTCTCCAAACGGGGCACCAGAGTCAAACGCCTGTAGGAGCTGCCACTCAGCAGCATTGGGCAAGTCAATCCGGGTTTCACACTGGTCTCGCCAGAGGAACAGATTCACTTCGCCTTCATTTAGATCGATGGTCTCGGTACTAGCGGCATCGGCCTGATTCACTTGCCAAATTCGGTGAACCGGATAGGGGGAGGTCATTAACACAGCATTGTCAGGAAGCTGGAGCACCAGTTCGGGCCAACGCTCAGGCGGCACTTGCCCCAAAGCCGTCAAATCTAAACCCGGTTGGTCTGCACTGTTAAAGATGCGGTGCCAATGCCACTCTAAACGGGCCACATCCGGCAGGTAAGGTAACGAGGCCGCCGGTTCAAACTGGGCGATAAAGGCCGGGAGCTGTTCCCCATAATCCCCGAGGTCAGGAGATTGGGATGGATGACGACGGATATATTGCCGAGCCATGGCGGTAAAAAACTGGACACCCACTAACCGACAACAGACCGGATAAATATCTTCGAGGGCGCGGCTCAATTTACCGACGACGCTGCCTTGGTAAGCCGATAAACCTCGTTCAAAGGAGAGGTGTTCGGTACTGCGCATTTGGGGTTGGAGCTGCTGGATGCTGTCGGCGTCTTTGGTTGAGATCGCACCATAAAACAACCGCTGTAACTCTCTTAGTTCTGGAGGTGGTGTTGACATAGATAAGTGTCGGCTTGCTGGGCTTCGGCCATCAAAACATCAAAGCTGGGAATATCTGTATCCCATTCAATCAGCGTCGGCACCGGACCAAACCGCTGCAGGGCTTGCTGATAAAGCGTCCAAACCCTAGGCTGGACCGGATAACCATGGGTATCAAATAAAAACTGGTCCTGCTCTTCATAACCCGCCAGATGGATCTCTTTAATCCGATCGACAGGCAGCACGTCTAAATAGTCCAAGGGGTCAAAGCCATGATTGGTGGCATTGACGTAAACATTGTTGATATCCAAAAGCAGATAACAATCGGCCTCATCTAAGAGGGCGGCCAAGAACTGCCATTCGGTCAAGCTATTGTGGCGAAACTGAAGATAGGGCGATAGGTTTTCAATCAGAATTCGGCGACCGAGAAAGTCCTGCACCTGCAAAATCCGATCGGCAACGTAATGGAGGACTGATTCCGTATAGGGCAACGGCGCTAAGTCATTGAAGTAATGGCCGTTGACGGACACCCAGGCCAGATGATCGGAAACGTGAACTGGCTCAATCCGATCGGCAAGCTGTTTGAGCTGAGTCAGGTAGTCCATATTCAGCGGATCTGCTGACCCCAGAGACAAACTAACACCGTGCAGGGTGATCGGATACTGGGCTCGAATTTGTTCCAGGTGATACAGGGGCAAACCACCCCCCAAATAGTTGTCAGAGAGGGCTTCTAGCCAGGGGATGGTCGGTTGATGGGTGAGGATATGGGTGTAATGTTGCGATCGCAACCCAATCCCAGCACCCTGAATCGTTGTCATTGCAACCATAAATACTCCAAAACGTAAGAATGCCTGCTGTGAACAAGCAGGCATTCGAACCTTGCTGAGTGAAGCGTTTTAGCCTTTCTCCTTTTCTTCTTCAACCGCTTCAGCAGGAGGTGCAGCCTCTTTCAAGGTTGATCCAACAATTTTTTCGCAGGTACCAGCAGGGACATAGATCCACTCTTCTGGATCGTTATCAACGGTGGCTTTACCAGAACAGTCATGCTTGCTGGTGCCACAGTCATTAAGGCCAGCCTTGACGATACCCGCACATTTTTCATAACCGGGCTTCCCGGCAACTGCATCATCCGATTGAGTTGCCACTAGGCCGAGGGCCAGCACACCGGATAAAGCGGTGGTAACAGCAACGGCTTTAGTCGTCGTTTTCATAATGGAGAATTCCTTTTAGGAGTTTGCATTCGTTGAGTAGCGTAAGCTGGCGCTTGGCTATTGCTCATATTAAAAATACGAATGAATCCTGCCTTTGGATGTAGATTTCTCGATTTTGTTGTCGTTTGCACCCAGATTCATTACCTAAAGAGCGTTTGGAGCATTGCGATTTTCTCCAACCGACCTGCCTCCAGAGGAAGAGCTAAGTCCTGCGGACGACCTAAAGGTACGCTAACGGCCATCGCAACTCCACTGCCCGGAACGACGGCAGTTTAGAGAATATCGCTGCACTTTCTTCTCGATTACACCGCAAATTAAATATAAATTTTTTCTTAAATCTTATAAAATTGGCACAGTTCATATTCTTAAAGTCTAGCTAAAAAATCAGCACAGACTTTAATTTTTTATTTATTTGGAGATAAAAGTGAAGAAACAAGCATTAACTCTTGCATTAGCTAGTGTTCTTATCCCTGCAAGCGCTTACGCTTCCGATATCACCACTGAAGAAGTCGAAGCAGCACAAGCCGCGTGGGGTAATGGCATTGTAGAAATCGGCAAAGCTGAAGACCCTAAACAAGCAGCGATTGCCCATATTGATAAGTTTTACGGGTTTGAGATGGGTTCCGTTTTGTTCAAACCCACCTTAGCGTCTGAGGATCAATTCCGAGGGACCAAGCAAGAAGCCTTATCCTATTTCATTGGTCAAGATTTGAAAGAAGACAAGGGGTTTGCCCTTGCACCTTACACGAAAGTTCGTTGGGAAAACGAAGGCATCATCGTTGACGATGACTCAGCTGTAGCAATGGGTAATTACTACTTCACCAAAACCGATGGCGAAGAAGTCAAAGTGGAGTTTACTCTTGGTTACGTTAAAGATGAAGACGGCAATTTAAAGATTAATCTGCATCATTCATCCCTACCCTATAGCGCTAACTAATCTAGCTCAGCCCTTATGAAGCATAACGCTCCTTGGCTAGTGCAAACCAAGGGGCGTTATAAACTATGGACCCTAACCATGAGATTTATAAAGAGCATCAACATCTTCCTTACTAATCTCATGGACAGCCTGATGGAGCTTATATTGCTGAGGGGGCTGGGTCATGATCGCAATCACTGTTTCTATGGGTGGGCAACCCGGCTCATGACAGGCCAACTGACTAATGGACACCGGGATATCCGCAGGAACCGCAAAGCCTTCAGACACCCAGGCCTTGAGTCGTTCAATCTGTTCTGGATCCGCTTTAGGCGTGGACGTTTTAAACAAATCCATTGACAATGCTCCCTACGAAACAACTAGCGAAATCCCTGACCTCGTGCACTTTGGGTCCAAAGCTGCCATTCTCCTTGCTGGCCCCCTAAGGCTAGGGTCTGACCATCTGGACTCCAAGCCAGCGCTGAACCACTGATACTTTTTTGCGCTTGGACTAGCTTGGCCCCACCT